>CAYYCV010000097.1:0-17537 GCA_964470405.1 uncultured Caryophanales bacterium
GTGACATGGTACAAAGACTGGTCGCTCGACCCCTACGGCGGGGGCTATCATGCATGGAAAGCGGGGTATTCCGTCAAGGACGTCATGCCCTACATGCGCAAGCCCGATCCGGCCGAAACGATATTCATCTGCGGCGAAGCCTATTCGGACCAGCAGGGCTGGGTTGAGGGAGCGTTTTGCGTGGCGGAAAAAATGCTGCAAGAGCATTTCGGCATGATCTGGCCCAGTTGGCTGGACCCGAATTATTATTTGGGCTGGTAAGCGCGGCGGGAAAACGTGCGGTGCGGCTGCTTCGCAGCAGGGACATTCGCGGCACGCCCGGCCCCCTTCCCCGTACTGTGGGGAGGGGGGCCGGGAAGCCCGGCAAAACTGTCATGTTATTTTGATAGGCGGGCATAATATGCTGGCGCGATCTTGCAACTCGCTAGGACGTGTTTTCAAACCTCAGGCCAACATCGTGGGTTTCCGATCGCTATCGTCCGCAGATTTCCCGATTTGCAGCCTTTTATTTCAGAAAGAAATCCACGGACAAAGGCGGCCCTCGACGTTCCTCCAACTCACGCCCAACCCCTGTGCCGCTTTTGTCACCATACTTCGTGATCGGCTTGTTTGCCGTGCACCACACTTATTCCCGGCGAACGCTTTGAAACACTTGCTCGTTCCCACCCGAAGCGCGGGGTGCATCAACGCCATCCCGGCCCGCATCCCTTTATCTGAACGCTTCTTCAAACACTTCCACGACCTCGCTGCTGTCGTACGGTCTGGTTCGGTTTAACGAGCAAGCGCGAATATATTGAAGTCTGGGCAGAATAATGACCTTGGTCGTGAGCGGATCGATCGACAGGCTCGTTACCATGCGAATCGGGTCGATCGGCGGGTCAATCAGGATGACTTTCCGGGCAATATTGTCCCCTTGGAATGCCTCCACGGCTTCTTTCAGAAGGCTTGTGCCTCTGGGTGTGCAATCGGTGATAAAATGCACGGCCAAAGCCGATGACGCCAGGCGGTTCAACAACTCCACCTGGGCCGTATCCAAAATCATGTGGATGTGCGGATAATAATTCATTCTCGTCTTTAGCTCGGCCACTATCTCATCCGCTCGCTGCAAATCGTTCTCCAGGTCCCCTTCCACGCACAAAAACGGCCTTTCCAGCCGCTCGTCCATCCATTGAGTCAAACTTACCGTTTCAACGCCATATTGCCGCAGCTTGGCATTTCCCGTAAGGTCGATAAGCAACGTGTTGTGCCTGCGCGAAACGATGCCCGACCAGGTCAAAGCCGTCGCGGTCCGCCCCGTATGCGCAGGCCCCACAAAGAGGCGCAGCGCGTTTTTGATCACATTGTCCACAATCACGATATTCTCCACTCTTTGCGTTTGCAGCAGTTGAATTAGTTTTTGCTGATACTCGATAATGGTGGCGTCCTCTTCACACAGCTTGAAAACGAGGCTGATCATGCTCTTTATTTTATCTTCCGCGATAGAAAAAGTGACCTCGCTCTTGCGCAGATCGCCGATGAGCTTATTGGCTACGGCAGCCATATTTTGCGGCAAAAAGGCACCGTCGATCGGCTTCAGCAATTCGTTGACATAGTCGTTGCGGGTGGGGCCCTTGTCGCCCATCCAATGCAGCAGGTCGTCGACGTTGCTGTCCATGGCCCGATAGAGCTCGATCATGGTTTTGGACAGTTCCATCAAATCCATTTGGAGGTGCATGCGGGATTCGATCAGGACTTTCAATTGCTCTTGATCCTCGTACATTAGTTTGGTATGGGAGATCGTATCCAGAGCTTCCCGAATATCCGCTATGCGCTTGTCCACCGTGGCCTCCGCGGATTGCACGATCGCGCGGATCAGCGACGAGACTTTATCCGCCACAAGGCTGTTCTCCAGCCCTTGCAGGGCGGCACGCTCAATGGCGATTTGCTTCACTTGCTCAAATCTCGCTTCGGCGGGAACGGACGCATCCGCAAAAATTCCCGCAATCCGCCGGTCCAACGTCTCAAGCAGCTTCACGACCTCCGCGTATTGCACATTGTCCTTCAATTCCTTCAATACGCTTTCCTTGTCGAGGACGGTTTTGAAATAGTCAAAATCCGCAAACTGCCCGATCTCCCCAATCCTCTGCTCCAACGTTTTTTCCTTCACCTCGGGTTCGAGGGACACAGCCGCTTCATCGGCGGCCGCCTCCACGCGCGCAACAGGTCCTTCCTCCTTGTCGTCGCCGTATATTCTATTATCCGCCGATTCGATCACCCGCTGATCGCGGCCGATCGCATGCAGTTCGATCACGCGGTCTACCGCCCGCTTGACATCCTCGGGCAATACCCTGTCCAATTTGATTTTTTCGACATTGCCGTCGATCAGTTCGGCTTCTTTATCTTTTCTATAGAAAAAAATGACGCCGATGGCCGGATGCCTGCTTTGAACCGCCAAACTCAACGTGCTTCCTTTGGTCCCGCTAAAATCCTTGGGCCCCAATACGACGGCATCCATATTTGACACCCGTGGATCGTCGGACAGCAGTTCCACGATTTTTTTGATGTTCGTCTGAAACGCTTTCTCCTGAAATGCTTTTTTTATGTATGGCCCCAAGGATGAACCGAATATCATATTGTTTACCTCCCGGAAGGATCCCTTATTTATTCAGTCGGCTGCAACGAAAACTTGTCTTGATAGGCTTTGAAAAATTGAAGGTTAAGCTGGGCATTTCGCTCTCGATTGTAGAGATAAGGGAAATAATACCCCTGAATCACTTTCGTTTGTTCCATCAGCCGCCGGTCCAGCCCGCCCGACAATTGCAAATATTGGAACAGGTGGCCCATATACGCCTCGGCCGCCTCAAAGGTCTTCCGATCCGGATCGGCGATTTCGCCCGAATCGGGACCGGCCCATTTTTGAACTTTCTCATAGTCATCGTCCAACTGGTAAACCAAATCCTGCTGTCTTTGGGACAGCGGCTTTTTCAGCGATTCGATCTGTTTCTCCAATCCTGCAATCGCCGCGTTCTTTTGGCTGATCTCGTCTTCCAGCCGCTTGATCTCGGCATTGGTTTGCCGAACTTCCGCCTTCGTTGGAGCGGGGCCATGCTCGATCCATCCTTTAACATAGGAAAACGCATAGTACCCGCCCGTTCCCAATGCGCCAAGAATGACAAGGACGACCGCTATTTTTGTAAATTGCTTCAAGAACATGCGGGCGATCAGCGCAAAATTGAGCTTCACGGCGCTGCGTTGTTGCTCCTCCGCATGGCCAATGGCGATCTCGACTTCTCTGGCTATGCCGGCATGCGGATTTTGCGCACGGATCGATCGGTAAAGCTCCAGCGCTTTTTTGTACTTCCCATGCTGCTCCAACGCTTTCGCTTGCTTGAGGAGCGCTCCGACATCGGCAACGCCTTTGGCGGATGCCGCGCCCTTCGCCCGCTCCGGCGCTGCCTCCCGCTTCGGCCCGGATTCGGCCGACGGCCCGGGCGCCGATGGCGGCTTGAGCGCCTGACCGGCCGGCTCCTTCAAGGCGGACGGGTCCACCTTGGACAGTTCCACCATCCACTCCCCGAAGGTGGGGCAATGGCCGAGATCGTCGCTCTCCCAAGCGCGAACCAGAAGGGAAGCCACGTTCTCCCCCCAAGTGGAACGGATGATTTGCCGCATGGTATCGTACCGTTCGCACAGCGTTTGCAATTCGTTCGGATCGAAATAGCTTTCGCCCCAGGCGCTCGACACAAAAGCGTCCGAGCAGGCCCCCAACATTTCCACAAACAGGACGGCGCCCGCAAAACGATCGGCCTGGCCGCTCCACAAGCCATCCGCTTTCTTCCGGCGCGGCGCATACCCGGGGGAGCCTCCCGGCGCAGGATCCGGGCGCTCCATCTGGGCGGCGAACATCTGCTCCAAATCAATCAATTGGACGAAGTTGGACGATTTCACATTGGCCTTGTCCTCGCGGAGCAAAGGCAGCATGACATTCGGCCCCGACAGGTCGCAATGCGCCAGCCCGCGCTGCTCCATGGTGACCAATATTTCAGCCAGGGCAAACGCGGCCGTATAGCTTTGCCTGCGGGTCAGGCGGCGCTGGTTCAGCAAAATATCCAGCCAGGTCGGCCCTTCGATCCAGGGCATCACCACCGCATATAACAGATCGGGCTCGACCGCGAGCAATTCGGCGTTGTTCTGCGGTGTGATCAGGAAGCGATCGCACGCGGCCAGCCCGGTCATTCCCGCAAACTGCACAATTTGTCGCGTGCTATGAACCATCGAAGGATTGACGAATTTGGAACGAAACACTTTCATTGCTTTTTTATGATTCGTCTGAGCATCATGCAGCAAATAAACCGTGCCTTGCCGCCCTTCCTGGCCGTAGGGCATCCCCGGCGCGTACGGGTGCTCGCCGATCGCGTACGATGTGCCACTGATCGCCATTCGGGCGTTGACCTGCGTTTGAAACCCCATAGTATCCCCTCTCTTTGCCGTGAAGTTATCGCCCTCCGCCGGGCAAATCCCACCGCGCGTGGAACCAGGACATGTCGTCGCTCGAAGGATGCGACGACTCCCGGCGGAGCGTCTCCGACAGCCGCTCGGGCGTCACGCGGTCGATGGAGTCGAGCGCCCGCAATCCATCGGAATACAGCAACACTTCGCCCCCGGTCCCCCAACGGGCCAGGCTTTCGCTGTAGACGTCAGGCAGGCCGCCGACAGGGCCGGTGATGCTGTTCCATTGCTGCCGCGAATGAAGGCGGCGGCCCCAATCGTCCGTCCTCTCATCCCGGCCCGCCCATATCCGAATCCGCACATCCCCTTGCCCGGCAAGAACGATCCGGCCCTCCGGAAACCGATCGCCCGGAAGATCGATTCGCCCGCAGCCATAAATCGCCGCGCTGCCCTGCGCCTTCTTGGACATCAGCACCTCCCGCAGGATGCCTTGAATGGAGGAAGGAATCTCATGCCGCCGCAGGCACTCCCGCGCAGCCGCCGTGATTTGTTCCAGAAAACGGTTCAATCGGGAAGGCAGCGAGACCGCCGGGCAGGCATCCTCCAATTCTTCGCATAACCACTCGCACAAATGATCTCCAAGAAAGCGCGCGGCCCAATCGCCGAAATAGGATAGACCGACCCCGTCGCACAGCACAAACACCAACTTATCTTGATCCGCCGCCATGCAAAGGTAATCTTGCCCGACGTCCCCCCTGGCTCTGGATTCCGCCGAACGGGCGTAACCGTATCGGCAATTCCAGTCTTCGTGAACCTCGGGGTGCGTCTCCGTCTCCACCTGCTGCGATACCGCGATCCTCTTCATCTTCCATGAACCGGTGTTGCCGCCGACATTTGAAAACCCAGCGACACCAGGTCGGGATTGGAGCCCGGGAACATCATATAAGCGTTTCGTGACAGGCTGTAATTGGCTTCAATCATCATCTGCCGATAACTGTCGGGTATTATGGAAGACATTTTTTTCAGTTTATAGCCGTATTCATCGCGGAACACGGTATCGTCTTGCACGCCTTGCCATCGCTTGGGCTGATCCACGCCATGCCCGAGAAGATCGTTCGATACGAAAATATTTTCCACCAGGACATTCCCGTCCTTTACCGCCATGCTTCTGATCCTCCGCACGATGGGCTCCGGGTCTTCGCCGGTATACACCCCATCCGTCATATGGCAAATTAACGGCGCCGGGCAATCCTGGATGTGGGGAAGCTCCCTTTTCAGCATGTCTTCGGCATACAGAAAAGCCTTGGCCGTGTCTGTAAAACGATACGTCTTCAAGACGGGAAGCGTGCCCGTCTGCATCAACGCGTCGATCGACTTGATTTCTCCCAGCAAGTCATGCACTTCATCGCTGTAAGCAATGATTGCAACCCGATAACGGGGCGAAATGCGGCTGCCCTTCGTTGAACGGAAAACCATCTGCTTCAAAGCGACATACAGCGAATCGGTGACCACCTCCAGCCTGCTTTTGCCCCCGTCGTTCAACCCCATCGACCCGCTGGCATCCAGCAAATAAATCACCAAGGCCGGATTCCCCTGTGTGGCTTGGGCGGAATACGGCTCCGCCGCCACCGACGGCCGGGACACCGGATCGAAAATCCGGCCGGTTCGGTCGTTCGGCGGCCTTTCCGCCGGCATCGGCCTGATCACGGCGGTTCGATCGGCCGGTTCCGTTCGTCTCGTATCCACCTCCGCCCGTTCTGTGCCCGCTTCCGTCTGTTTCGGCTTCCCTTCCGCCTGCTCCAGCTTCCGTTGTATCGATTTCAACCGTTCGTTTACTTCCGCAATATCCTGAAACCGGTCATCCGGATTCGGCTGAAGCAAGCGTTCAAGCAAATCCGCCAATTCCGCGGGCAAACGGGAAATCTCTGCCTGTGGCGGAACCGTGCTTCGGAACACATATTTTCCTCCGGTGACAAGGTAATACAACACCGCGCCAACCGCATAAATATCGGTTCTCGGGTCCGTCTGTTTCCGATCGAACTGTTCCGGCGCCGCAAAGGCAACCGTGCCGATCTGCACCGTATCCGAGAGCTTATCCCCGTCATAATTGCGGGCGATGCCAAAATCGATCAAGCGAACATGATCCTGTTCATCGATCATGATGTTGGAAGGCTTCAAATCCCGAAACACCACCGGCTTGGGCTGACGATGCAAATAATCCAGAATCTCGCACAGTTCCAGCATATACCGAATCGAGGCGGCCAACGAAATACCGCCCGGGGCACGGTCCATCCGCTCTTGCAGCGTGATCCCCTGTATGTATTCCATCACCAGATAACATTTCCCCTCGGCGTCCGGTTCGAAATAATCGGTGATTTTCGGAATATGGGGATGGGACAGGCGGGTCAGCATGTGCGCTTCCTCTATGAATCTCTCTCTGCTCTCCATCCGTACAATCTCTTTCATCACCCACACTTTATGATTCAATTTAGCGTCGCGCACCAAATAAATATGTCCCATCCCGCCTTGGGCCAGCATCGATTCCACTTCATACCGATTCCCGATCACGTCGCCCGGCTTCAGCATTCAGCCCACCTTCCTTTCCGCTCAGCGCCAAACGGCACGGTTGTCTTCCGGCATGACGCCTATCTTGACATGAATGTAGGGCATCTCGGCGTCTCCCGACAATACGTGAAAAATAGGGGTCGCCTGGCGCAAATGCCGATCTTTCATATAATCAATCAGAATGCGGTAGGAAACCTCCATGTATTTTTCAAAATCGGCAAGCACAAAATCAGAAATCATATTTTCGATGCTGAAATAGCTATGGAAGGACATCCCATCCGCAAGTCGGATCCGATCCTGATGTATCGGCAAAAAAAATTCTCCATGGACCACTTTCTCCATCGGCACATTGTTAATGGAATAAAAAAACGGTCCCTTCACACTTGCGCCTTGCCCGACGATCCTCTGATTGAAATCCGCAAGGGCGTCGCCCATTTCTTTATAAGGATAACGGTACTTTTTGGAGACCACATTCGTGCAGCGAATCGAATCGTTCGGATTAATCAACGGAATCCTCCTCCGCGATAGGCGCATAAATATCGATGATGCCGCCGCCGAAAACGTCCAAATAAATATGATAAAACGGCTCCCGCAGCGTCAGATGATGCGCTTCGGCGCAAGCGGACAGCAAGGCGTAGGATTCGTCGACGGGAACTTCCAAATCCGCGTGCCGTATCACGAAACCATCCGCCAACTGCCAGGATTCCGAAAAAAAGTATTTGCTGTTTTTCGCCAATTGAATCGGGGCGTTGACCGGCAGATGAAAGATAAAATCCCCCTCTCCGTCCTTTTCCCCCTGCGCGGCAACCTGATAAATGAACGGTCCGATTCCGTACAGGCCGTTTCGAAGGATTTGATTCCTGAATTCCCGGGCGGCGGAATACCATTCCTGAAGCCCGCATCTCTCCTTGACGGTAATGACATTGTTGAAAACCAGCGGTGCGCGTCTAATTCTCATGTTGCGCCTCCCCTTTATCCATCTCCTGCATGGTAAGCTGTTTCTTCGCGGCTTTTCTCATTGACCGCCTTCTTATGAAGTTGATTACGTCGAAGTTCCACCAGAAAAACGCCGATGGGACAGCGCCCGCCAATATAATCACGATTCCTTCCGGATAATAATTATACACCGTTCTTCCCGTAACCCAATCGATAATTCTCCATATGATAACACAACTTCCTGTAACAAGTAATCCATTAATAAAATACATTCTCCAATAGCCAATTCTATATTTCCCCATCCATTTTAATAGTTGATAAAACAATGGAAGATAGATTATCGCAAAGACAGTTAAATAGAATAAATCATAGACATCAATCATCTCAGGAAGTATGAGGGCAGGAAGAAGAATTAAAACAAACAAACATACACATTGCGTGCATACTGCAACTAATCCCTTAAACATTCCAGTTCCTGCTTTCCTTTGAAATTCCAAAACATATCATCTTTCTTTTGAAAACCCGTCGCTAAAAAAGAAAGGCAAGGCGTTTGCCAATGTCGTTTATAACATCATCGACTTGATCCACCGCATCGGCAGTCACGCTCCTGATCACATTTTCAACATCCTTTGCGGCATCGCCCAGCGCTTCTGCTGCTTGCCGGGACACGTCTTTTAGTTTTTGCGCTCCCTGATCGATTCCATCTACCGCATAATCAATCAATTTATTCGCACCAACCTCTGTCCAATCTACAAGGCTTTTCCCCTTAAAGCAATCTGCGTTTATCGCCCAATTGATCGCAAGACCTGCCCCAATCCCCACTACGGTACCCAAAGGGGGCACAATGAGCGATCCAATGGCGGCTCCGGTAGCCATGGCAGCCGTACTGGAACCTACACTGATTGCTGAATCAACAGTAAATTTAACTACGTCCCCTTCCTCCCTTTTAAATTCCCCTGTTTGTTGATCGATAAAAGTATCATTTGCAACATCAACTACAGTGATGATATTGCCAAATATACCCGCCGCTTTCCCAAGCTTCGCCATCGTCGAAACACCTTTCCAACCTTTAAAATCATCAGAAATATTCAAGCCTTTTTGAAAATCACTTCCAAACCCATCTTTCAATACTTTCCATCTGGACTCGCCAAGCTGATCCATATATTGACTCATTCCCGGAATATGCGAGTCGGTAAACAAATGCGACTTTTTGAAATATCGGAATCCGTCCTCTTCCCATTGTCCCAGTCCTATTCCTTCATTTACTAATTTATCCGCCAAGCCCTTGCTCCATTTGGCGCCCTTATTCACGCTTTGCCCTAACTTTTCTTTCATTAAATCGCTGGTTTTTTCTTGTCCATTCAGCACTTGAATATAGGTGATTCCGTTTTGTTTATACGTTACGAAACTTAAGTTCCAGGCATTTTTCATGGTTTGGAGCCAATTTTCCTTTAAAAGCTTGGAAAACAGCGGGACGCCAAAGACAAAAGAGTCTGAATAAGAGCCGTACCCGCCTCGATTACTTAAATCAACCACATGGCCAGACCTGTTTTCACCGATCATCTGAGCATCATGCAGGATGGCATTCTCCGCATCGCCATACTTCCCCATGGATTGATGTATGAACGATTCCAGCGTTCTTAGGCGCACTTCGAGGGAATTCAAAGATTGAACCGCCGAGCTCATTCTTGAATCGATATTTCTGCGCGCCGAAATAGACGAATCCACGCTGTATTTTAAGGCGGACATCCCGCTCTGTACTTTCGCTATTTTGGAAAGATTGTTCTTGAATGACCCTGAAAGCTCGTCCACAACGTCAACGCGAATCCGAATCGCCATGGTCACTTCACACTCCATTTAGCTCTTTTTTCCAGGCTTTAAAGACCTCTTTCTTATATGACCAACAAGATCGAAATTCCACCAGAAGGCGGCAAGAGCGAAGACCACTAAGAGCATAACGATCTTGTCATACCTAAATGAATGAAACACCGTTTTTTGCGTTGTCCAAACGATAACATGTATGATCAAAATGATGCTGATCACAACCAACTCTCCATTTATTATGTATCTGCCCCAAAAACCGATAGGATATTTCGCCATCCATTTCAAGTTATAATAGAGCAACAGAAAGAAGATGACGTGAGCGATGAGAACGTAAAGCAATATGTTCGGTTCCTCGGGAGAAAGATATGCCAACCAGATCGTCATAACGAATAAGCATAAATATTGTACGCATTTCAACAAAATAGTCTTAAACATATATAGGGTCCGCCTTTCCTAGTTTTGACATGGTGAAACGACAGGAGATACGATGTCGGAAGTTCATCCAAAGCGCCCATGCGAACCCGAATTTACCACGAATCAAGATCAGAAATGGAACAATTGCCGCATGATGGTTTCCCTGGCCGCGGCCTCCATGGCCGCCCTGCGCGCCGCGGCCTCGCGCGCCGCCGCTTCGAGCGCCTCTTCCTCGCGTCTGATCTCGTTGGCCACGCTGATCACATCGCCGCCCAACTCGTCTATTTGATTGCTCACTCCGTATATCTCATGAAGAATTTGATCGATGGCGTCATTTACATATTGCATTTCCTCCGCTTGCCAGGCTTGATCCAGGCCCGATTTAAACTGAAGCAAGCTGTTTCGGAGCTCCCTCAGTTCCGCGGCATAATTTCTGCATGTACCGGCTTGAGCGTTGGCCAATTCAACATTGATTCCCATGAATACCCACCCGCTTCTTCATAAAATGTGGAACGCATAAGGGGCATTCGCTGCCCCTTATACCGTTGTGAAAGATCATCGAAATGCATTGGCGTTATTATTGATGCTCGTCTCAGCCGCATCGTAACTTGTAACCGTCATATCCAGAAATTTGGAGTAAGACTCCACCACGTTGAAATATTCTTCAAATTTGGGGGCCAATGCGTTAAACCGGTTTCTGATCGACTCGGAAGCATCGCTCTGCCAAGAAGCCGCGAGATTGTTCATTTCGTTCTTCATCTCTTCCAGCTTCGCGGACAGACCCTGATTCAACGTTCTGATCGTGCCGGAAGTTCTCGAAACTTCGCCCAGGGAAATACTGATTCCTTCCATATTGGACAACCTCCTTTCGCGTAAACGTTAATTCGCCAGTCTCTTGGCTTGATTAATAACTTCCGATTGTGTCTGTCTGTATGTTTGCGCCGTTGTTTTTAAAAAATCCGAGTATTGTCTCAGGAGCGCGGTCATCTGTTGGAAATCATCCATGAATCCTTTGATTTGGGAAACGAACGCAACATTGTCCGCGCCTTTCCAGGCGGCGCCCATCCCATCCACTTCGCTAAAAAGCTGGTTGTACTGCTTCTCATAATCTGCCGCCATTCCGTCCATTTTCTGCGATGCGGTTTCCAGCTTGGCCGGATCGACCACGATGTTCCTTGCCATATTCACCCATCTCCTTTCCAAATGATTTTTTATATTAACATCAGCTTGGAGCCGTTATGCAACCCTTGCTCCAATGCCGATTTGTTAATATCCAGCGGGTTTCCATCCGCTTTGCCGCACAGCACCGTATCCGCGGACGAGGTAAAATAACCATCGGACAATTCGGCGAACGCGCTTGCCACCATTTTCTCAACCTCATATATTTTCAGATGAAACGGAATATACACATCATAGCTTCGATCCACAACAGGCAAATAAATTTCGACCAGAATTTTATCCAACCCATTCCGCCTCCCTGCCGACGGCGGCCGATGTCATCAGCTTCACAAGCGTCGCCTTGCCCCGCGCAACGCGATATCCGAAACGATCGCCAATTTCCTGGTACATGTCGCTCGTCAATTTCGTTACCTTCAATTGATATTGATCGCTGATCCCGTTCCCCACCCAGATGCCGTCATTCGGCGACACTCTGGATTTAAACCAGCCCTCGTAAGAGAAGGAAGCAACGCCGGACGAAGTCTCGCACAGGATAAAATGAACGTTGTATAACGTCTCCCCCTTATCGAATACCGCATTCAGCTTGTCCCTGGCGTCCTCCGAAATCCTGCTCCGCAAGCCGGAGAGGGAGCAAATCATGCACGTTAAATGAGGGAAAACGGGCAATTCCTCCCCCTGCTCCTTGGCATCCTTATAAGTATTGTTGCGATAAACCAGCGTATTGAACAGGCGAACCACCGCTCCCTCCAATTCGGATTCCCTCGCAACGCAGGAGTACGGTCTGGATCCCTCCCCGGCGAATCGGCCTTCCGGATCCAGCACGATCAACTCGGATTGCCCCTTCGCGGCGATGGCTTCCGCCAACCCTTGAACAAAATCGGGACGATCCAGACTCTGGGAAAGAACCAAATTGATATATTGGGTATGAAACGGATAATCTGCCACTTGCAGGCTGTTTTTCTCCACACCGATAGGGATGGAAGCTTCAGGCCGCTTCAATTCTTCCCTTAGAAACTCAACGTCAATGGTGTCGGGAAGAATGGGGATTCGCTTCGCGGCCGGATGCGTCCAGGACTGCGCAAGCCCCTCGCAAAACTCGCGCAAATACTCCAACGTTCGATCCGCTTCGCGGCAAATATGGGCGGTCTGAAATTCGTAGACCCGATCGGATTTAAAGATGCCGCGCCCCTTGGACTTGGACGGGTATACGCCGTCCACCTTGCCGAGCACGCTCGAATAATCGTTCTCGTCATTCAATTGCAACACATAAAGCAGCTTGAAATTTTGCAGGATGCGGTAACGCACCGCGCCGGTGTTTAAAGCGGTCAAAACAAAATAAATGCCGTATTTCAAACCTTCCCTCGTCAAATAGGCAACCGCCTCTTCCTTGTCGCCGCAAATCTCGACAAATGCGGAATAATTATGGATGACGACGACAATGGACTCCAGTTCTTCCTCAGCCGATCTCAAGTAGGAATGATAATCGCCGCCGTAATCGGCAAAGCGCTTTTTGCGGGTTTCGATTTCCTGATGGAGCAGCTTGAACAGATTGTTGATCTTCTCCGATTCGTAGGACAGCAGCACATCGCCGGTATGAGGCGCCTTGGCGAAAGCTCTTAACGTCTCGGAACCGAAGTCCAAAATATAAAGATTCAGTTCTTTCGGCGTGTGATCCTTTATTAGGGAATACAGCAATGTGGTGACGAAGGTCGTCTTCCCGCTGCCCGCGGCGCCGTAGATCACGGCATTGCCCTCTTGCGTCAACGGGAACCGCATGACAAGCTGCCTCTGATTCGCCGGATCGTCCACTTCGCCGATCACCGGGTTCATCATGAATTTCCGGGCGGGCGGCACCCGGTATTTGTCCTGCAATTCATCCACAACGATCCATTCCGCAATCGGTTCCAGCCACAGCGGTTTGACCTTGATATTTTCCTCTTTGGCGATCGCGGACAAATAGCCGACGACCTCGTCGATCTGCTTCGCCGGATTCGGGTTGGCCTGCTTCTTCTTATCCAGGCTGACTTGCTTGATCACCCGGCCCAGATTGTCGATCACGGCGATGCTGTCGTCCGCATGCTTTTCGATGCGATCCGACGGGTAGTAAGGCGCCCCGGCCCAGGCGGATTGCCCCAATTCAAACAGCTCGTTGAACCCGACCTGCACGTAATACCGCCCGGTAGCCGACAGCTCGGCGGCATCCGGCCTTTTGATCATGTCCATGCTGTCCGCCTTCTCCTGCACCTTCAAGCAAATTCTGAATTTGCTGTTGCTCCAGATCTGATCGTCCACCACCCCCGAGGGCTTCTGCGTAGCCAAAATCAGATGAATGCCCAAGCTTCGTCCAATCCTCGCCGCGCTGATCAATTGGGCCATAAATTCCGGCTGCTGCGTTTTCAGTTCCGCGAATTCGTCGGAGATGATGAACAGGTGTTGCAAAGGCTCCTGAACCAAGCCTTCCCGATACAGCTTCTGATACTTGTAAATATCGATATTGCTGATATTGACCTTCTTGCTCGTTTCGCTAAAAATCGCCTGCCTCCGCTTCAACTCGCTCTGAATGGAGATCAGCGAGCGGTTCACCGCAGCGCCGTCCAGATTGGTGATCGTCCCCGCCAGGTGGGGCAGACGGGTGAACGTGTGCGCCATGCCTCCCCCCTTATAATCAATCAGGATAAAGGCCACTTCGTGAGGGTGATAGTTCACGGCAAGCGAGAGAATGTAGGTCATGATCAATTCGCTTTTTCCCGAACCTGTCATGCCGGCAATCAGACCATGAGGACCGTGAAATTTCTCATGCAGGTCGAGCTTGAACCATTCGCCCCCGGTATCGACCCCGATCGGCGCTTCCAGAGACAAAGTCGGGTCGTTGTCCTTCCAGCGGGTCAGGGCGTTCAAATGCTCGATCTTCCCCACATCCAGCATTTCCAGGAAGGTCAGCATGTTCGGCAAGACGTAGTTCGCATCGGAGGAATCCAGTTTCAGGTTGGCGAGGCTTACGGCCAGTTCTCTTTCGTCGTGCATCAAATAGAAATCCGGCTGGAACGCGATATGCTTCCCCGAGATATCGTCCCGATCGAAAATTTTGGATAAATTCCGGCCCGTTTCCACGACCAACGAGCAGTCTTTCGGCAATTTCATCAATTCATCGTAAAGGTGGACCACGCTGAAGCCGTAGTTCTTTTTATGCTTGTAAATCGCGCGAATCATTTCCGCTTTGGCGGCCAAATTTTTGTCCATCGCCAATATGACATAATGCGGCCGGACATCGCCGAGTTCATCATCGGAGGATATGGCCTCCCTACGCGCCACTTCCTTCTCAAGAAATGACGATAATTCCTTGACCTCATTGGGATTGGAGGCAATGAATCGAATTCCCGCTTCCTCATGCCATACGTGGGGCAACCACTTGGCAAATTCCCATACGCCGTGTTCCCTTGGGTCATAGATGAAGACCAATTTCAATTCATCGTAGCTGTGCAGCGCAACCAGTTGAAGGATCAGCCCTTTTACCAAATCGATCACGCTGTTGCGGCTGCCGATCACCCCGGTAATCCAATCCTCGGTCAGAGACAAGGTGATCGGCACCTTTTCCAGCATTTTGGGTTCTTCCCCCAGTTGGTAAAGCTCATCCTGCAAATTATCGTCGTCCATGGAAAATTTGCGCTCGGGAAATTCAATACTTGCTTCAAGCGGCAGGCTTCCCAAGCCGAGACGCAGTTTCAGAAAGTCGTTCTGGCCATACATTCTTTCCCACAGGTTGCGCTTGCGCTGCCGAATGCGGGCAACACAATGGTCGATCGTCACATGGTTTTCATGCAGGATTTCACTTTGATGCGCGCATTCGTCCGCAATCGCTTGCCTTACTTCCTCCAGGTATTGCTTATATTTCTCCTGCCGCAGCTTCTCGCGTTCCTCGCGCTTTCTCGTTTCATGCCGTCTGGACAAAATCGGCCACAGAACGGCGCCGACGATCAGGCTGGCCGCCATCACCAAGGAAGGCAGAGCCGTCGACAGGCTGCCGGAGCTTCTCAGCGAATTTTGCAAAGTGAACACACCCATGAAAAGCGCGGCAATTCCCATCGTAATCGACGGGCCGAGCACAAGCATCATCGGCGTTTGTTCCTGGTTGCCCAAAGCCGGCGGCGAATCGATTTTAAAATGCTTCCCGGCAATATCCCGCTTAAACCGGGGGGAACGATAAAACAGGCCCACGGCGGAATCATCTTCATGGACGTCGTCTCCGCCCGCCTCTTCCGCGGGATCGGACGCCTGCTTCACAAAAGGCCGGAGCAGCGCTTCGTTGTAGGTCATTTCGCCGTCAGGATTATTGATCGCGATATATCGATTCCCGACAATGATCTTCAAACCGAGAATATAAATGGTGTCGCCCGGCTCCAGCAGCTTTTTCTCGATTCTGCGGCCATTCACGAAAGTGCCGTTCGAGCTGTTCAGGTCGCGAATGCTGACTTGTCCCCCGGATACCGTCATTTCGGCCTGCTCGGAAGAAGTGTATGGATTCGCAAAACAAATGTCATTTTGCTTGGAGCGGCCAATCGCGATTTGGCCTTCTTCGGGAAGCCGCAGCTTTTTAAAATATTTCCTGTCATTCGAAAGGGGCTCCGAATAGAGCCACGCCCGCTCATCCGTTTTTTTCAACTGCAACGGGTAGAAACGCAACGGCTCGATGGCCAAATCTTTTATTTTCCGGTCCTGCTCGTCCAGAAGAACGGCATGCTTGTTGGATTTCAGAATCCACTGCCCTTCCATTCCTTCGATGCCGACGACCCTTTCTTCCTGCCCTTCGTCATTCATTTGCGCAACCCAATATTGCCCTTTTCGCTTGTCGGGTAAAATGCAAGTGTAGAGCACATTCTCTTTAATTAAGGATATCTGCATTCGAGCACCCCTGTGGATCGTATGATGAACGCGTCTGACTGCACCTTGGGCTATTTTTTTTAATTTATAGATATTGGAAACCGCCCGCTGGGGCGCGAAGAGTCGGAAAACGCTACGCGATCGGCGGAAAACTGGGCCGCGCCATCCAGCTTGCGCTCAATGAATCGCCCGGTATTGGCCAACGTTTCCCTCAATTCATTCACCGCATCGCCGACATTCGTGATCACGGTTCGGGTAACCCCTCCCCGATCGTCCGCATTCAACGCATTGACCAGCTTTTGAACACGCTGCAAGGCGGCATTGGCCTTCTTCTCAAAAGCGCGGCTTTCCAGATAGATCGTTTTCAGCTTCTCCGGATTGAATATCTTCGCCTTGCCTCCCATGGCCAATCCCCCTTTCCCCACCGTCATGCATGGACGGATTCCTTCAAGATACGGTGCGGCCCCCCGGATGCTTCGCCCTGTCCGATCCCGCCGTTCCCGTCCCGGGGAAAGACAACTTCTTGTTCCCGCGCCACTTTCTCGCTCAAATGCGCAATTTCGTCCGACAATTCCCGATATTTGTCCTCAATCATTTTGATAAAGGTCAGATCGTTGACCACGGACGCTTCGGCATACACTTCGATCATTCGATCCGCTTCAGCGCGCAACGCCCGCAATTCGCGCATCATATCCGCAAATATCTCCCGCAATTGCGCATCGCTGTGATGATTTCCTTCGCCATTCATACGCATTTCACCATTTCTTCGTTAAAATTCGAGCAGCTTTCTCGTCGCGTTCTTCTCGGCCTCGGTGCTCGTCGGACCTGTCGCCTCCGCCGGCCCATCGTCCTGTTCAGCGGGCGATCCGGGAATCAGCGGAACGGTGGCGTCCGCATCGAATGCGGCGGGCCATGCGGCCCGCGGATACGAATCCGCCGCCGGAGGGCGGACCGGTCCCGCGAATACGTGCCCCTGCCGCTGCTCGTAAGGGACAGCCGACTGGAAGAACCGGTCCCATGCCATCTCGTATTCCTCTTTAATCGTCAAAGAAAAAGACACGCTCTTGCGGATTTCCACAGGCTTCAGCATAAAATTCCGGACGTGGATCATCGAAGTGATCACATGCAGCACGCCGCAGCATTGTTCCATATTCTGCTCGATCGGTCCGTCAATCAACGACAAATAGGGAGCGAGAATGTGGATCGGCCGGGGCGCTTTCGCATAAAACCACAAAACGGTTTCGTGATTGACCGGAGACCGTCCCAACACCTCGACCAACTCTTCCAGGGTTTCATAACGGTCCGACAGCACC
>CAYYCV010000098.1:0-17525 GCA_964470405.1 uncultured Caryophanales bacterium
GGCAACAGCGGCATCAATGAATTCGTCCTCGGCAGCGTCAGCCACAATATTGTACAACATGCGGCAATCCCCGTCTTGATCATTAAATAAAGCGGAAAACGGAAGGGATGAATGCAGTGGATTTAGCGCAAAAATCAGCGGAAAATCTGGAGTTTATGGTGGATGAAATCAAGCGAAAATTAAAAATGGCCGCGGCGGGAGCCATTAAGCCGAACCATTTTAGCCTGGAACAGTACGAAGACATTAAAGACATTTACGATTGGGTCAACAGCAAAGAAACTTTCAGCATTTCGGAAATGGAATCGCTGGTCAGCGAAATGGGCAAATTGCGCAACGCATAAAGGGCCGAGGCTGTTTTTCCAACCCGCCTCCGGCCCATCGCCCGTTTTTTCCGCCCTTCAACAAGCCCGTCCGGCGGCGAAAAGGGCATTGCGCCCTTTCACCGCGATCCGTCAGCGATCGATCAATTTGAACAGCGCTTGCGTTCCGTCGTCTTCCGCGCCCTCCGCGGCCAACCGTTCATACAGCGATTTGGCGAGCTTCAATCCGGGCGTCTCCAGGCCCAATTCGGCTGCGGAATTCAGCGCGATCGTCATATCTTTAATAAAATGCTTCACATAAAATCCGGGTTTGAAATCCCCTTCGATCATGCGCGGCGCCAAATGGCTCAACGACCAACTCCCGGCCGCCCCGGACCCGATGCTTTCCAGCACGGTCAGCGGGTTCAACCCGGCCTTTTTGGCGTAGGCCATCGCTTCGCAAACGCCGATCATGTTGGAGGCGATCGCAATTTGGTTGCACATTTTCGTATGCTGTCCCGCGCCCGCCGGACCTTGATACACCACGTTTTGTCCCATCGCCCGAAACAGCGGTTGAACCGCTTCGCAAGCTTCCCGGTCGCCGCCCGCCATGATCGCCAGCTTGGCTTCGCGCGCGCCCACATCGCCCCCCGACACCGGGGCATCCAGAGCATGGACCCGCTTCGTCTTCGCTTCCTCGTATATTCTTTGCGCCAGCAGAGGGCTGGACGTTGTCATATCGATCAAATACGCGCCGGATTTGGCATGGCGAATCAAGCCGTCCGGCCCCAAATACACTTCCTCCACATCGCGCGGATAGCCGACGATGGTAATAATCGCATCCGCAGCCTTCGCCACATCCGCCGGCGAATCCATCCAGCGGGCTCCCGACTTCACCAGTTCGTCGGCTTTGGATCGCGTGCGGTTATACACGACCAAACGATACCCCGCCGCCATCAGGTTGGCGGCCATGCTTCGGCCCATGACCCCCAATCCGATAAATCCCACCGTTGTTTCCAGCTTGTCCACTACAGTCATCCGCAAGCACCCTTCCTGTCCATTCATTTGTGTCAAATCCGGGCTGACCGCTCCATCATTGCGCTCGTTCCGCCAAACGATGTTCCTGCCATCGACCGAACGTCTCCCACAGGCGCATCATCTGTTCGACTCTCCGAATCGTCCATTTTTCCGCATTGGCCATGGCTTGCTCCAACGAACACGGACCGGGCGCGATCGAAAAACCGGCGACGATGCCCAGTTCTTCTTCCTGTTCGTAGCTCAAATCCGTCGTCCCGCAAATCCCGATCACCGGAACGCCTTGATTGCGCGCCCGGCGGCTAACGCCGGCAATCACTTTGCCGGACAGCGTCTGCTCATCCAGCTTGCCCTCGCCCGTCAAAATGAAATCGGCGCCGGCGATTCGCTCCTCGAACCGGATCAGCTCCATGACGATATCGATGCCCGAGCGGACGTCCGCCCGCAAAAAAGCGGCCAACGCCGCGCCCATGCCGCCCGCCGCGCCCGCGCCCGGCTGCTCGGCCACCGCGCGCCCCAACTGCCGCTCGATCGCTTCCCCGTAGCGTTGCAGGGCCCGGTCCAGCGTCCCCACCATCTCCGGCGTGGCTCCCTTCTGCGGTCCAAACACGGCGGAAGCGCCGCGCGGGCCGCAGAGCGGATTGGTCACATCGCTCGCCGCGACAAACTCGGATTCTCCGACGCGCGAATCCAGCTTGGACACATCGATGCGATCCAGCCGGGCAAGTCCCGCTCCGCCTTCCTCGACGGGACGCCCGGAGGCATCGAGAAACTCGACGCCGAGCGCCCGCATCATCCCGGCTCCCCCATCGTTGACGGCGCTGCCGCCCAAACCGATAATAAAGCGGCGGTATCCCCGCTCCAGCGCATCGAGGATCAGTTCCCCCGTGCCGCGGCTGCTGGCGGTCAGCGGATTGCGCTCCGATTCGCCGAGCAGCGGCAATCCCGAAGCTTGGGCCACCTCGATGACCACGGTTTGCCCATCGCCCATCACGCCGTATTGCGCTTCCACCGGGCGGCCCAACGGGTCGCGGGCCGTTGCTCTGACCAAGCTTCCCCCGGTGGCGTACACCATATTTTCCACCGTGCCTTCTCCGCCGTCGGCCAGGGGCAGTTCCACCACCTCCGCCTGCGGAAACACGCGGGCAACCCCCGCTTTCACAGCCCGGCACAAATCCCTCGCGCTGATCGACCCCTTGAAGGAATCCGGTGCGACTACAATTTTCAAAATTTCACCCTCCCGTTTCAACGGGGCGACCCCCATCCTTCTAGCTGCTTCGACTCTATTATAAGCTATTTTCGCCAAACAGACGAATGCGAAAAAACGTCCATGTTCAAATAGACGGCGGCAATCGTCATTATCCTCGTATTTCTTCCTAAACGGGCTGTAAAACCGGAAAATCAGTGGACAACAGTGGCCGAAAATCCATGCCCAAGCGTGGAGTCGTCAGTTTCCCACCACATTTCCGGGCCATTTTGCGTATAAGCCGGCTGATGTCCATATTTGGTATTTGCAAACGCAATCCCCAAACCAAATGAAAAACCTTTTGCAATTCCCGGCTATTGGCCATCGGCGTTTCGGGGCCATTTGATGCGAATAACTGCAAAAGCGCATCTTTTTGTCGCCTATTTCGGGTATGCAAGGAAAATACCTGCAGAAAATACAGGTATTTTAGGGCTGAGCACCACAAACGAGGGACTGAACGAAGAATACCTGCACTTTTGCAGGTATTTCTCTCCATCGTTCGTTCACGAAGAAAATAGATGCACTTTTGCAGGTATTTTAACCTGAAAGGTTAAAATTTGGCCCGCTTTCATATCAAGCGGCATGTGCGCCCGCGCGATCAACTCCACGGGCGGCCCGTACGCGGTCCGGCCAACGGTTCACGTGCCCGGAACGTGGCCGCTCTACAGTTCGGAGCGCGGCCCGATCCGCGACCGGGAGCCGACGCCCGGGCTGACACAGGGCCGCCCGTTTTTCGCCACACTTTCAGGCGTACGATCGCGCCTCCGCACTATCAAACGAGTCCGCGCTATCAAACGAGAATGAAGCCCGGCCGCTCGTCCCCGCGCTCCGCCATTGGGGGCATCTCCATGTTCAATAGCCCGCACGCGTGTCAATCAAATTGTTTAACGGCTGATTGCGCAGGAAAAGCTCAAAATTTTTACAAATGACTTCAAAAGCCCGATCCTTATAATGGCGGGTCGCACCGGCATGGTGCGGCGTCACGGTCACATTTTCCATATTCCACAAAGGGCTGGAAGCGGGCAACGGCTCCCGCTCGAATACGTCCAACGCGGCGCCGGCGATCATGTCGGTTTGCAGCGCCGTTATGAGATCCTGTTCATTCACGACCTGTCCCCTTGCCATATTGATAAAATAACATGTCGGTTTCATTTGTTCAAAATGGCGCAGGCGGATCAACTGGTTCGTTTCCTTCGTATTCGGAAGCAGTACCATGATATAGTCGCTTCCTTCCAGCAATTTGTCTATGTCCGCATAGGTCATGATCGCATCGAAAA
Organism: uncultured Caryophanales bacterium; assembly: GCA_964470405.1. Lineage (GTDB taxonomy): Bacteria > Bacillota > Bacilli > Paenibacillales > CAYYCV01 > CAYYCV01. The sequence goes on from CAYYCV010000098.1 coordinate 3,858, forward strand.
AAGGAATCTGCTTCCCCGTGCGGTTTAAACCGATTACCCGCATGCCGAACGCTTTGCATCTCCCGGCGATTTCTTCTCCGATCGATCCCGTTCCGATTATACCGACCGTTTTCCCATACAATTCATCGCCGATATACCCGCTTTCCCACACCTTGCGGTTTTGCAGATCACGATAGTAGGGCATTCTCCGGGTATGCTCCAGCATCATGGCGAAGGCATACTCGCTCATTTGAATTTTGTGTATGCCCCTTGTGTTCGTTAGCTGGATTCCCCGTTGCCCAAGCTCCTGAAGCGGCATATTCTCGGCCCCGGCATTCAATAATTGCAGCCATTTCAACCGCGGAGACAACGCCAGAGACTGCGCGCTGAAGCTTACATGGTCCGATATCACAATATCAGCGCAAGCCAGATGACCGGCCGCCTCCCGCTCGTTGGAGCAATTGTGGATGACGAGATCGGGAAGAATGTCGCGAAGCTTTGAAAGGTACGCCTCTTCAATCGGAACGGTCGTTACAAGATTCATCGTTTCCCCCGAAACAGTCGTTGCAAGATTCATCGTTTCCCCTGATTTCTCCTTTTTTCTTTTTTGTACCGGTACGGTCCAACTTCACCCCGGCGTTGCTCGATTCTGTACATGCATGGTCCATTCCACGCTAACGTGGCTCGATTCTTTCACGCCGGTGTGACCCGATTCCGTACCGGTACGGTCCAATTCCACGTCGACGTGACCCGATTCTTTCACGCCGGCGCGGCCCGATTCTTCCGCCCCGGCGCGGACCGATTGCCGGCGATTCGTCATGCTCCGGGCGTTAAAAAGATTTTTCCGTTGACCACTTTGGCCGAAACCAAATCCGCAAACGCCCGATTCCCTTCGCTCAAATCGCGAACTTCGGTCCAGCCGCGGTAGGAGACTTTGCCCGAGGCAAGCAATTGCAAAGCTTCATAGAAGTCCTGGCGGTCGTAACAAAACGAGCTCAGCAACGCGATCTCGGAGCGGATGAGCACATTTACGGGCAACGTCGTGGCATCGATGCCGAGACCGATGTTCATCAAGGTCCCGCCGGGATTGAGCAGGCGCACCGCCAGTTCCCGGGTCGGCTGGAAGCCCGCCGCGTCGATGACGACATCCACCCCCCGTTGTCCCTCTATTTCCTTTGTGCGCAAAGGAACATCCTCCGTCCTTGGATTCACCGTGCCATCGGCGCAGCACGCCGCGGCGCGCTCCAGCCTCTCCGGGTTGGTGTCCATCACGATCACCTTCGACGCACCCAGAATTTTGGCGGCCATGGCCGACAGCAAGCCGATCGCCCCCGCTCCAATCACGACGACATTCGCCAAAGGATGATGCTCCAACGCCCTTCTCGCCGCTCTTAGCGAGCAAGCCAACGGCTCGGTCAAGCTGGCGCTGAATAAGTCCATGTCCTCCGGCAAAAGGCAGGCGCTGGATTCGGGAACGCACACATATTCGGCAAAAGCGCCGGGACGGTGAATCCCGATGATCGATCGGGTATCGCATAAATTAGGCTTGCCATTGCGGCAGCGGTCGCATCGGCCGCAGGCGATCAACGGATTGACCGTGACGTTCTGGCCCGCGTGAAACCGGTCGGCCTGCTCGCCGCATTGCTCCACCACGCCCGAGAATTCATGTCCCATGATCAACGGCGGTATCCTCAAGCTGTTATGTCCCAGGTATCCTTCGATTTCAGAGCCGCAAATGCCCGCCACCTTCACCTTCACCAGCAGTTCGCCGGGTTGGGGCCGCGGCATTTCGACCTCATGCATCTCCATGTGTTCAGGCGCCGTCCATACTAGAGCTTTCAAGCCTATATTCCTCCTTTGTCGTTTTCCAGGCGAAACACCACTTTTTCAATTTTCCCCGCAAAAGAAAACCCGTCCTTCTCGCGGTAGCTGCGGCTGACCGGCTTGGAACTGTCATCGCCGACCTCCAGATAGCGATAGGTGATCCAGACCGGCAGCGTTTTCGGCATATACACCTCGCCCGCCGGATGATCGTCGATATAGAGCCGACCCGTGCCTTCGCAGGAACCCGTCTTCTTAAACTCGAACCGCACCGTGGATCGCCCGGCGGGCATTTCGATATCGGATTCGATCCTGTACACCGTACCCACGTAATTGTACTCATACACCAGGCGATTTTTCAGAATATACAGCGTATAACCGCTGTCTATCGTGCCCGCGGAGACGAGCACGCCTTCGTCGCCTTGGCCGCTTCTCTCTATCGGAATCGCGATCGTATAGGATCGATCGACAATCGGCGGAGAGGCCTTGGCGCTGACATGCGTCAACCCCGGATAGTAAACGAACGTATTCCGGTTGGCGGGCGACTCCAGGCTGACGAGGCCGAACATGTCGCGATGGTTCTCAATCAATGGAAACACGTCGTATTTTCCCGCTTCCGTAAACCACACATCCTGCAATTCGCGCAGCTTCTCCGGGCATTGATCCGCCAGGTCGCGGATCTCGGAGAAATCCTGATCCACATGGTACAATTCCCATCGGTCCTGGTGAAGGGGAACGCCCTCCTCATGATGAACCGTGGCCTTCCAGCCCTCCCGCCAAATCGCGCGGTTCCCGTTGAAATTGAAATACTGCGTTTGGCGTCGGGTTGCCGCTTCGGCGTCATCGAAGGTGTAGGCCATGCTGATTCCGTGGATCGGCATCTGCTGAACGCCCCGATGCGTTTGCGGCGGCGCAATATGCAACAGATCCATGATCGTGGGCGTGATGTCGATCACATGATGAAATTGGCCGCGAATGCCTCCCCGATCGCGAATGGCTTCAGGCCAATGGAGGATCAGCGGAACGCGCACGCCCCCATTGTGGGTGTCCATTTTGTAGTATTTAAACGGCGTATTGCATACTTGCGACCAGCCCGAAGGGTAGTTGAGGAACGTGTCGGGGCCCCCCATTTCGTCCAGAAGCGCAAGATGATCCTCCGCCCGCTCTTCCTCGTAGTTGAAATACTTCATGTAATTCGTAAAGCCCTCCAGCGCTCCCTTGCTTGCGCCGTTGTCGGAAATAAAAGCGATCAGCGTGTTGTCCAACTCCCCGACGGATTCCAGAAAGCGGATCACGCGTCCGATTTGCTCGTCGGTGTGCGTGAGATAGCCCGCGTACGTTTCCATAAAACGGGCAAACACGCGTTTTTCGATCGCGGACAACCCGTCCCAGGCTTTCACGCCGGGGTTGTGCGGGGCCAATTCGGCGTCGGCGGGAATGATGCCGAGCTGCTTCTGGCGGGCGAATCTCCGCTCGCGAATGCGGTCCCATCCGTCGTCATACATCCCTTCATACCGGTCGATGTACGCCTTGGGAGCCTGATGCGGCGAATGCATCGCGCCGAACGCGAGATAGAGAAAGAAAGGCTTCTCCGGGTAAACGGACACCTGATCGGCGACAAATTGAATCGCATGATCCGCCAAATCCTCCGAAAGGTGATAACCGGGCCTTTTGGGTGCGTTGATCATGTGATTGTCATACACCAACTCAGGCGCATATTGGTCCGTAAAGCCTTCGAGAAAGCCGTAGTATCGTTCGAAGCCTTTGCCGAGCGGCCAATGGTCGAATGGGCCGGCCGGGTTGACATGATGCGAAGGGGCGAGATGCCATTTGCCCAGGGCGAACGTGCTGTATCCGTCCAGCTTGAGGATTTCCGCGGCCGTCGCCGCCGCGGGCGTAATGCGCCCCCGAACGTTGGAACCTTCCCCCAGGTCAAAGTGCGCGATCGTGCTCATTCCGACCGAATTATGGTTGCGGCCGGTGAGCAGGCAGGCGCGCGTCGGCGAGCAGACCGGGGTCGCGTTGAAATTGTTGTAACGCAGCCCGTTCTCCGCCAACCGGTCGAGATGCGGCGTCTGAATCTCCGAGCCGTAACACCCCAAATCGGAAAATCCCATGTCATCCATGACGATGTACACGATATTGGGCTTTTGCTTCTTTGCATTGATGTCTTCGCTCACTTGCCAGGTCTCCTTCCCAGATCTTCCCCGGACCGCACGGCGATCAGTCCGGCTTCGCGATTCAGTTCGATGCCAAAGCCGGGCTTGTCGTCCACCTTGATCCGCCCATTGACGGGCATCGGTTCGTCCCGAATGAGCGGATCGTATTGCGGCACGACGCTGGCGGCATCCGGGCTCATCATGATGTATTCCGAAAACGGGCTGTTGGTCTTCGTGATCGCGTAATGATAGCTGTACGCGCCGCTGCCGTGCGGAACGATCAGCTTCCCGCAGCTTTCCGCCAAATTGCCGATTTTGATCAGCTCGGTCAAGCCGCCGCACCAGCCAACATCAGGCTGAATCAAATCGATATCGCAAAATTCCATCAACATGCGAAACCCGTAACGGGTGGCTTCATGCTCCCCCGACGTCACCATCATCCGATTGCCCGATCGTTTCTTAAGCTCCCTGTAACTCCAATAATCGTCCGGGTTGAAGCACTCCTCGATCCACTTCAAGCCCCATTCCCCGGACCGGTCCATCAACTGTTGGGCATAGGGGAGATCCAGCGACATCCAGCAATCCAGCATCAGCCAGAAATCGTCGCCTGTACGATTGCGCATATCCGCCACCGACTCGATGTTTTTGCGCAATCCTTCTTCCCCGTCCGCCGGACCGTAGCGAAGCGGCAGCTTCCCGCCGATGAAGCCCATCTCCCTGGCCAGATCGGGGCGCGGGCCTGTGGCGTAAAACACGAGCTCGTCCCTGACTTTTCCGCCGATCATGGCGTATACCGGCTCCTGCCGCAGATGCCCCAATAAATCCCACAGCGCCAAATCCACTGCCGAGATGGCGTTCATCACGATGCCCTTGCGGCCGTAAAACAGGGAAGCGCGATACATCTGATCCCAGATTTTCTCCACATTCTCCACCGGCTGGCCCACCACGAAACGGTTCAAGTGATTCATGATCAGCCAGGCGGCGGGATACCCCCCCGTGGAGATGCCAAAGCCGGTCACGCCATGATCCGTTTCCAATTCGACCACAATCGATTTGAGCACGTTAATCCCGAAGCTGGTGCGGGTTTCCTTATACTCGGGGTAGATGCTCATCGGAGTTGAAATTTGCTGCACAATCCAATGCTCCCCGCTTTGATCGTGATAGTCCGCACCTCCGCCTTCCACAACATAGGCGCGAATGGCGGCAATGCGATAGCCCGTTCTTTTCATCTTCCATCCCCCACATCGATCATCGTTGACATCCATGACGCGCCGCCGTATTCAGCCTTTGATCCCCGAGGTGACAATCCCTTCGATAAAATACTTCTGGGCAAACAGGAATACGATGATGAGCGGCAAACAAATCAGCGTCGTCGCCGACATCAGGAGGTTCCATTGAACCTGGTTTTCATCGCGGAACAAAGTCAAGGCCAATTGAACGGTTTTCATCGCGTCGCTGTTCGTAACGATCAACGGCCAAGTATATTCGTTCCAGGAGCTTGTCGCTTTTAAAGCGACAAGCGTGGCGAAGATCGGCTTGCTCAAAGGCACGTAGACGTACAGGAAGGTTTTCACCGCGTTCAGCCCGTCCATCTTCGCCGCGTCGTCGAGGTCCTTCGGGAAATTCAGATAAAATTGACGGAACAGGAAGACACCGAACGATCCGGCGACGTAAGGCGCAATCAGGCCCATGTACGAATTGATCCAACCGATCCCGCCCTGTCCCGTCCAGTCGTTGCCGCCGGCGAACGGGATATGCTTCAGGATGAGAAACACCGGAACCATGGTGACTTGCGGAGGGATCATCAAGCCGATGAGCGAGATGAGAAACAGCAGGTCCCTCCCTTTGAACCGAAGCCGGGCAAAGCTGTAGCCGGCGACGGAATTCAGCATCAAGCTCACGGCGACCGTAACGAACGTCACAAAGAGCGAATTTTTGAAATATTGGAGCCAGTCTCCCCTTTTCATCGCCTCGATATAGTTTGTCAGCGACCATTGCTCCGGTATGAAAATGAATCGGGGAGATTGAATTTCCCCCATCGTCTTAAAGGAAGTCAGCACCATCAGCCCGAACGGAACCAGCATAACCAGGGACAATATCAGCATCACGGCAAATATAAGCGTGCGGTTTCGGGTATTTTCCATGATGAATCCTTTCGCCATTCTTATTCATAGGTCTTGTTGAAATACTTGAAATTAGCCAGCGTAATCACCGCAATAATGAACAGCAGCACCATGGAAAGCGTGGCCGCATAGCCCATCTGGAACTCGGTAAAGGCCCGATTGTATATTTGATGGACCAGCGTGGTCGTGGAATTCATCGGGCCGCCGTTGGTGAGAATCTGGATTTGTTCGAACACATTGAATTTGTGGATCAGCCCGGTGACCAGCAGAAAGAAAGTGACCGGCATCAGCATCGGGAACGTGATCTTGAAAAATTGTCTGATCGAGCCCGCGCCGTCCACGGAGGAAGCCTCGTACAAATCCCTTGGAATGCTTTGCAGCCCGGCCAAATAAATGACCATATTGTACCCGACAAATTTCCAGACGCTCATCACAACCACGGCCGGCATGGCCCACGACGCGTTATACAGCCATTCGATCTTCTTTAATCCGATCAGATGCAGGAAGACGTTCACTATCCCGTTGGACGGTTCGTACATCCACAGCCAAATCATCGACACGGCCACCATGGAGGTGATGTGAGGCATGAAGAAGCCGGTGCGCAAAAAGGACAATCCGATCAGCCGCCGGTTTAAAACCAGCGCCAGCATCAAGCCCAGCCCCATCGAGAGCAGCAGCGTAAAGAACGTGAACACGAACGTATTTCTAAGCGATATGTGGAAAAATTGATCGGAGAACAAAATGCGATAATTTTTTAGGCCAATCCAATCCGCACGGGTTAGATCATAATTCGTAAAGCTTAAATACAAGTTGATAAAAATCGGTATGACAATGAATACGAACAAGATGAGGTAGAAGGGGGCGATCAGCACATAGCCGATTCTGTCCTCGTCAAGCCTGGCCGCCTTCTTCTTCCGACTCGCTGCCGCTTTTGCCACCGCTGGTTCAGGCATAGCGCGATCCCCCCGTCCCTTTATTTCGCGAATGTTTTAATTTCCTTCTCCAGCCCTTCCTGCGCATCCTTCAGCGCCTGTTCGGCCGACTTCCTTCCGCTGATGGCCTCTTCATATGCGAGGTTGATGTATTTGCTGTAGAGCGACGCCCAGGAAACGATGGAATTCCCCTTCCCGTTGTTGACGTAATCCATCAGGACGGCGTTGAATTCCGGATCGTCCTCCATCGCTTGCTGTTGCAACGATTTTCGGACAACAGGAACCTTCATCTCCTTGTACCGCTTCCACACCTGCTCTTTGGACATCATGAACTTGATAAACTCCCAGGAAGCGTCCTTATGCTTGCTGTCGGCTCCAATCGTAAACAGGCGGTTGCCGGTAAAAGCCACTTTTTTCTCGCGCTTCATCACCGGGACGAGGCCGAGTTGATCTTTGAGCTCCGGCTTGTTGGCCACCAGGCTGGTGATCATCGACGACAAAATGAAAGACATCGCCGAATTGCCGTTCATAAAAGGAATTTCGTCCTTCTTCTGATAGTCGTAAGGGATATTGACCTTTTTCCGGGCCAATTCGGTCAAAAATTGAAACGCTTCGATCGATTTCGCGTCATTGAACGCGGGAACCTCGTTTTCCTCGTCGATGACCACCGATCCGTTCTGGCGCATGAAGGGCTCGAAAACGCTCGTGGCATTGGTCGCCGGAATATCAAACCCCGCGCGAATCACATTTCCGCCGGCATCCCGCTTCGTCAATATCTCGGCGTATTCAGCCAGCTCCTCCCATGTGGTCGGCGGCTTCTCCGGGTCAAGTCCGGCTTCCCTGAAGTAATCCTTCCTGTAAGTCAACAGCACCGGCGCGGGATAAAATGCGAGGCCCGCCAGTTTCCCCTTCACCTTGCCCGCCGCAAGATTGGCTTCGATTAAGTCATCCTTCTCGTCCCAGTTATTGACGTAATCGTCCAGCGGAGCAAAGTCGCCTTTCGTGCCCCGGGTCCCCATGAACAGGAGATAGGCGGAGAACACATCGGGATAGGTTCCGCTCAGCTTGGCCGCGTTCAGCTTGGTATCCACATCCGCCGGGTTTGCGGGAAGCACCGTGGTTTCGATGTGGATGTTCGGGTGCAGGTCCTCAAATTCTTTCGCCACATTGTTGAAATAATCGTCGTTTACCTTGTCCGCCCCGGGAAACCAAAAGCTGATCGTGATTTGCTCCTCGGAAGACGCGTCGTTCGCTTGGTCCGCCGGCTTCTCCGATTGTCCGCAGCCTGCGAGCATACCGGCCAACATGATCGCGGCCATCATCGAAGCCAGGGTTCTCTTTTTCTTCATTCGTGATCCTCCTCTTCGTTGTTCGTGATCAATGACTTGCGCCCCTGATCTGCAATCGCTTTCAGATATATTGTAATCGGATTTCGCCCGTCCATACATCCAATTCATTTGGGATAAATGTTGTCTTGTTTGGGAGCTGGACGCGTTTCTTCCCCCGGAGTTTATAAATGTTTGGATATTGTCAAGATATTTAGAAGTGGGGTGCGAGTCGGATAGGGGCAATCAGGAATGGAGGAAATATTCAGGAGAAACCAACTAGGAAAGTTCCGCTAGTAATGTTCTTACTCGGTCCGTCAGCTATAATGTGTTTTTCAAGACTGTTGGCGCGATAGAGCGCTGCAATTTACCAGGACGAGCCGAACAACCGACTCCGCTCGCCGCCAGCGCATCATTGTAACTCTCCATGAGGTCGTTGAATGATTGTTTCATCAGGCGATGCTCAAAGGAAACAAAAAAAAATACCGTATGCAATCCAGCGCCTATGATGGAAATATTTTATTATCACCATTAACATCAAAAAGACCGTCAATCCGAACGGTCGAATCTATCCAATGATATGGACAGCTTACTTGCTCACACGTTTTCGTTTGGTACGCGCCGGTAAAATATTGATCACATCCACAACCCGATCCTGTTCGAGAACGGCGTAATAAATCAGATAGTTCAAGAACACATGCTTACTTCTTCCATAAGTGATTCGCCGAAGCCCTTTGAAGCTGCCGCGTTCGATTCGATCCAGGCACACATCGAACTCTTCCTTAAACACAACACGAAAGGTCCGGTTATTTTCTTCGCTCACGACGCCTCTCCTTCAGTTCGTTGGCCGAGTACCCTTTCATATCCGGGTTATCCAAATAGTTTTGCAATGAAGCCTTCAGTTCAGGGTAATCCTCAATCTCCTGAGCCAAATCCAGTTTCCCTTCATCGCCCATGACTGGATCGAAGTTTTCCACTTCGATGGAAACCAGTTTGCCATCGACCACGAAAAGGCCTGACTGCTTGCCTTCCAACGCATGCAGCAACTCTTCCTTCGCTTGCTCGCTTATCGGATTCATCCGGCTCACCTCCTTTTCCATAGCGCAACGCACGTTCAGTGAGACCTACTTACTATCATAGCATCGACGACACACCTTGTCGATATTCACACCGCCTATCGAGACATGCCCTCTGTCTGCCGGATGCGTTGTATCCGCATACGTTTGGCCGATCTCCCCCGCATTTAACTGGCCGCTGATTTCATGCACATATGCTGCGCTAACCGCATCGTCAAGCCGTTCCTTACCGATTTCCTCGTGCCTTCGCGTAATGACCTTCGAGCGCTGCAATTTACCAAGACGGGCCAAGCAGCCGACTCCGCTCGTCGTCAGCGCGTCGTTGTAACTCTCCATGAGGTCGTTGAACGATTGTTCATCATCAGGTGAATGCTCCTCGAGTATAACCCGCCTAAACCAATCAAAGTCACCGTTAATATGGTTACGCACGACGCGTGGAATCAAAAAAGCAAAGCAAAGAAATCAACGGCCAAAGGCGACCACCGGCGTTTCTCCAACCGATGCCCAACCCCTGCACCGCTGTTTTCACCACACTTTGATCTCGACAATAAAAAAAACGCCCCCACGGGCCGGAATCGGACCGAATGGGCAGCCCCGTTTGGAGGCGGCGTCCGCGCAGTTTATTCGTCTGCGGTCATGCACGCTCTGACGTAATCGCTCGGGGAAACGCCTGTCTTGCGCTTGAACAATTGGCTGAAATAGCTGACGTTATCGATGCCGACGCATAAACACACCTCGTTCACCGGCTTGTTTTGCATCAGGAGCTCCTTGGCCTTGTCGATCCGAATTCCCGTCAAATAAGGCTGAAAATTAACGCCGACCTGCTGTTTGAAAACCAGGCTCAAATAGCTTTTATTGAAATGAAATTTCTTCGCCGCCTCGCTCAGGGAAAGCCCGGGATCGGCATAACGCTGCCGCAGATAATCGACGACCGCCTTGATGGCGGGGCTGTATGCGGCCGCGGCCGCCGCGTCGTCCCGGTCGGGCGCCGCGCTCAACGGCAGCCGCCGCGTCGCTTTCTCCAACGAAGCCAGCACATCGTTAAAGCTCATGCTCGCCTTTAACAGATAGTCCGCCGCCCCGCTTTGAAGGGATTCCTTCACATAGGGAAAATCGCTGTAGCTGCTGAGCACGATGATTTCGATTTGCGGGTGGGCGGCTTTGACGGCGCGAATCAGGTCGATGCCGTCCATCCCGGGCATCCTGATGTCGGTGACGACAATATCCGGTTTCTCGCTTTCAATCAGCGGCAAAGCTTCCTCCCCGTTCGCCGCTTCTCCGACAACGTCATACCCGTGGGAGGACCAATCGGTCATATGAATAAATCCTTGTCTCAACAGTTTCTCGTCGTCGACGATCAGAAGCTTTATCAATGGACTCCCCCCTTGCAGTGAATGCGTGTGCAAAAAGTCGGCCGCCGCGGAAAAAAGCAGGCGCCGGCGCGCTTATCGGGCTTGCTTCGCTTGCCGCAGCGGCAAGGTTAAGGTGACCGTCGTGCCTTCCGCCGGAACGGAATGAACCGAAAGCCCGTAGCGGCTTCCGTAGTTCATTTGAAGCCGCTCGTGCACATTGTTCATGCCGATTCCGCTAAACTGATTGCCGGCGTGGCGGTCCTTTTTGTCATGCGGCTTGTCCAATTGCTCCAGGTTCATACCGACTCCGTTGTCCGCGATCTTGATCGTGACATCGTCCAAATCGGAAGCGGCGTACAAAGTAATGATCGCTTCCCCTTCCGCTTCGGGCTTTCTTTCGATTCCGTGGAATATCGCATTCTCCACGATGGGCTGAAGCAACAGTTTGGGCAGGCTGCAATTCCACAAATGATCCTCTACGACGGCTTTTAATACGATCTTCCTCGACAGGCGAATTTCCTGAATATACACATAGTGCTCCAGGCAAGCGTATTCCTCCCGCAGCGTGATTTCGTCTTCATTGCGCTGGACCGTCATGTGGAGCAGCTTGACGAGCGCGTTGATCGTCGGCTCGATATATTCCGTCTTGTGGGTCCATACGAGGCACTTGATGGAATTCAGCGTGTTATAAAGAAAGTGCGGGTTGATCTGCGCTTGAAGGGCACTCCATTCCGCAGCCCGCTTCTCCTCCTGGTTCCGCACCAGCTCGTGCACCGTATGCTCCAATTTCATCACCATCTGCTCGTATTCGGTCGTCAGCAGCACCAGCTCGTTCACTTTCGGTTGCGCCGCCTTCGCCTGAACGGCGTCCCCCGTCACCCGGAACGCCCGCAGCCGTTGATTCAGGCGAATCAAAGGCATGGCGATGCGCCGGGATATCCATACGGCCGCCACAATGGAGATGCCGACCAGCAAGATGCCCATCCACAAAATGCTGTGGGACAGTCCCCGGACATCCCGAAAGAGGGAGTGGGTCGAAACGGTCATGACCAAAGTCCAACCCGGCCCCTCCAAATATTTCATCGAGGACAGCGCATTTTCCCCGTAAATCGTCGTGATTCCCGAATTTTCCCTGGCCGAACCGATCTGCTCGGCCAGCGCCGGAGCCGCCGGCTTTCCGACCTGATCCCTCCGGCTGTGCGTCACGTAACGCCCGTCTTGATCCAGAATGAAAAACGTCATATCCGAACCGAGACTGTCCCGATATATCCGAAACAGACTGTCTTCTTTGATGCTCAGTACGAACATGCCGTATTCCAATCGATTATAGGGGTTGGATAATACTTTTACCGCTTCAAACACCTTCTGATGGGCCTTGTTTTTCAATTTGCTGTCTTTAATGCCGGACCACCAGATCTGATCGGCGCCCTTTCGGATTTCGGCTCCGTTCGCAAACATCCGCCGCATATCCGCGTCCCCGCTCTCGCTGATATCGTCGGGGGAATAGACCAGGCCGTTCTTGCCGATAATATACGATTCGAATTGCAGCCAGTCGAAAGCCAGCACCATTTGCAGCATGCTTTTCTCGACGACCGCCCTGTCGATGATTTCGTCGTACGGGTTGGTGTAGGTTCTCGTCAAGTACGGCTCTATATTGTGGTTCAAATAATTCATGCTCACCACCGCCGTCGCCTGATCCAGAAGCGTCCGGACGTTCCGCTCGATCTGATTGATGGTTTGCCGGTTGGATTCGCTGATTCTGGCCGTCAGCAATTCTTCGGAAACCTTGAACGAGATCCAGCCGATCAGGGAGACCGGCAAAATGATGAGCAGCATATAATTCACCACAAGGATATTAAACAAGCTCCCGGATTTGGCGGTCTTCAGCATTTTTTTCAGCATGGGACACCTCATGTCAGAACATTTCGGCGCGGGGCCGGGTGAACCGGGAAAGAACGGGGAGTATCCGGGCCGTCAGGACGACGAGCGCTCCGCCGCCCGCTCGGGAATCTGCCAATCGATCTCGCCCGCCCCGATTTGACGCAGAAATTGATTGGCGCGGGAGAACGGGCGGCTGCCGAAAAAGCCGCGGTTGGCGGAAAACGGGCTCGGATGAGGCGATCGGATGATCAAATGCCGCTTCTCCGTGATCAATTCCGCTTTATTTTGCGCGTGCCTGCCCCACAGAATAAACACCACCGGGCGCTCCCTTTCGTTCAGCACGGAGATGACCCGATCGGTGAATACCTCCCACCCTTTGTTTTGATGGGAGTTCGGCTGGCGTTGGCGGACCGTCAGCACCGTGTTCAGCAGCATGACGCCCTCCCTGGCCCAGGCGTCCAAATAGCCGTGGCTCGGAATGGCGCAGCCCACGTCATCCCGCAGCTCCTTGTAGATGTTTTGCAACGACGGCGGAATTGCGATGCCGGGCTTGACCGAGAAGCTGAGCCCATGCGCCTGCCCCGGCCCGTGATAAGGGTCCTGGCCCAAAATCATCACTTTGACATGCTCATAAGGCGTCAAATGCAGCGCGGAGAAAATATCGTACATGTCCGGATATATCGTATGGTGACGGTATTCGTCGATTAGAAACTTGCGAAGCTGCAAATAGTACGGTTTTTCAAATTCCGCCTGCAGATGCGGCGCCCAATCGTTTTTTAAAATCCCCATCATTCCGCCCCTTTCGCTTATTGACCCCATCATAAAACATATCGGGCGATTTGGAAAGTCGAACGATTTGGAAAGAAGGCCATGGGGAACGACAAACCCCCGGGATAGAAGTCTGTCCGACGGAGGCAAAACGGGTGAATTTTCATTCAAATCTCCCATGGCCTGTCGGCCATTGCCAGGCATGAAAATGGACTTGCATCCGCACACCACTTTAAAGTGACATCGTTATTT
>CAYYCV010000099.1:0-7439 GCA_964470405.1 uncultured Caryophanales bacterium
CGCGTTTTTACCAATAAGCAATAACGGTGGGGGTGTTTCACCAGAAGGGGGCCATTCAGCGCAATGAGCATAAAAAAAATGTTTGATCCGCAATCGATCGCCATTATCGGAGCTTCGGCCCGCGCCAGCTCCGTCGGATACAGAGTCATCGAATATTTGTTGAAATTCGGGTATGCCGGTTCGATTTACCCGATCAACCCCAAATACGACGAGCTGCAAGGCCTGACGTGCTATCGGACGATCCGCGACGTGCCCGGGGACATCGACCTGGCCATTATAGCCGTGGCGAAGGACAAGGTGGTTTCCAACTTGACCGAAGGCAAGGACAAGATCGGGAACGCGGTCATTTTCAGCTCCGGCTTTGCGGAGGCGGATTTGAACGACACAGACCAGAAAGTGCTGTCGGACCTGCATCGCCAGGGCTTGCATATTCTTGGCCCGAACAGCATCGGGTTTTACCGGTCGGACAAAAAGGTCAGCGCGACCTTCACCCGGGTCATGGAAAAAATCGAGCCGAGCGACGCCGGAAGCTCGATCGCTTTTCTGACCCAAAGCGGATCCTACGGCGCCCGAATATTTAGCGCGGCGAACAATCTGGGATTGAATTTTAATTATTTTATCCATACGGGCAATGAAGCGGGAATCGGTCTGGTTGATGTCGCGAAAGAGTTTGTCGACGACGCGGCGATCCAAACGATCCTGATGTATGTGGAGAGCGTCAGGGACGGCCGGGCCTTGCTTCAAACGGTCCGATCGTTGAAGCAAAACGACAAGCAGGTGGTTATTCTTTGCGGCGGGGTGGGCCAGGCCGGCAAGAAAGCGGCGCAGTCGCATACGGCGGCGTTGTCCCCGGACGGCAAGGTCATTATCAGTTTGCTGGAGGAATCCGGGGCGATTGTGGTGAACACGGCCGCGCAGTTGTTGGACGCGGTGGTGGCGATTCATTCGGGGAAACGGATGTTGGGCCCCCGCGTGGCGATCGCCACCACCTCCGGCGGGGCCGGCGTGGTCGGATGCGATATCGCCGAATCCCTTGGCCTGGAAGTGCCGGAGTTATCCGCGGAGCTGCAAAAGAAGCTGAAACAGTGTATGCCGTTCTACGGTTCGCCCGTCAATCCGGTCGATTTTACGGCCAATTTCATCAACGACAGCTCGGGGTTGAAAAAGGGCTTGCGCATATTGATGGATTCCCCGGAAATCGATGCCGTGGCCGTTCATGTCGGCGGCTTTCTGGAGGATATCCGCGAAGTGTTTCAAAGCTACGACAAGCCGATCTTCGTCTCTTACAACGATGCGAGGACGAAAGATTTCCATGATTATATATCGCTTGGCATCCCGCTGTTCCAGGATATCGGCCTCAGCCTGGAAAATATGAAATATATTCGTCGGAAGCCTTATCGGAAACAGTTTCCCGAGCCCCGCCCGCTTTCGCTGGAGCTTGGCGGCGCGAAGGTTTTTACCGATTTGCTTTCCACGATGGATCAATACGGGCTGCCGATGGCGAGATGGAAGTATGCCGACAACATGCAAGACATATTGAAGGCTGCGGGAGAGCTTGGCTATCCCGTCGTGCTGAAGGGCAATGTGGCGCCGGATGCCCATAAAACCGAATTGAACGCCGTGCGCGTAGGGTTGGCCGACGCCGACGAAGTGGAACGGCACGCCAAGGAATTGCTGCAAACGTTCGGGGGAGTCATCGTTCAGGAAATGGTGAAGGGAACCCTCGAGATGATATGCGGAATTAAACGGGACGAGGTTCTCGGCGATGTCGTCATGATCGGTTGGGGCGGGATTTTCGCGGAGGTGTTGGAGGATATCGCCATCGGTTCCGCGCCAATCGACGCGTCCGATGCGAAAGCGCTCGTTTCCGGATGCAGGTTTTCAAAATTATTGCGCGGTTACAGGGGAATACGGATCGACGAAGATGCGCTGTACGCCATGATCGCGCGAATATCCCGCTTGCTGACGGAAGGCGTTAAAGAAATCGAGTTCAATCCGATCATGATCGACAAGAAGGGCGATCCCGTCATTGTCGACGCCAGGCTGATCAAGGAGGAGAGTTAAATGATTGATTTCGGGTTTACCGCGGAAGACGAAGAATTAAGAATGAATTTCAGGGATTGGATCGAGAACAATTTGCCGCACGAATGGAGGAAGGAGAAGCCGGGCGACGCGTGGGGCGATCGCGAATTGTTTGAGATCAGCCTGGCGTGGGATAAAAAGCTGTACGAAGGGGGATGGAAGGGACTTACATGGCCCAAGCAATACGGCGGCCGAGGCGGAAAATTCAGCCATGAAGTCATCTTCTACGAAGAGACGAGCCGCGTGTACGCTCCGGAAGGGGTGAGCAAGCAGGCGCTTCATATTGTCGGCCCGATGATTATGCTGCACGGCTCCGAGGAGCAGAAATCGTATTATTTGCCGAGAATATTGTCGGCCGAGGACGTATGGTGCCAGGGGTTTTCCGAGCCGAACGCCGGATCGGATTTGGCCGGGATTTCCACAGCCGCGGCCGACAACGGCCAGGGGTTCGTCATCAACGGCCAGAAAAGGGGGCACATCAAAGCGCATAACGCTTCGTTTTGTTACCTTATGACAAGAACCAGCAGAGAGGAAAAACGGTACAACGGCTTAACCATGTTCATTCTGGATATGAAATCGGAAGGCGTCTCGCTGACCCCGATCAAGCAGCCGAGCGGCGAGAGCAATTTCAATATCCTTACGCTGGACAACGTGTTCATTCCTTACGAACGCGCGATCGGAGAAGTGGGCAACGGATGGAAGGTCGCGATGGATGCGCTTGCCTTCGAACGGGCGCTGCCGATCATTCGGCATTATCCCCGATTTGAGCACGAACTGATTGAAATGGAGAAGAAAGGCATCTATGTTGAAGATTTAAGGGAAGAAGTATGGGCCATGCGCAATTTGGCCTACAAATACGCGATTGAGGTGCAGCAGGAAGGAACGGTCAAGCCGCAGCACGGGTCGGCCAGCAAGTTGATATGGGGGCCGCTTCACCAGAAAATCACCGAACGCGCTTTGGAGCGATTGTCGTTTGAAGAATCCTTGAAAACGGACTATTTCAATTTTCTGCAGTTGGCCTTGACGGTGCGGAAGGATACGGTTGCCGGCGGGACCGCGCAAATACAAAAAAATATCATCGCGAAAAAAGAGCTGGAGCTATAGGAGGTAAGCCGGGTGGAAATCAAAATAGGCGAAGAGGAAAAGCTGATTGCGGACGTCGTGTTGAAAGCATTCGAAGGGGAGCAGCAGGATGTTCATCTGGCCGTCAACGAAATCGGCATAAGCCAGTTGTTCGTGGACGGGGGCAAAATCAACGAATATTATTTTGCCGTCGAGAGCCTGGGGCAGGTCAGATCGAACAGCGTGATGGATGTGCTGGTCAACCATTTGGCTTCCACTTATGTTCGGGCGGCCGGATTGCTGCCGGGAGAAATAAGCGAAAAGCTTGGGGAAGCGGTGCAAAGAAACGAGTGGATCAATATAGCCGAGGTCAACCCCGACATGGAAGTGGCGGCCATGTTTTGGGACAACAAGATCACCCGTTTGATTTTGCTGGACCCCGCTTCTCACAGCGTAATGCTGTGCGACAAATCCGATTTGGAGATTGAGCCGATCGACCATCCCAGCCTCAAGGATGCCCTGAATCTGGTTCGGGTGCGAGCCGGCGGCGTTCAGGCGAAGACGGCCGTCAGCCCGGAGAACTACCAACGCATATTGTCCGTGCTTGCGACCTTCCACTCCATTCAAATGGCGGGCGCCATGAAAAGGCTGCTCCGACAAACGACCGATTACGTCAAGCAGAGAAAGCAATTCGGAAGAACGATCGGCTCTTTCCAGGCCGTACAGCACCTGTTGTCCGAATGTTACGTCAAGAATGAATTGGCGGAAGCTTCGGTGCAGTATGCGACGTGGCAAATCGGGGAAAACATGGGCGATGCCGACGGGGAGGACATCGCAAGCGCCAGGAAGGCGTTTAAAATCATCAGCCGCAATTATTTCGATGTGGCGAAGCAGTGTATTCAGATCATGGGAGGCATTGCCTTCACGTGGGAAACGGAGCCTCATCTGCATTTCAAAAGAGCGTTGTTTTACAGGCAAACGTATTTTTTCAATCCAAACGAAATATCCGGGTAGGAAGGGAGACAATGAAAATGAAAGTTATCGATTTCAACTTTAAAATGACGATGCCTTGGCTGGTGGAGGAAGGCGAGGCCAACCACAAGCCCAATATGGAAAATTATATAAAGCGGTACAGCGTGGACGACAGCCGCGTGCATCACACGCCGGAAGAGGCGATACAGTATTTGAAGGACGCGGGCGTCACCTATGCGGTCATCGCCGGGTCCGATGACGGAACGTTGAGGAACAGAGTGGTGTCCAACGACAAAATCGCCAAGATCCGAGACGATCATCCCGAATTTTTCAAGTTTGCCTGGGCGGGAGCCGATCCGCACAAAAAGATGAACGCGGTAAGGAAATTTGAACGGGATATTAAGGAATTGAAGCTTTCGGGGCTCTATATGAATCCGTGGTACAACAAGATGTTCGCGAATGACCGCAGATATTATCCGCTTTACGCCAAAGCCGTCGAATTGAATGTCCCGCTTTCGCTGCATTGCATCTCCAGCATGGATCCGACATCGACGATGGATTACGGCAATCCCAAATATTTGGACGACATTGCCGTCGATTTTCCGGAATTGCGCATCGTCGCGAGACACCCCGGTTTTCCGTGGGACAAGGAACTGGTGGCGGTGGCCTATCGGCAGCCCAACGTTTACATCGAAATGTCCTGCATCAACCCGAAATTGCTCACGGACCTGATTCCGCGCCTCAACGATATCGTGCAGGACAAAGTGATTTTCGGTTCCGGTTTCCCCTGGGTCACTCCCAAGAAAGCGATCGAATGGGTGGACCGATTGGGGTTGAAGGATGAAGTCAAAGAAAAGGTGCTGTATAAAAATGCGGCGCGGTTTATCGGCTTGGAAGACTAAGGCGTAAGTTCGCCATTTTTCGTTGGCCGTCCCCTATTCGGGCGCGCCTGCCCCGATTCCGTGGAAGCGCTGTCAAATTGGAGGCGAAAGCGAATGGATCGGGGTCCGGCGGACAGCGGCGAGTGAAGTTGCCCCGGATTGCGGATGATACGGATGAAGAAACGGCGATCGACGGACTCGAAGGGGGTGATCGCGTCACAACAAGACATGGAGTATCCGTTTGTCGTTTGTCCCATGGTCTCGATTATTTCGGTATGTTTTGACTGTCCAAAATAATGTGTAGGGGGAACCAAGAATGAAAAAAACATGGTATGCCGTTTCCATCCTGTTGCTGGCAATGTTCCTGGTGGTTGCTTGCTCATCGAAAGAAAATTCATCCGCTGCGAACCATCCCGCCGCGACGGATGGCCAGAGCGCCCCGGAAGAGAGTCCAAACACGACCGCGCCAAAGTCCAATTATCCTTCCCGCAACGTTGACATGCTGGTCGGCTACGCGGCCGGCGGGGGCACGGACCTGTTCGCCAGAGTGGTGACCAGCATGCTGAACGATTCGGGAATCGTTCAGAAGCCTTTCGTCGTCAATAACATCACGGGAGGAAGCGGCGCCCTCGCGTTGACCGAACTGAAAAATCGCAAAGGCGACGACCACGTTCTTCTGACGATGGTTTCCATCGGAACGCCGATCGCGACGGGGTCCATAGACGCCACCTATGACGATTTCACACCCATTGCGCAATTGGCGGCAGATACCAGCATTCTGGTGGTCAAGGGAGATTCTCCGTACAAAAATATCGACGAATTCCTCAAGCAGTTGAAAGCGGATCCGCAAAGCATTGCGTTCGGAACGGCCGGACGCACCGCCAGCGATTACTATGCGATTGTGCGGTTGGGCGAAAAGCTTGGCATCAAGGAGGAGGATATGGTCCTTGTTCCGCTGGACGGGGGCCCGAGCATCGTCACAAACGTTTTGGGCGGAAAGGTTGATGCCGCCGTGACGATCCCGTCGAATGTCAATACACATCTGGAGTCGGGGGACATGAGAGGCTTGGCCACCACGTCCGACCAGAGGTTGAAATTATTCCCCGATATCCCGACCTTGGTTGAGAGCGGCATCGACATGGTCGAATTGAAAGGACGCGCTATTTGGGCGGCCAAGGATGTGTCGCAGGAAGTGGTCCAGTTTTGGGAGAACGCGCTGTCGGAGCTGACCAAGACGAAAGAATGGAGCGAGTATCTGGATAAATATATGATCGTCGATAAATTCGTTGCGGGCGAGCAGTATATCCAGTCTTTGAAGGAGGAAGGAAAGGCATATCGGGAATGGTACGAGTCGAACAAGTGACGGATGAATCATCAACATTAGAAGTGTGATGAACAAAGCGGCGCGAGGGTGGGGCGTAAGTTGAGAAACGCCGGCAGCCGCCTGTGTCCGCGGATTTCTCTCCGGTCGGAAATCCATGCCCCATCCCGGAGCCGCTTATTTTTCACCACGCTTTCAGACCCAGACATGGTATTCTTCGCGCACGTTGGAATAATGGCTTCAGGCATGAGGAATACCATGTTTATCTTCTTCTCGCGGGGGGATTGGTATGTTGGTTTGGGAACGGTATTTCTCGCTATTCTTGCTTTTGCTTATGTCTCTCTTCATTTATGCGTCTCTGGAGCTTTCCGTCGTCACCAAGTTCGGGAAGGTGGGGCCCGGCTTCTTCCCGGTGATCATTGTTGCGAGCACCACCGCGATGATAGCGGCTTACATGATTTCGCTGTTCGGGACAGGAAAGAATATGGTGCAGCACTCCGGAGATGCTTTTGCAAGGGAGGACATCGGGCGGCAGTTGTATTTTCTGGTCTTGACGCTCGTTTCCGTGGCGCTGATTGATGTGCTCGGTATACTGGTAAGCATGGTGCTGTTCATCGCCGTTGTCCAGATCACGATTGAAAAAGCGACGTATTTCAGAGCGATCGGTTTCGCGGTTTCCACCATAGTCTTGTTTTATTTGGTGTTTGAAAAAGCGTTGGGGCTCGTTCTTCCGTATGGCATTTTTACATCCGTTTTGAAATAGCCCCGTGCGGTTATCGTTATGATAGTTAGGAGGAATCCATGTACACCGAATTAATGGACGGAATTTTGGGTGTAATGCAATGGCAGTATTTAATCTGGATTGTTCTGGGCGTAACGATCGGAACGCTCGTGGGTGCCCTTCCCGGTTTGGGCCCTACGGCGGGGATGTCGATTCTTCTGCCGATGACGTTTGGAATGGATCCGTTGGCGGCGCTGCTGCTGCTGATGGGAATATACCAGGGCGCCATGTACGGCGGACGGATCACTTCGATCCTGATCAACGTTCCGGGGGACGCCGCTGCCGTGGTGACGGCATTCGACGGATACCCCATGACCAAACAGGGCCGGGCCGGTTATGC
>CAYYCV010000099.1:7449-17384 GCA_964470405.1 uncultured Caryophanales bacterium
GTCCTTAAGCGCGGTCAGTTCGTTCGTCGGCAGCATCTTCGGATTTATCGGCCTGGTGTTCCTAAGCAAACTATTATCGAAATTCGCCATCATGTTCGGCCCGCCCGAATATTTCAGCCTGGTGCTGTTTTCCTTGATCGCCACGGGAGGCTTGCTTGAGAAAAAGCCTTTGAAAGCCGCCATCTCCCTGTTCATGGGGTTGGTCGTCGCCTTGGTGGGAGTCGATGCCATAAGCGGCGAGGCCCGGTATACTTTCGGCTTTTTGGAATTTTGGGAAGGCATCGATTTCGTGGTGGTCGCCATCGGTTTGTTTGGCATATCGGAAGTTTTGATCCTGCTGGAGGGCAATCAGAAAATTCAGGAAGTGACGCACCGAATGAAATTCTCGGAGTTGCTGCTTCCCGCGAAAAAGCTGATTTACAATACGGGCGCAACGCTGAGGGGCTCCGTCATCGGTTTTATTATCGGAGCTTTGCCGGGCGCCGGAGCGACCATCGCCACCTTTTTATCCTACGATGCGGAAGTGAAGCTGGCCAAAAACAAAGAAAATTTTGGGAAAGGGGAGGAAAAGGGGTTGAGCTCCCCGGAGGCGGCGAACAATTCGTCGGTGGGCGGCGCCTTGATTCCTCTATTCGCCTTGGGCATACCGGGCTCGGCGTCCGCGGCCATCCTGTTGGGCGGCCTGTTGATGGTTGGGCTGCAGCCGGGGCCTCAATTGTTTCAAACCAATCCGACCATTGTCTGGGGCGCGATCGGCGGGTTGTTTGTCGCCAACATCATCCTGCTGGTACTCAATACGTTGTTCATACCCGGTTTTGTCTTTTTGATCAACAAGGCGCAGCCCTATTTGATCGGGGGGATTACCTTCCTTTGCATCATCGGCATCTATTTCGGGAACAATCGCGTGTTTGATGTGTATGTAATGGTGTTTTTCGGTATTTTAGGATATTTCATGCGCAAATTCAAGTTCCCTTTAACGCCTTTGATGTTGTCCGTCATCCTTGGCAGCATTCTGGAGTCGTCGTTCAGGCAGTCGCTGATCATAGGCCGGAACGATATGGCCGTATTTTTCTCTACCCCCATCGCGACGGGATTCATGATTTTAACGATACTGGTTGTTCTAAAAATGGTGTACCAAATCTTTTTCCCAAAGGTTTCATTTAGCTGGAATCCGTTCAGAAAAAAGGGATGATCGCCTCGTGCCGGGGAATTCAGCAAGGTGTTTCGAGGATTTGCGGGAAGGCGAGTGGTTTCGCTCGCCGGGGAGAACGGTGACCGAGGCGGATGTGGTGAATTACGCGGGCCTTTCGGGAGACTACAACATTCTCCACACCGACGAGGAATTCATGAGAAACTCGGGATTCAAAACGCGGATCGCGCACGGCTTGCTCGGGTTGGCCATTCAATCGGGCCTGGCCCAAAGAGCGATGAATCCCCCCGTGTCGACCATCGCTTTTCTGGGAATTGAACAATGGAAGTTTAGAAGAGCGATCCATTTCGGGGATACGATTTGGGTGAAGTTGACGGTCTATGAAAAGAGAGAGACAGGCAGGCCCGATCGCGGGATTGTCAAGTGGAAGAGAGAATTGTTCAATCAAAGGGACGAGCTGGTCCAGGAAGGGATCACGGTCAGCCTGGTTCATCGATCCGACAAATAAATGATCAAATAAACGATAGGAGTGGTTTTTCATGTTGAAAACGAGATTCACAGAGTTGACGGGCATCGAGTATCCCATTATGTGCGGAGGGATGTTCCAGGTTGGGCGGGGAGAGTTGGCCGCGGCCGTTTCGGAAGCGGGGGGATTGGGCACCATTACGTCGGTGACGCAGGAAACGCCTGAAAATTTGCGCAAGGAAATCAGAAAGATCCGGTCTCTTACAAAAAAGCCTTTTGCTGTCAATCTGAATCTGTTTCCGCGCGCAAAGCCCACCCCGAATGACGAGTTTATTGAAGTTTTGCTGGAGGAGGGCGTGCGAATCGTCGAGACCAGCGGCAGAAGCCCGGAGGCGTTCATCCAAAAGTTGAAGGACGGGGGCTGCGTCGTGATTCATAAAGTGCCCGGCGTCCGGTACGCGAAAACGGCGGAAAGAATAGGCGTGGATGCCGTAAGCGTCGTCGGATTTGAAACGGGAGGGCACCCCGGGATGGAGGATATAGGCAGCGTTGTGCTGACGCCTATGGTGGTGGACGCTTTGAACATTCCCGTGCTGGCCGGCGGAGGATTCGGGGATGGCAGAGGCTTGGCGGCCGCGCTGGCTTTGGGAGCGGAAGGGATTGTGATGGGCACCCGGTTTATGGCCGTCAAGGAGTCCATCGTTCATCAAAAGGTGAAGGAGTGGATGGCGGAGGCCAGCGAGATGGACACGGTGATTGTTCAAAAGACGATCGGTTCTCCTTCCCGCGTCGCCAAAAATCAGGTGGCGATGGAAGTGGTCGATCTGGAATCCAAAGGAGCGGGCCTGGAACAATTGCTGCCGCTGATCAGGGGGGAACGCGGAAAGAAGGTGTATTTGGAAGGCGATCTGGATGCGGGCATCTGGTCGTGCGGCCAAGTGGTAGGTCTGATTAAAGACGCCCCCACCGCCAAGCAATTGATCGATCGCATCGTGAGCGACGCGCAGAGGACGTTCCGCTCGATGGGCAAGGTGTTCGCGCAATGACGCAAGCGCCTGTTTTGACCGAGCGGGAAGGCGATGTGGCGGTCATCGCGCTGAACGCGCCCGAATCGTTAAACGCCTTGTCGTCCGCGATGAAGGAGCATTTGAAAGCGGCGCTGGATCAGGCGGAGCTTGATCGCGGCGTGAAGGCGATCGTCATCGCGGGGAACGGCAAGGCGTTTTGCGCCGGAGGCGATTTGAAATCCTTCGGCAGCCGGACGGTGTTGGATTCGGTCAAGGGCATTTCCGCCTCCTCCGCGATCGTCTTGCAGATGAGCAGGATGGAGAAGCCGATTGTTTCCGCGGTCCAGGGGTACGCCATGGGAGCCGGGTTTAGTTTGGCGCTGGCCGCGGATATGATTGTCGCGGACAAGAGCGCGGTGTTCGGATTGAGCTTCAGCAAGGTCGGGCTGATCCCGGATTGCGGATGTTTATATTGGCTGCCCCGGATGGTGGGGCCGTGGAAGGCGAAGGAGCTGGTGTTCAACGGGGCGACGCTGACCGCGGAAGAAGCAAAGGCCTACGGGATTGTCAACCGGTTGGCGAGTGAAGGCGAGGCCCGCGAAACGGCGATGGCCATGGCGCAGCAGTTGGCGAATGGCCCGGCGACGGCGATCGCCTTCGCCAAAACCATCATGGCGAAAACCGAAGCCATGACTCTGGAGGAAACGATCCAGTATGAAACTTACGCCCAATCCATCCTGCAGCAAACCTTTGACCACAAGGAAGGGCTTCTGGCTTTCCGGGAGAAGCGCCCGCCCGCGTTCAAGGGAAATTAACGATAGGGGAGAGAGTGCTGTGAATATCGCGGTGTTGTTAAAGCAGACGTTTGACACGGAAGAGAAAATTACGCTGATCGACGGGAAAGTAAGCGACGCGGCTGTCAAGTTCATCATGAATCCTTACGACGAGTTCGCGGTGGAAGAGGCGATCCGGTTAAAGGAGCGGCATGGCGGCGAAGTGACGGTCGTTTCCATCGGCCCGGACCGGGCGGAGTCGGCCATGCGAACGGCGATGGCCATGGGCGCGGACAAGGGGATTTTGATGAACGATGAAGCGTTGTTCGGTGACGAATTCATTTTGTCCAAGGCGCTTGCGAAGGCGTTGGGAGATCGCGGCTTCGACCTCGTCATAGGCGGATACTTTGCGATCGACAGCGGTTCCGGCCAGGTGGCGATTCGGCTGGCCGAGGAGCTGGATATGGCGCATGTGGGTTCGGTGACGGAGCTGTCCGTGGAAGGCGATAAAGCGACGGTGAGAAGGGACGTGGAGGGCGATTCGGAAGTGATCGAGGCGGCGCTGCCGCTGCTGATTACCGCCCAGCAAGGGTTGAATGAACCGAGGTATCCCTCCCTGCCGGGAATTATGAAAGCCAGGATCAAACCGTTGGAACGTTTGGACGCGGCGTCCATCGGATGGGACGGATCGCTGGTCTCGCCCACGGAGGCGTTCGAAACGCATCTGCCTCCGAGCCGGGGAGCCGGCAAAGTGCTGAAGGGGGAACTGGCCGAACAGGTGAATGAGCTTCTGACCTTGCTCCGCCATGATAACGTCCTGTGATCGTTTGTCCCGGAAATGAGTAGAGAATAAAGGAGGAACCATCTGTGAGCAGAAAAATCATGGTCATCGCGGAACACAAATTCGGAACATTGCGCAACGTTTCCCTGGAGTGCCTGACCGCCGCAGGCCGTCTATCCGAAGGCGGCGAGATCACGGCCGTGCTCTTTGGAAACGAGGAGGAGCATATCCGCCGGCTTGGCCAATATGGGGCGGATAAGGTGATCACGCTGGTGCATCCGGAGCTGCGGCAGTATACTTCGGACGCCTACAAACAGGCGATCGTCCAGGTGGTCGAGGCGATTCGCCCGGACCATATTCTACTGGGCCATACGGGGATCGGCCGCGATCTTGCCCCCCGGGTGGCGGCCTATCTGGGATCGGGCCTGATTACGGACTGCACGGACGTGCAGGTGGATCATGGCGTGCCGATCTACACCCGGCCGATTTACGCGGGAAAGGCGTTTCAAAAAAAGAAGTTTGAACGGGGCATTCATTTCGTCACTTTAAGGCCCAACAATATCGTGTGCGAAGAGCGAGCCGGGACGCCGGAGGTCGCCGACTTCCCCGTTGCGGTGGACCGCATCCGCACGATCGTCAAGGAAGTGTCGCAAACCAAGCGCGAAAAGGTGGACTTGAGCGAAGCAAGGATGATCATTTCCGGCGGGCGCGGCGTGAAGAGCGCGGACGGCTTCAAAGTCCTGCAGGAATTGGCGGATGTTTTGGGCGCCGCGGTGGGCGCCTCGCGCGGGGCGTGCGACGCCGGATACTGCGACTATGGATTGCAAATCGGTCAGACGGGGAAGGTGGTCACGCCCGACTTGTATATCGCTTGCGGCATTTCCGGAGCCATTCAGCATTTGGCGGGGATGAGCCGCTCCAAAATCATCGTGGCGATCAACACGGATCCCGAAGCGCCCATTTTTGAAGTGGCCGATTACGGCATTGTGGGCGATTTGTTCCAGGTTGTTCCGCTGATGACGGAAGCGTTGAGAAAAAAAGAAATTCAATAAAACCGTTTCGGGGTTGGGAGCGTATGGAGATGTGGGCGTTAGTTCATTTCATAGCGTTTATCTTCACAGTGAGCGCGGGACTGTACTTCATTGCCAAGGTGATCTACCATCGGTATTGCTATATTCGATTGGGAAAGCCCGTCCATTTCCGCAAGGATATGGGGGAGCGGTTGACGGGCTTCATCTCCCAGGTATTCGGACAAAAGAAACTGCTT
The DNA here is from genome assembly GCA_964470405.1 of uncultured Caryophanales bacterium. Taxonomy (GTDB): domain Bacteria; phylum Bacillota; class Bacilli; order Paenibacillales; family CAYYCV01; genus CAYYCV01. Next base: position 12,893 of record CAYYCV010000099.1, read on the forward strand.
AAAGATAAAAAAAGCGGAATCATGCACATCTTGATGTTTTACGGGTTTATTATTTTGCAATTTGGCGCGATCGACATCATTTTTAAAGGGCTGGCGGGAAGGGGGCTGCCCATTCCCGGGTATGAATATTTTATTTTATCGCAGGAGATGACCGTATTTCTGATTTTGTTGGCTACCGGTTATGCCGGCTACCGCAGATATATCGAGAAGCTGCCGCGTTTGAAGAAAGGATTTAAAGCGGGCGCGGTCATCATCTTTATTTTTTCCCTCATGCTGTCGGTATTGTTGACCATGGGCTTCGAGAGAATGATGGCGGGAGAGGAACCCTCCCTTCTGGCTCCCATTTCGTCCCTGATCGCCATCCTGCTCGGAGGGCTGCCGGAAACGGCGCAGGCCGTCGGGTATTACACCTTCTGGTGGTCCCATCTTCTCATTCTGCTTTCGTTCGCGCTGTACGTTCCGCAATCGAAGCACTTCCACCTGATGGTGGCGCCGATCAACATTTTGCTCCGACGCACGGGCGCGCCGGGGAAGCTGGATGCGGTCGATTTCGAGGATGAAACGCAGCAATCTTACGGCGTGGGAGCGATCGAGGATTTCACGCAGAAGCAAATGCTCGATTTTTACGCTTGTGTGGAATGCGGACGATGCACGAGCATGTGCCCCGCTTCCAATACGGGGAAATTTTTGTCCCCGATGCATCTGATCACCAAGATGAGGGATCATCTGACGGAGAAGGGCGCGGCGGTGACATCCAAAGCGCCGTGGCAACCGGCTTTTTTGTCCGATAACCGCGGGGTTCACGCCGTCGATCACCAAGCGGCGGCCGACGCCGGCGCCGATGGAGCGGCTTTTGCTTCCGTCACGGATATTCGTCCGACGCTCGGTTTGCAGAAAAAGACGTGGGCGAAAACGGACCGGGCGGTAGAGGATGTGAACTTGATTGGCGACGTGATTACGGAAGAGGAAATATGGGCCTGCACGACGTGCCGCAATTGCGAAGATCAATGCCCCGTTTCCAATGAACACGTGGATAAAATCGTCGATCTTCGCCGGCATCTGGTGATGATGCAAGGGCGGGTTCCCCAGGCGGGGCAGCGGGCTATCCAAAATATCGAGCGGCAGGGCAACCCGTGGGGGATCAACCGCAATGACCGCAGCAAATGGATGCAGGATTTGACAGATTGGAAGGTGCCCACGGTTCAGGAAAACCCGGACTTTGAATACTTGTTTTTTGTCGGAACGATGGGCTCTTACGATAAACGAAGCAACAAAATCGTTCAATCCTTTGTTTATTTGCTTCATGAAGCCAAAGTGAACTTTGCCGTGTTGGGCAATGAGGAGAAGAATTCCGGAGATACCCCGCGCAGAATGGGAAACGAGTTTTTGTTTCAACAATTGTGTTCGGAAAACATCGCGCTGTTCAATCAATATCATGTCAAAAAAATCGTGACCGCTTGTCCGCATACGTTTAATATTTTCAAGAACGAGTACCCCGAGTATGGGCTTCAAGCGGAGGTGCTTCATCATACCCAATTACTGGAGCAATTGCTTCGCGAAGGCAGGCTGGTTCCCCGAAGGCCGGTGCAGGAGCGTATCACCTACCACGATTCGTGTTATCTCGGGCGGTACAACGGGGTGTACGACGCCCCCAGAAGCGTGCTGAAGGCCATACCGGGCGTGGAGTTGGTCGAAATGGAGCGCAATCGGGAAAACGGGATGTGCTGCGGAGCGGGCGGAGGCAATATGTGGATGGAAGAGGATCGGGGAAAGCGGGTCAATGTCGCGCGGACGGAACAGGCGTTGGCCGTTCAACCGACGATGATTTCCAGCGCTTGCCCTTATTGCCTGACGATGCTGGAGGACGGGACGAAGATGAAGGGCGTGGAGGAAAAGATCAGGACGCGGGATATCGCCGAGATTTTGGCGGAAAGCGTATAAACTCAAGCCGGTTGGCGAAAGGAATTTGAAAAAATGAGCGAACAGCGGAATGTCGGGGGAAGCCCGTTTGGAAAACTTCTGGGGATCGAGGTGTTCGTCGAGCAAGAGGGGCGTTCCCGGTCCCGTATGGCCGTCAAGCCCGAATTGACGCAAAGCATGGGGTATGTTCACGGCGGCGTGCTGGCCACCTTGCTGGATATGGCGATCGGAGCGGCCGTTCGCTCCACCTTGCCGGAAGGGCAAAGGACGGTTACGGTCGAATTGAAAATCAACTATCTGAAAGCGGTGAAGGGCAAAGTGCTTGTGGCCGAAGGGGAAGTGGAGCATCGGGGAAACCTGCTGTCGGTGGGCCGCTGCAGGATTTATAACGAGCTGGATGAGCTGATCGCCACAGGGTTGGGCACCTTCATTGTCGTCAAGTAACGGCGCGGGAAATCCCATGACCGCTTCAATCCGGTTCCTCCCTTAAAAATTGATCCAGACGCATCAAGTTTTGTTTCCAAAACTTTTCGTAGTACGCCAACCAATCCTGAAGCTCCTTCAACGGCGCGGCATTGAGGCGGTTTCGCGTCTCCCGGCCGACTTTGCGGTCGGTCACGAGGCCGGCTTCCTTCAAAATCGTCAAATGCTTGGAAACGGCGGTGCGGCCCATCGAGAAATGCGCTGTCAGCCGGTTGAGCGGCAGCTCGCCCGCATCCGCCAGCAAGCGAATGAGCTCTCGCCGGGTCGGATCGGCCACGGCATAATAAACATCCCGCATCGGTGCGCTTGCGCTCATGATCCCCCTCTCCTTTTCGAACATCTTATGTTGTCTTGATTTTAGGACGCTTTATGGTGTCCTGTCAATATCAAGCATCGGACATTTTTGGTTTTCATCCCGTTCCGAACGATGGGAATCAGGCAACACGCCCGGAAAATGGCGGTGAACTCGCTCTGCGCCGACGAAAGCGCGGGGCGCAAAACTTGTCCTTGCGGAGCGGCGCCGACAGGGTTTAAAATGATGCTGAAATCGGTGCGTTTGCGAAGAGAAGGATTGCCGCAACGGACTTGGGGGAGCCGTATGGGTTACGCTGCTTTTTTTATTTTTTTAGCCACACTGGCTTTGGTGATTTGGCAACCCCGGGGATTAAGCATCGGCTGGCCGGCCATGGGAGGCGCGGTGCTGGCTTTGTTGCTCGGCGTGGTCAGCCTGGGCGATGTGCGGGATGTGACGTTGATCGTCTGGAATGCGACGCTGGCTTTCGTGGCGATCATTTTGATTTCCCTCCTGCTGGATGAGATCGGTTTTTTTGAGTGGGCTGCGCTGCACATGGCGCGAATCGCCCGGGGAAATGGAACATGGATGTTCGTTTGCGTCGTGCTGCTCGGCGCGGTGGTGGCCGCTTTTTTCGCCAACGACGGCGCCGCGCTGATTTTGACGCCGATTGTTCTGGCGATGGTTCGCGCGTTGAAATTCGACGAACGCCTGATTGTTCCTTTTATTATGGCCGGCGGCTTTATTGCGGATACCGCCTCGCTGCCGCTTGTGATCAGCAACCTGGTGAATATCGTGTCGGCCGATTTTTTCGGAATCGGTTTTGTGGAGTATGCCGGCCGCATGATCGTCCCGAACTTCTTTTCACTGGCGGCGAGTATTGCGGTGTTGTATCTCTTCTTCCGCAAAAGAATTCCCGAACGCTACGACGTCGGGCAGTTGAAGAAGCCTGCTGAAGCGATCAAGGATATCCGGCTGTTCCGCTTATCCTGGGCGATTTTGCTGATTTTGCTGGTCGCGTACCTGCTCAGCGAATGGATTCGTGTGCCGGTATCGATCCTTGCCATTGCCGCGGCCGCGGTGTTCATGCTCGCTGCCCGCCGCAGCCGCGCGATACGCACAAGGCGGATCGTCAAAGAAGCGCCGTGGGCGATCGTTGTGTTCTCCATCGGCATGTATGTGGTCGTTTACGGGTTGCGGAACGTCGGCCTCACGGATCGTTTGGGGGAAGCGATCCAGACCGTTGCGAGCCAAGGGGCTTATGCGGCGGCGCTGGGCATGGGCTTTATTGCCGCAGGGCTTTCGTCCGTGATGAACAACCTGCCGACGGTGATGATCGACGCTTTGGCGATTCACGGCACTCGGACCGACGGCATCGTCCGTGAGGCATTGATTTATGCCAATGTCATCGGCTCGGACCTCGGCCCGAAAATGACGCCTATCGGCTCTTTGGCCACGCTGCTGTGGCTCCATGTTTTATCCCGCAAGGGGATCAAGATCACCTGGGGATATTACCTTAAAGTCGGGATTTTGCTTACGGTCCCGACGTTGTTCGTCACCTTGACCGGGCTTTACGTATGGCTCCGGATTTTGCTATAGCCGTGCGGTGCGCGAAACCCCGCAGAAGCTGGGCTGCTTCGGGGATTGCGCGCCGGGCTATGGAATCGATCGCGCAAGCTCAAACGCCGCTCGATCTGGAAGCGGGCCGAATTTTAACCTTTCAGGTTAAAATTCCTGCAAAAGTGCATCTGTTTTCTTCGTGGACAGCCATGCCGAAGAGATACCTGCAAAAGTGCA
>CAYYCV010000100.1:0-17377 GCA_964470405.1 uncultured Caryophanales bacterium
ATATAGACATGCCTTTTTCGCAATCCGGCCGCCGGCCCGTCATCCGGCACATTCGCGTTCATGATCCAAGTTCCCATCGTCGACCTCCCACTATTGTTTTAGCCTATCGATCGTTCCAGCACCGCCATGCGGATCGGCACGCCGTTCCGCATTTGGGTGAAAATTCTCGATTGGGCGTGTTCCACCAGTTCATCGTCGATCTCGACATTGCGATTGACCGGGGCCGGGTGCATGATAATCGCATGCTCGGCCATTCGGCCGGCCCGTTCCACCGTCAACCCATACTGTTCGCGATATTGTTCCGCCGAATGAAGCATCCCGCGCTCATGGCGCTCCAACTGCACTCGCAGCATCATCACCACGTCGCTGGACACCGCCTCGTCCATCGTGACGTACGGGGCGTCCAATTCGGGGGCTTGCATGTTGGCCGGCGCGCAAAAGCTGACTTCCGCGCCCATGGCTTTCAATCCCCACAAATTCGACCGCGCCACGCGGCTGTGCAGAATATCCCCGACAATCGCTACCCGCAGGCCTTTCAAATGCCCGAAATGACGCCGCATGGTGAACAAATCGAGGAGCGCCTGGGTCGGATGCTCGTTGTTTCCGTCGCCGGCGTTAATCAGCGGAATCCTGATTTTTTCGGCCAGCTCGGCCAGAACGCCGATCGGCTTCAAGCGGATGACGCCGCCGTCAATCCCCATCGATTCCAGCGTGCGCACCGTGTCGTAGATCGATTCCCCCTTCTGTACGCTGGAGACGGCGGCGTTGAAATTGAGCACTTCCGCGCCGAGCCGCTTCTCCGCGATTTCAAAGGAAAACCGGGTGCGGGTGCTGTTTTCAAAAAACATGTTCGCCACAAACTTGGATTGCAGAACCTGGGTCACCTTGGAAGGAGCTTGCTCCCAATAAGCCGCTCTGTCCAGAATGGCTTCGATTTCCGACCGGCCGATATCCCTGAGTCCAAGCAAATGTCTGTCCGATATCATTTGCGCACGCGTCATACGTTTTTCCTCCTCTGTTGAGTCAGGACAACCTGGTCCACATCATCGATTTCGCTCAGCGAAACGTGAATTTCTTCCAGTTTGGCTGTCGGCACATTTTTGCCGATATAATCGGGGCGAATCGGCAGCTCGCGGTGGCCGCGATCGACCAGCACCGCAAGCTGAATCAGCTCGGGGCGCCCCAAATCGATCAGCGCGTCCATCGCCGCGCGCACGGTGCGCCCGGTGTAGAGCACATCGTCGACCAGGATGATTTTCCCGCCCTGAATCTCCAATGGAACGTTGAGCGGCGGGCGATTTCCCGCCCCGCTTCCGCCGCGCGCCACATCGTCGCGATACGGGGTGACGTCCAGATCGCCCACGGGAACGGCAGCGTTCTCGATGTGAAAAATATGCTCCGCGATCCGCTTGGCCAAATAGATGCCCCTGGTGCGAATGCCGACCAGCATCAGTTGTTCGACGCCTTTATTCTTTTCCAGGATCTCATGAGCGATCCGGGTCAATGCCCGGCGAACTGCGGTTTCGTCCATGATGATCAACTGGTCCTGCGCCATGCGTGCTCCCCCTCTCCTGCCATCAAAAAAAACTCCCGCCCGAATGGCAAGGAGTTTTGTTTCGTCTGCAAACCTTGAAGGGGAATGCCTTCATCGCACCGGAAATCCCTTCAATGTTCGATCCGTGTAACCTTGCCAGCCTCTCGGGACTGATTTAAAGGTTCTATGCGTTTTTAAAATTATCCCACGTTCACAGCGGGAAGTCAATAGTGAACTTTCACCCTGTCCGTTTTCCCGCTTTACAGCTTCAACCTTTGGATGCGGGCGACCGCTTCCTCCGTATTTTCGCGGCTTCCGAAAGCGGTGAGGCGGAAATACCCTTCCCCGTTCTGCCCGAAGCCTACGCCGGGAGTTCCAATGATGTTCGCTTCCGACAGCAGCTTGTCGAACAAGCCCCAAGAGCTTAATCCGCCCGGCGTTTTCAGCCAGATGTAGGGCGCGTTCACGCCGCCGAACACTTCCAGCCCAAGCGAGGCCAAACCTTCCCGGATGATCCCGGCATTCGTCATGTAATAATCGACAATCCGGCGGATCTGCTTTTGGCCCGATTCGGAGTAGACCGCCGCCGCTCCCTTTTGCGTAATATAGGAACAGCCGTTGAATTTGGTCGTCTGCCTGCGATTCCACAGCTCGTTCAGGGATACGGCATTCCCCGCGCCGTCGTACGCTTGCAAATTTTTAGGAATGACGGTGTAAGCGCAGCGAACGCCGGTGAAGCCGGCCGTTTTGGAGAAGCTGCGAAATTCGATCGCCACCTCTCTCGCTCCTTCGACTTCATAGATACTGTGCGGCACATCGTCCTCCTGTATAAACGCTTCGTAGGCGGAATCGAACAGCAGAATGCATCGATTTTCCCTGGCGTAATCGACCCATTTTTTCAGTTCCGTTTTCTTGAGCGTCATTCCGGTCGGATTGTTCGGATAGCATAAATAAATGAGGTCCACCTGTTGTTCCGGCAAAGCGGGGATAAATCGATTGGCGGCGTTGCCCGGCAAATAAACGATGCGGTCGAAGCGCCTGGTTTCCTTGTTGTATCGCCCCGCTCGCCCGGCCATAACATTGCTGTCGACGTACACGGGATAGACCGGGTCCTGCACGGCAACCACGCAATCGTCGCTGAAAATTTCCTGGATGTTGCCGACGTCGCATTTGGAACCGTCGCTGACGAAAACTTCATCCGTTTGAAAGGAAATGCCGCGGGGCTTGTAATCATGCTCGATGATTTTTTCGATCAGGAAATCGTAGCCTTGCTCCGGCCCGTAGCCGTGAAACGAAGCTTCGCCGGCCATGTCGTCCACGCTGTCATGCAGCGCGGAAATGACCGCTTCCGGCAGCGGGCGCGTAACATCCCCGATGCCCAGACTGATAATCGAGGCGTTCGGATGCTCGGCGATAAACTTGCCGCGCCGTTTGGCGATTTCCGAGAATAAATAGCTCCCCTGCAATTGCAAATAATGCTCGTTGATTTGGACCATAGACACTCCCCCTGAAATTTCGGTTTATCGGTTTTTCAATATGTCCATCACATGCTGCATGTCCTCGGGCATCGGAGCGGAAAACTCCAAATATTCGCCGGATTGGGGGTGGTGAAAACCAAGCACGGCGGCGTGAAGCGCCTGACCGTCCATCGTCACTCCCTTGCTCCTGCCGTAAAGCGGATCGCCGATCAAAGGATGCCCGATAAATTGCATATGTACGCGAATCTGATGGGTGCGGCCGGTTTCCAGCCTCAATTCGATCAACGTATATTCCTTAAACCGCTCCGTAACGGCAAAATGCGTGACCGCCTCTTTTCCGTTTTTCCCCGTGACAGTAAACAATTTGCGGCCGCGCGGGTCCCTGCCGATGGGAGCATCGACCGTGCCGTGGTCATGGGCCATGTTCCCATGCACGATCGCCACGTATTTCCGCGTCACCGAATGCGCCTTCAACTGAGCGCTCAAGCCCAGATGAGCACGATCGTTTTTGGCCGCCATCAGCAAGCCCGACGTATCCTTATCGATCCGGTGGACGATCCCCGGCCTTAACCTGCCGTTGATGCCGGACAAATCCCCGCAGTGATGCATCAGTCCGTTCACCAGCGTGCCGCTGGCGTGGCCCGGCGCCGGATGCACCACCATGCCGCGCGGCTTGTTGATCACGATCACGTCTTTGTCCTCGTATACGATGTCGAGCGGCATCGCTTCGGCGACCAGATCGTCTTCCACCGGGTCCGGGATGCGGACGGTCAGGCAATCTTCCGTATTCAAACGATAATTGGGCTTGGCCGGGACGCCGTTCACCAGCGCATGCCCTTCGCGGATCCATTGCTGAATTTGCGTTCTCGACACTTCTTCCTCGAGCAAGGCGTGTATCGCCTTGTCGATGCGCTCCCCCGCATGCCGCTCGTCCACGATCCAGTCCAGCGGCTGCTCATCCTCCATCTCAAACGGGTTCATGGGATGCGCTCCGCTTCTCCTTGCGCCACACGATAAACGCGTCAATCAAGATCAGCGCGACTCCGACAAAAATCGCCGAATCCGCGAGATTGAAAATCGGGTAAATATAATCGACGTTGACGCCGAGCGCGGTAAAATGAAAATAAAACTGCAAAAAGTCCACGACTTCCCCGTGCAGCAAACGATCGATAAAGTTGCCCAACGCCCCGCCCAAAATCATGCTCAGCCCGAAGGGAAGCAGCACGTGCTTCTGCTTGATCGAACGGCGCATGTACCAGATGAGACCGACCAGAATAATCACGGTGATGACGATAAAAAACCAGCGTTGATTTTGCAATATGCCAAAAGCCGCTCCTTTGTTGCGATGGGAAACGATCTGGAAAAACTCCCCGATGATTTCCTTGGAACCGCCAATGTCCATCCTGTCCACGATGACCCATTTGGACAGCCGGTCAAGAGCAAATACAACCACTGCTACCGCATAATATATCAAATTCACAGCCTCCGTTCCGGCCCAAACCCGGATAATCAAATCAACATCCGCGCGTTGCAAGCTCCATCCGCAATTGTAGCATAGCTCTGGCTTTCTCTACAACAATTACCGCACTAAACCGGGACGGATTGGAGAAAGATACATCTATGGATTTGTTTCCTGCAAGAAAGGAGGAGCCTGCCCGTGAAGCTGACCGGCAAACAACGGCTAAGACTGAAACGCCAATTGCTTCAGGAAAAATCGATGCTCGAACGGCGGTTGAAGCAAAACGAAAATTACGGCCTGCAGCAACCGTTGGGCGAATATCTGGAATTGTCCTCGTACGACAATCATCCGGCCGATATCGGAACGGAAATGTTCGAGCGAAGCAAGGACCTGGCTCTCAACGCCAATGCCGAAGCGCATTTGCGGCAAATCGGGAACGCCTTGGAACGGATCGAGAACGGGCAATACGGCCTCTGCGCCACCTGCGGCGAAGATATTCCGTACCTTCGCCTGGAGGCGATTCCCACCGCCGCCCATTGCGTCAAGCACGCACCCTGGTCCGATCTGTCGCGGCAAAGACCGGCGGAAGAAAAGCTGCTCCAGCCTCCGTTCGGCCGAAGCAGCCTCGACGACTCCGGCCAAAATTCATTTGACGGGGAAGACGCCTGGCAAGAGGTCAACCGATGGGGAACGTCCAATTCGCCGGCGATGGCGGAGGACCCCGAGGCGCTCGACTACGACAACCTCTATATCGAATCGGATGAAAACATCGGCTATGTCGAAGCGCTGGAAAGCTTTCTCGCCACGGACCTTTACGGCGAAAGCGTCATGGTCGTAAGAAATCACGAATATCGGCAATATTTGAAAAGCCGCGAAGGCGACCACACCCTGGAAGCCGAAAACGGCTCCGAAGATGAAGACGACGCGGCGCCCTGAATCGGTTCATCGAACGGACAGTTCGGCCTGCACAAATTCGACGATTTTGGCGATGTAATTCCCGATAATCGGAATATCCAGCGATCCGAGCTGCTGCAGCGCGTACACCAGCGTGCCGCCGATTAAGGCAAAACCGACGGCCATTCCGGCCCCTCTGAAAATGCCGTGAATGAAACTGATCCCCATCAGCTTGAAGGGTCTGTTCGTTAGCTGGACATAGTCGCCCATTCTTCCGCGCTCCATGTCCAGCGCCATTTTCCTCAATCGGTCATTCACTTCGTCGAGCAGGGATTTGTCAGGATCATGCTGCGCATCGGGCATCGGCAAACCTCCCTGAAAACCGGGTGCGCGACAAACAAACTATTCGCGGCGATGCTGCTTCGCCACGACGTCGGCGCATCTGGTGCATAATGTCGGATGCTCCTTATGCTTCCCTACTTGCGGCGTTACCATCCAGCAGCGTTCGCATTTCTCGCCTTCCGCCGCGAAGACCCCAACCGAAACAAACGGCAGCTTCATCGCCTCGTCCGGAACCGCATCGCCCGCCTCATGCACCGTCACGGAGGAGACGATGAACAATTCGTCCAGCCGTTCGAATTGCGACAGCAATTCGGCCGTTTCGCGGTCGGGATACAGGTGGAGGCCGGCGCCCAACGAATTGCCGATCCGCTTCTCCTTGCGGGCGGTTTCCAACGCTTTGTTCACTTCATCCCGCACCTCGATGAAGCGGCTCCATTTTTGCTCCAGCGCCGGGTTGAACAACGAATCGTCGACCGCCGGAAAATCGCTGAGCTGCACGCTCGGGAACGGAACGTCCCGAATGTAGCGCCACACCTCATCCGCCGTATGCGGAACAATCGGCGCGATCAGCTTCGTCACGGCCGTCAGCGCTTCGTACAGCACGGTTTGCGCCGCCCTCCGGCCCTCATCTTCCGCGGCGCTGACGTACAAGCGGTCCTTCGCGATGTCCAGATAAAAAGCGCTCATTTCCACGGCGCAGAAATGGTGGACGGCCTGATAAACCAAATGGAAATCGTAGCGGTTGTAGGCCTGGATCACCTTCTCGGCCATCCGGTTCAAATTGGCCAGCGCAAAACGGTCCAGCTCGCCCATGCGGCCGACATCGATTCGGTCCGTCTGCGGATCGAAATCGTACAGGTTGCCGAGGAAAAACCGCAATGTATTGCGGATTTTCCGGTACACCTCCGTGATCTGCGACAGGATGTTGTCGGAGATCCGCACATCCGAGCGAAAATCCACCGAGGAGACCCACAGCCGCAAAATATCGGCGCCCAACGCGTTGCACACCTTTAAAGGATCGACCGTATTCCCCAGCGATTTGGACATTTTCCGCCCCTCGCCGTCCAGCGTAAACCCGTGGCTGAGTATGCCGCGATAGGGCGCCTCGCCCTTCACGGCGACCGAGGTGATCAAAGAGGAATTAAACCAGCCCCGGTATTGGTCCGAGCCTTCCAGATACAAATCGGCGGGCCAGGTTAGCTCGGGCCGCTGCTCCAGCACGGCCGCATGGCTCGAGCCCGAATCGAACCAGACATCCATAATGTCGGTTTCCTTGCGAAATTGGCTGCCGCCGCAATGCGGACAGGCGGTATGCTCCGGAAGAAGTTCGGCTTCATCCATCGCGAACCAGGCCCCGGAGCCTTCCGTTTTGAAAATATCGGCGATTTTCCCGATCGTGCGGTCATCGACCAACGGAGCGTTGCACCCCCGGCAATAAAAAATCGGGATCGGCACCCCCCAGGTGCGCTGCCGCGAAATGCACCAGTCCCCGCGATCGGCGATCATGTTGTGCAGGCGAACTTCGCCCCAATCGGGCGTCCACCGAACCTGTTTGATCTGCTCCAGCATCTTGCCGCGGAATTGATCCACGGAAGCAAACCACTGTTCCGTGGCCCGGTAAATGACCGGCTTCTTCGTTCTCCAGTCGTGCGCGTACTGATGTCGGATAAAATCCAGCTTCAATAAATGCCCGCTTGCCTGTAAGCGTTCGGTGATGACCGCGTTGGCCTTATCGTAGAACAGCCCTTCAAATCCGGGCGCTTCCGCGGTGAATTTGCCCTGATCGTCCACCGGGCAAAGCACATCCAGACCGTAGCGCTTGCCGATGATGAAGTCGTCCTCACCGTGTCCGGGAGCGGTATGCACGCATCCCGTCCCCGCTTCCAGCGTCACGTGCTCTCCGACCATCACCAGGGAGTCGCGGTCGTAAAACGGATGGCGGCAGACGACCCGCTCCAGATCGGCGCCCTTGAACGAGGCGAGCGGCTCCGCCGAACTCCATTCCAGCGTTTGCTTCACCTGGTCCAGCAGTTGCTCCGCCAGCACGTATTTCCGTTCCCCCACCTGAACCAATACGTAATCGAATTCGGGATGCAGGCTGATCCCGAGGTTGGCCGGAATCGTCCACGGCGTCGTCGTCCAGATCAGGATCGCCGCGTCCTCCGGCAGCTTGCCCCGGCCCTCTTTGACATCGAACGCCACATAAATCGACGGGGAGGTTTTCTCCATGTATTCGATCTCCGCCTCGGCCAGCGCGCTTTCCGAGGACGGGGACCAATAAACGGGCTTCAACCCTTTGTAGATATATCCCTTCTTCACCATTTCGCCGAAAACGCGAATTTGCGCGGCTTCATATTCCGGCTTCAATGTCACATACGGATCGTTCCAATCGCCGCGAACGCCCAGGCGCTTGAACCCCGCCTTCTGCTTATCGATCCACTGGTAAGCGTAGTTTTTGCAAGCTTCCCTGAAGGCGTCCACGCTCATTTTTTTGCGGTCCGCTTTGCCGCTGTTGCTGATCGCCTGCTCGATCGGCAGGCCGTGCGTATCCCAGCCGGGCACATACGGCGAATCGTACCCTTGCATCGTTTTCGAACGCACGATGATATCCTTGAGCACCTTGTTCAAAGCGTGCCCGATATGAATGTCCCCGTTCGCATAAGGCGGCCCGTCATGCAGAATGAACTTGGGGCTGCCCTCCCGATGCTCGCGCACTTTTTGATAAATGTCGATTTCATCCCACCACTGCTGCATTTTCGGCTCGGCCTGGGGCAAATTGCCGCGCATCGGAAAATCGGTTTTGGGAAGATTCAAACTTTTTCCATACTCGCTTTCCATCGTGTTCACTCCTTGTTTTTATCGCTTGCCCATACTTTCTGTGCGCAAAATGTACGCAAAAAAGCTTCTCATCCCAAGGGACGAGAAGCACGCTCGCGGTACCACCCTCATCATCCGTCGACGGCGGACACATTCGTTCGCACGCCGATGAATCACTCGAACATCGTTAACGGAATGACCCGGCCCGCTCTACTCGTCCCTCCTTCGCCCCGCAAGGAAAGGAGAAAGGTTCAAGGGGCGCTCATGGGAGATTTTCGATCGTTTCCGGAGATTAGGCTCACACCCTCCCTAATTCGCTGGCTCCGAAGCTGCGATGTACTCGCCCCATTCGACGCTTTCACTATTCCACAATAGATACACAGGAGTATACCCGACTTCGCTCATCCAGTCAACCGGACTTTGCCCGCACCGCTTTAGCGGCGCCCGACGGGTCCCGGCGATTCGCCGCTTATTCGGAAGCTCCGTCCGAATCGAGGGAATCCCAATTGTCGTCCTTCAGCATTTCCAGTTGGGCTTCAAGCAGGGACCGGAACCTCGAGCGGTAAATCATCGCCTGCTTTTTCAATTCCTCAATTTCAATCGCGATTTTACGCGATTTGGTCAAAGACTCGTTGATGATCCGGTCGGCGTTTTTTTCCGCTTCCTTTACGATCAACTGCGCTTCCTTCTTGGAATTGTTCCTCACTTCGTCGGCCGCTTCCTGCGCGACAATAATCGTCTTGCTCAACGTTTCCTCAATGTTGGTGAAATGCGCCAGCTTTTCTTCCAGGCCTTCCACTTTGTCTTGCAATTCCTTATTTTCACGAATCAGCGCTTCGTAATCCTTGATCACCTGATCCAGAAATTCGTTTACTTCGTCTTCGTCGTACCCGCGAAGCCTTCTCCCAAACTCCTTATTATGTATATCCAATGGCGTGAGGGACATGGATGCACCTCCATAAAATAATAAATTTCTCAAAATAAACGCACAACTGATACAATTCGACAGGAACGATCATTTTCCTGCAATGCTCCGCAACAATTTGCGACGCCCGACGGGACGGACGAATTCAGACGTACTTGCCTACGGTCACGCGCACGCGTCCGCTTTTCGTTTCGCCTTCAACCGCCACGATCTTGAACCGGCCAAAGCCTTTAAGCGAAACGATATCGCCCTCTTCCAGCATTTTCGAGGGGTTCTCGACCGCTTTCCAATTGACCTTGCAGCGGCCCGCCTTGATCGGCTCCAGCACTTTGGCGCGGCTCATCCGATACACGTCCCCCGCAATCCCGTCCAACCGCAGCGAGGCCACGGTCAAATGCATTTCCCGCAATTCGACCTCCGCTATCCGCAGCTCGTCCAGGGAAAGCAATTCGGTCGCCACTTGCACGCGATGCACCTGCCGGAGCTGCGCGCCGATATATCCGGCCATATCCAACGCGGCCAGGCAATGGCAACCCCAATCAAACACATGGATGTCTCCGATTTTATCGCGTTTGATGCCCAAATGCAAAATCGCCCCCATGTAGTCGCCATGGTCGAGCGATCCGATTTGACGATCTTGGGAATGAACGGCGACCACGCCGATGTCCGCCGATTCCCGCTCCAGCTCCCGATATTCGGGAGCGATCAGCGCCCGTTGGCGCTCCGCCCGCGGATAACCGCCGTCCAGCCGCAGCCCCAAATCCCCGTTCCGCCGGACCAGTGAAGCGACGATAAACGCCTGCCGCGGATCCAGAAAATCGCTGCGAATCAACTCGTGCGACCGCCCGGCCCGCTCGACCCAATCGGCCGCCTTATCGACGAACCGGCGTTCATCCGGATGAAAGTGAGCATAAATATCCGTCTTCGTCATCCCTCGCTACCCGAAAATAAAACCAAGGATGACTTTAATGCCGCCAAATATAAACTGCAGCGCGATCAAGGCCACGATCGGAGAAATATCGATCATCCCGCCGATCGCCGGAATAAACCTCCGAAACGGCGCGAGATACGGTTCGACCAGTTTGCCCAACAATTCGCCGACGAAGCTGCCGCGCGCATTGGGAATCCAGGACAACAAAACGTAGACGATAATCATATAAAAATAAATGCGATATATTACATCAAGATAAGAAAAAATTGTGGACAAAACACCTTCACCTCATTTTTTGATGATCACCGCCGCCGTCCAGCATATCGGTGATAGACCCCTGTATTTCCACGGTATCCGGCGTACACAGGAAAATATTCGGACCCACTTTGGAGATGCCGCCATTTAAAGCATATACTGTTCCGCTTAAAAAGTCCACGATCCGCACGGCCTGCTCCGCGCGCACCCGCTGCAAATTGACCACGACGGAACGGCGCGAGCGAAGATGATCCGCAATTTCCTGGGTTTCTTCGTAAGAGCGCGGCTCGCTGAGCACCATCTTGGCCACCTTCTGCGAATGAATGCCCACCACGTTGCTCCGCTGCCTGCGCGGGTCGCCCGACGAAAAGCCCTGCTCCGCCATCGCCGGCTCCTCCAGCCTGTCCCTGTCCATCATTTCTTCTTCCTCTTGAAGCCCTAAAAAATTCATGAATTTATTCATCACGCCCATAACTTTTCCTCCCCACCCATCTCTCCGTTTATCCTTGGCCGGTGAGCACCGATCCCAAGCGCACCCAGGTTGCTCCTTCTTCCACCGCGATTTCAAAATCGTTGGACATGCCCATGGACAAATGCGGGACTTCATAATCCAGTATGCCCTGCTCGTTCAATCGTTCCCGCCATCCGCGCAGCCCCGAAAACACCGGCCGGACCACCCGTTCATCCCCCGAGTGCGGGGCCATCGTCATCAATCCGACGATCCGGATTCGATGAAGGGGCTTGATCTGTTTCACGAAAGCAAACAACTGCTCCGGGGCCAGTCCGTACTTCGAAGCCTCCCCGGATATGTTCATCTGGATAAAACAATTCACATCCTGCCCGCGCTGCTCCCCGATTTTATGAATTTCCCGGGCCAGCGACAGGCGATCCAGAGAATGGATATAATGAAACTTGCCAATGACATCCCTGGCCTTGTTCGACTGCAGATGGCCGATAAAATGCCACGTCCCCTGCGAACCGAGCTGTTCCCATTTTTCCCTCGCATCCTGCCAGCGATTCTCTCCGATATGTAATATCCCTTGCCGCAGCACTTCGCGCGTCGTCTCCAGATCGACGTATTTGGTCACCGCGATGACCCGCACGTCCTGCCTCCGCCTGCCGCTTCTCGCGCAGGCTTCGTTCAGCCGGGATTCCATTTGAGTTATATTGGCCTGTAAATTCAACGGTTATTCGTTCACCTCCGCCTTCAAGCCGATCCAGGCGGCCATCCGGCCGGTATTTCCGCGCTGCCTGCGATGGGAAAACAGCAAGTCGTTTTGGCAGCTTGTACATCTTTCAGAACATTCGATGCGGGTCGGCAAAATTCCTGCTTTTATCATAAACTGTCGGTTCAATTCTTTCAAGTCCAACATAAACCGGCCGCTTCCTTTGTCTTCAACGGCAAGCCGGAGCGCGGCCCGCGCCTCGCCGCCGTCCATGTCGCGGTTCAAAGCGGCGGCCATGCGGTCGATCACCGCGCGGTCCACCTCGTAGCAGCACGGACCGATCGCCGGACCGATCGCGGCCAGCATATGCTCCGCCTCGCTGCCGTACGCCCGGTTCATCGCTTCCACGGCGGCTTTGGCGATATTGCACGCGGTTCCCCTCCACCCGGCGTGAGCCAGTCCGACCGCGCGGCGCACCGGATCGAAAAAATAAAGCGGGACGCAATCGGCAAACACCGCGGCCAGCATCACGCCGGCTTCGTTCGTAACCAGCGCGTCCTTGCCCGCGATCGCATCGTCCATCGACTTCCGCCCTTTGCCCCGATGCTCCCGCGCCACCGCCAGCGCTTCGCCGCCGTGGACCTGCTCGGCGCAGGTCCACGCGTCGAAAGGAAACCCGGCGCACTGCGCCACGCGCCGGCGGTTCTCCAGCACGCGGTCGGGCTCGTCACCGACATGCAGCCCGCAGTTCAGCGACGCCATAGCCCCGCCGCTCACCCCGCCAAGGCGCGTGGAGCACCCGGCGGAAATTTGCGAGTCCGCCTCGCGCCAGGACGGCAACACCAACACCCGGGTGGCTTCGCCATTTTCCCGGAACACATCTGCGTTCACCGACTTCACCTCATCCCAAGTGTACCATAGAGTCAGCCGCGATGATACTCATGGGAAACGTCCCCCTCCTCGACCGAGCGGTACATTCTCGCATCATCCAGTTTGACCAGGACGACATCCATGCCGATTTTGACGATGTTGCGCCAGGGGATGACCACGTCCGTCCCACCGCCGAAAAAGCCGAAAAATTTGCTGTGGCTGGGCACCACGATCGATTCGATGCGCCCCTGCCGCAAATCGAGCTCCAGATCGCTGATCTGCCCCAGCTTTTTTCCGTCCACAATATTGATAACGTCCTTGGTTTGGAAATCCGATATTTTTACCATGCGACCACCACGAATTCCATCTGGATTAGGTCTTTGCCTATTATCTAATATATGTGCAAGAAGAGCAAAATGTCCCGCCCGATAAAAAAACGTCTTCCGCTCCGGCAGCCTTCCGCGCGTAAAAGGCCGACGAGCGCCGCCGAAGAAGCGGAGGCCCGTCGGCCCTTGAAGGCTTCGATTTTCGCTTTATACTTTCACGTGCTTCTGCATCTGCGAAATGGCCGATTTCTCCAACCGCGAAACCTGGGCTTGGGAAATCCCGATTTCGTCCGCCACTTCCATCTGCGTTTTGCCTTCAAAAAAACGCATCGAGAGAATCATTTTTTCGCGCTCGTTCAGCTTGCGCAGCGCCTCTCTCAACGCGATTTCCTCAATCCACGACACATCCTTGTTCTTCTCGTCGCTAATCTGGTCCATGACATAAATCGGGTCGCCGCCGTCATGGTAAATCGGTTCGAACAGCGAGACCGGGTCCTGAATCGCATCCAGCGCGAATACCACATCTTCTTTGGGCACGTTCAAGGCCTCGGAAATTTCCATGATCGTCGGCTCGCGGTTGTTTTGATTGGTCAGGCTGTCCCGGATTTGCAGCGCCTTGTACGCAATGTCCCGCAACGACCGGGAAACGCGGATCGGGTTGTTGTCCCGCAAATAGCGGCGAATTTCCCCGATAATCATCGGCACCGCATACGTTGAAAATCGGACGTTCTGGCCGAGATCGAAATTGTCGATCGCCTTCATCAAACCGATGCAGCCGACCTGAAACAGATCGTCGACATATTCCCCGCGGTTATTGAAACGCTGAATCACACTCAGCACCAGGCGGAGATTTCCATTCACCAATTTCTCTCTGGCCGACCTGTCCTCGTTCGTCTGCAACTGCACGAACAGCGCCCTCATTTCGGTGTTGTTCAGGACAGGCAGTTTAGCGGTATCAACCCCACAAATCTCAACTTTATTTCGCGCCATGTGATTAACCTCCCAAGGAGAAACATTCACTTTCATTATCCCCGAGAGCGGTCGTTTTATTCCGGCACGAAGCCGCTTGTTTTCACCCCGCTTTTAAACCATCTTGTTAAACTCCTTGCGCAGCCTTTTAATGATTCTTTTTTCCAGTCTGGAAATATAGGATTGGGAAATGCCGAGCAGATCGGCCACGTCCTTCTGCGTTTTTTCCTCCCCGTTGCGGAGGCCGAAACGAAGCTCCATGATCACCCGCTCGCGATCGCTCAATTTGTCCAACGCTTTTTTCAACAGCTTGCGATCGACCTGCTCCTCGATATTGCGGTAAATCGTGTCGCCTTCCGTGCCCAACACGTCGCTCAACAACAGCTCGTTGCCGTCCCAATCGATATTCAGCGGCTCATCGAAGGAAACCTCGGAGCGAATCTTGTTGTTGCGGCGCAGGTACATCAAAATCTCGTTCTCGATGCAGCGGGACGCGTACGTGGCCAGCTTGATTTTTTTCTCCGGATCGAACGTATTGACGGCTTTGATCAGCCCGATCGCGCCGATCGAAACCAAATCTTCAATGTTGATCCCGGTATTCTCGAATTTTCTGGCGATATAGACCACCAGCCGAAGGTTGCGTTCAATGAGCACCGCGCGAACGGCCGCGTCCCCGGAAGGCAGCTTCTCGATCAAATATTCCTCTTCTTCCCTGCTCAGCGGCGGAGGAAGGGCTTCGCTTCCCCCGATATAATAGATTTCTTCGCTTTTCAAGCCAAGGAACATCAACCACCGGTAATAATAAATTTGCAGCATTAATTTCCACTTCAAGCGCATGCAAGCTACCTCCCTCATCGTTTCCTCTTATTTCGCCTCCATCAGCACGGGATGGATAATCGCCTGATAGGAGTTGTCCGAAGACAGCCTGCCTCCGTCCAGGCCGATCCAGACTTTATCCGGCTCGATCCGCCGGCTTTGGTGCGTGATCACCACCTGATCCGGCTTGATCGCCAGCATAAACCCCGTTTTCCGGTTCACCCCCCGGTAAGGGACGAGGCGCAGCCGATCCTGCCATTCGAACGACTCCAGCGAAGCGTCCGCGATCATTTGCTCCACCTGGGCGTCGCGGATTCGATCCAGCCACGAATCCGGAAGTTTGTCCCGCAGGCGCGCCGCCTCCATGACCATGATCGGCGTGCGGGTCAACGGATCGCGCAGTTGATTGCCCGTATCGATCAGCCCGACGCAGCCGATCTCGAAACGGTCGATGCGCACCCGAATCTCGGCGAAGTATCCGCTCAACGCCTCCCTCTCTTTCGCACCGCCAAAAACGATCCGATAGAGAACCAGCGCGCCGATAAACACGACGGCGACGGAAAGCAGCCCGACGCCGCCCGTATCCGCCGATCCGCCCAAGCGCACCAACCAGATGCCGTTGATCGCCTCGCCGGAAGACAGAAGAAAATAGTGCACGCCATAGATCGCTCCCGCAGCGACGAAATTGATCAAATAAAAGATGCCCAGATTGCGCAGGAAATGCTGCAGGCTCCCGAATCCGAAAGCGGTGTAAATCATCAGCGCGGAGAACAGGCATTTCGCGAAAAAGGTAAACAGGAAGGACAGCGGCGGAAGGGCCATCATCAGAACGTAGGCGGCGCCGATCAAGGCGGCCGCGGCGATGTGCAGCCATCTCACCCGCTGTTTTCGCGTCCATGCCGTGGATAGCAAAGTGGCCCCGTCGATCAAAAAATTGAGAAGAAATACGAGATCCAGATAGACGACCACTCTCCATCCTCCTCCGAACAATTGAAACAAGTATAAAGCAATCCGGTTTCAAAGTCTGTCTAAACTTGCCGCCCGAAAGCCGTTTTTTTTGTCGGATCGGAGGACATATATATGTTATTATTAATGCAAACAGGCAATTAAATAAGTTTTTGTTATAGTTTGATGAAGGAGGGTACAGCCTTGCGATTTTCACAATTGGAAGTCTTTGAAGCGGTGTATAAACACAACAGCATTTCCCGCGCCAGCGAAGAACTGATCGTCACTCAGCCTGCCGTTAGCATTCAATTGCGCTCATTGGAGGACGAAGTCGGAGTAAAATTGTTCGAGCGGGTGGGAAGAACGTTAAAATCGACTCCCGCCGGCGATATGCTCTTCAAATATGCCACGGATATACTGAATCTGAAGGAAGAGGCCGAATCGCATTTGGAGCAATTCAGACTGGGCCTGTCGGGACAAATTGTGCTGGGCGTGGCCACCGGGGTTTTATACTGTATTTCGGGCTTGCTAAGCAGCTACAAGCAAACGTTCGCCAATATCAAGCTGGTATTGCAAACCGACATCGCCGACCGCATTCGCGAATCGACCGTCCTTGGAAAATCCGATTTCGGGCTCGTCTGGGGACCTATCGTGGACGCGCGTTTGGAATCCGTCGATCTTGTCCATAACGAATTTGTTTTCGTCGTGCCTTCAAATCATGAGCTGTCCAAACTTGAAACGATCAAACCGGAGAAATTGGCGCAATATCCAATGGTCTTTCCGCCACCCGGCACGTATTCCCGCAAATATATCGAAGATATTTTGAGAAACCTGGGAATCACGCCTAAAATATCTGTGGAATTGCCGACTACAAGCGCAATGAAATGGGCGGTAACGGCGGACCTGGGAATCGGCTTCCTGAGCCTTTCGGCACTGCAATTGGAAATCGCGTCATCGGTGCTTTCGCCCGTGCGAATTGAGGGAGAGCGCTTCATACGCCCCATTTCCATCATTCAACAAAACAATCATACCGTCCACTCCGCCACAATGGATAAATTCAAAAATTTTATTATCGACCATCCCTATTGGAAAATAAACCGGTAACGCCGCGCAAAACAACGGGCTGTCCCAAAAGTAAGCTTTAGCTCACTTTGTGACAGCTCGATTTGGAAAAAACCGTGCACAGTTGAAAAATGGCGGTGTGGAGAGGCTGCTATCGTCGTCAGACGATGTCCCGGGCTGCCGTCACCAGACAACGGGGCGTGCGTTGAGGCATCGCATTTGCAGGATACGCGGCGAAGGTTTCCTTTTATATGATAAAACATACAAGGAGCCCAGGTTATGACCCGACTGGAAGTCATGTTGTGCGATTTTTCATACACCATGGGGCGGGGTTGGCGCCGAAGCCGCCGATTTTGTGCGAGGAATCATACAAACCGGTCCGATGGGACGAAGAATCGTTCCGCGTTATACGACATTTCGTACACATCTCTCATAGTCGGGTTCCGGCCATCGCGCAGAACGAAAATTCGGCACACGACCGGCCGTATTTTCGTACAAAGCGCCACAAATATTTGCTTCGATTTTGTTTTACGATTTTAGAAAAGGGGCGCCCTTTCGTCATCCAACGATGACTTTTGGGACAGCCCC
>CAYYCV010000101.1:0-1410 GCA_964470405.1 uncultured Caryophanales bacterium
ACTGAAACCATTTTGTTTTATCCATTCTCTAATATGACTTACATACCAATTCCCATATAACACTTGTATGCCTAATTGTTCAAGTTGAGTAGTATAGGGTTCATGTTTGAAATAATTATCGCCAATAAATATAACATGGTATCCCATTCCTGCAAAGAGTTTTAAATATTGATAAACACATCTGCTGCCTGCATCTTTATCGTAATGGGGAACATAGTGGTCAATAATCAACATCGTTCTCTTGTGTGCGGAGCGATCTCTAGCCCAAAACACATCTTTTCCATTTTCAAAATGATTTTTTTCCAGTTCATCTTTCCACTTATCCATAAATTTCTGCCGATTTTTCAGCTGATAGCTTTTAATCCCGGCATTCTCATCCGTGCCATGCGATTTCCCTTCGAAGTGCACCACGACCGATTTAGGTTGAAAAACTACTTTATATCCGTGTTTTCTCACTTCAAAAGCCAAGTCGGCGTCTTCGAAATAGGCCGGTGCATATCTTTCATCAAAGCCGCCAATCGCTTTCCACAATTCAGAGCGAATCATAATCGCCGCCCCTGAAATGTAATCGACTTCTTTTACATAATTATATTCAGGCTTCGCGGGATCGTCCAAGCGCCCGTAATTCCAACCGCTCGCATCCTTCCAGATAATTCCCCCTGCCTCTTGCAATTTCCCGTCAGGGTATACCAGTTTCGACCCGATCATCCCAACCGAGTCGTCGCTTTCTAAAACGTCCAACAGATGCTTTAACCACTCCGGCTGTACCCGCGTGTCATTGTTCAGAAACAGAATATATTCCCCTGCCGCGCGGCTTGCCGCATGGTTGCAATTCAACAGAAAGCCGCGATTCGTCCCGTCTCGAACGACGATGACATTCTGAATCACGTCTTCGATCTGCATCGTTTCGTCTGTGGACATATCGTCGGCAATAATCACTTCGTATTCGATGTTCTTCGTATGTTCATAAATCGACTTTAAGCACGCATACGTATAATCCCACTGATTATACACCGGAATAAGGATGGACACTTTCGGTTTCGCGGCTTTTTCAAAAACAATCTTATCTTGGGAGACGTGGGCAATGGCCTTTTCAACATAAGACGGTGGAACGGGTTGCTCGGCATGCCGCTCAAAAAAGTTGTCGATGCGATTCTCGATCATCCCGCTATTTTCCGTTTTCATATAGTACGTGAGCTTCTTGAAGTTTTGCCTATTCACACTGCGAAACATTTGCTTTGGAGCCTTGATCGCTTTGACCAGCAACTTGGCAAATAATCTGCGTCGGCTATTCTGTGGCAGAACTGCATCCCTGAATTTGTAATATTTCGTTAATGCCCTCCAGCCTCCGGAGTTCTTAATCCGGCTTAACTCTCCATCGCTGTCCAACAATTGCTCAATATGTGCAGA
>CAYYCV010000101.1:1510-17070 GCA_964470405.1 uncultured Caryophanales bacterium
ATATGCTCAATAAACTCCTGGATTTTGGCCTCTATTTGTGAAATGTTAGAATTCTTTTCTTCTAAACTCTTCTTCTGAGCAACGCTCAATTCGGATAATTCACTTATTTTCTTTTCCTGCTGCTGAATGTATCGGCTTTTCCCCTCGACTTCTTTTTGCAGCCCATGCCCCCAAGCGGACACTTGTGTAATCCATTGTTCCTTTTCATAAATAATTTCATTTTTGTTGTTAATAGTGGAACGAAGCTTTTCAATGACAGAATCAGATTGATTCAGATTAAATCTATCGAAGGTGCTTTTGTTTAATATTTTTATATCGTATACTTCGTTAACCGGCAGCTTAAATTCATAAATTTGCGTAAGATTCGTCCTGTCCAGCACTGCAATGCTGGCACTTTCGTGTAGATTAGGAGTATTTCTTGAATTGCTCAACCCCACATAAATATATTGATCGGTTATCAACAATCCGCGCGTGTAGTCTTGAAAGGAAACTTCTTGTATATTTATTGCACCCTTGTGCCTTACAAGCAAACGTTTCGTTTCCGAATCGCATACATATTCTTCTGTTCCAAAACGTTTGGGGGAATGGGGTTGTGAAAGCCCTTCAAACAATTTAATTCCTGTTTCTAACTCCATGACAAAACCATTGCCTAAAGTGTTTCCTTTAAATCCCCTATGTTCGTCAAATTCACCAAATGCGGATACTACAATCTTCTCGTCCCAAATATCGAGGCAGTTGAAATGCCAAGCGTCCCCGTCCCCTGGAAACTTCCATTTTCGTTTATCATCCGTAAAGAGATCGAATGAAATCACTTCATTCGTGCTGGTTGAAACGACGTATAAATGATCTTTATAATAAAGAACATCATGCACGTCCAAAATATCCGTATTGATCAAAGTTTGAGAAGTACCATCTTGATAATATACCACAATTTCAGCACAATCTATTCGTTGTATGGATCTAATCAATATTTTTCCGTCCGTCCACAGACCTGTGGTGGAAATAGAGTCAATCATGTCAACCTGATCGCCTTCTATTTTAATTAGCCCGCCTTCGTTTGGAGACGAAACAATGAGAATTTCTTGATTACTAAGCATTTTCACCACCTACAGTCGGTTGAACTTGGACAACGTCAAACTGGATACCTGAATCGATAATTCCTGAGAAGTTCAATGGGTGTGACACACTTAAAATAATTGAATCCATCCTCCGGTCAATCGCAACATCCCTTCCAGTATCTCTCAAATCCTCCGAACACCCAACCGAAATAAAATACGAGTTGGCGTTCAATCTTACAGGGAAACTGAATTTGACAATGAGAATGTCCCCCGGCTTTCTTGCGTCTAATTTCAAACCTACCAATCTGGTATTATACTCAAATATTACCATTCCATCAAGTGTTTTTAAAACTACTCCACAAATTAAGTGATCGACATCTTGATGAAATAAATATTTCACGTAAAGGTCGATATTTTGGTTAGACTGAATTAAAACCGGATCCTGCTCGTTGTCAGTCATTAGCAGATAATCAAGAACCGTTGCCCTTCCATCCCCCCAGCGATATTCATTTTTATTATACGTTCGTCTATTATGAAAATTCTCCAATGGGCCTTGAGAGAAAAAAGATTCATCCCAGTTGGCCTCACTATTGAAATTCACATTCTCAAACTGCAACTTTTGCTTATCGCCCGATTCTATACTTTTTGAACTGGTCATCATTCTAGTGTAAATATTCACAACTTCTTTTGGAGCACCTTGTGCCACCACTTCTCCTTCTAAAATAAGAAAAGCCTGGTCGCAATATCTCGTTATCAGGTCCAGTGAATGAGTAACAAATAGTATGGTTTTGCCGTTTTCCCGCAAAGACTCAAATTTTCTATAGCATTTATTTTGAAAGGAAACATCCCCTACAGATAACGCCTCATCCACTATCAGGATATCCGGGTCCACATTGATCGCGACGGCAAAGGCCAATCGGGCAAACATACCGCTGGAATACATTTTAACCGGCTGATGCACAAAGTCGCCAATGTCCGCAAACGCTAAAATTCCATCCAATTTTCGATCCATCTGTTCTTTGCTGTACCCCATAATCGTACCATTCAAATAAATGTTTTCAATCCCCGTATATTCCGGATTGAACCCGGCTCCCAATTCGAGCAAAGCCGAAACTTTCCCTTCGACCTGAATAGTGCCCGATGTGGGGGTTAGTACGCCGGTTACCATCTTCAGCAACGTCGATTTGCCCGAGCCATTCTTTCCAATGATGCCGACCGTCTCGCCTCTGTGGATTTCAAGCGTAACATCCTTGACCGCATTGAAGGTACGATGATACTTTTTCTTGAAGGGATGGAGCGATTCTTTCAACCGATCCGCGGGCTTATCATACAGCTTATATGTTTTAGTCACATGGCTGATCTTGATTGCAATTTGTTCCTGTTCCATTGCCTCTTCTCCTATAGCACATCTGCAAAATGCGGCCTTAGTTTTTTAAATGCCAATGTGCCCAATGCCAGAAAGAACAAAGTCATAATCCAAAAGTACAGAGTCAAGTTAGGATGCTCCCAAAACCACGTTTTATAGATAAAAGCATCTCTATACCCTTCTATTATATAGTACATTGGGTTGAGTTTCATGAAAAACTGGAACTTGTCAGGAATGGTCGTCAGGCTATAAAAGATGGGCGTCATCCAAAACCCGAATTGAAGCATCATCGAAATGAACTGGCCCACATCCTTCAGAAAGATCATAAGTGAAGCTGTCAACCAGGAAAGCCCGAGAGTTAGCACGAAAGCAGCAAACAAATAATAAACGATTTGCACGTTGAATATATCGGGGCTATACCCGTATACCCCATACATAACAAACAAAAACAACACAAAAAACAAATGAACAAGCAATGCGGAATATAATTTGATAACGGGAAGAATACTGACTCGGAACACGACTTTCTTGACCAAATAGCTATATTCCGTAATCGAGTTCGTCCCATTCAATAGACCGTCGGCGAAAAAATTCCAGGGAATAAGGGCAGCGGCGAGCCATAAAATAAATGGAAAGTTATCCACAGGCATAGACTTGAACCCGACTTGAAAAATAAACCAAAAAATAACAATGGTCACTGTCGGCTGAACGAAAGCCCATAGAATCCCAAGGTAGGAGCCTAAATATCTTGCTTTGAAGTCTTTTTTGGAGAGATCCATGATCAGTCGTTGGTTTTTGATAAAATCTTTGAAAAATTGGATAAAGAATGTGATCAGCTTCATCGATATTATACTCCCATTGACCCATGTTGTTTTCTGTCAAATCATTGTATCAAACCTGTCGATGAAATACTAGCAGAGCCGCCTTGGTCATAGAGGGTACTCTTATATCCGCAATTGCCACATCGGCTAAAAATCCCTCCAGGTAAAATCCTGGGACAGAATCCCCGCGCGCTCCCCCGCGGGAACCCAGCTCCGGTCCGCGGCGGCGGCCGTGTTGCGAAAACATTTCAGGTTCTTGTAGTATCCGAACGCCCGGCACACCGCAGGGCGGGCCGAATGGATGCCGCACCGGTCGTTGTCCTGATCGTAGAAGATGCAGGTTCCATGAAAGCGCGGCTGGCTCTCCAACGCCTGCCGTTTCTTGAGCGGCATCGATTTGATCTTCTTCTTTATCGCTTTAAGCTCCTGCTTCGTGACGGGGACCGGACCGCAGCACATTCCCCCGCACCCTTTGCACGGCAAATCCTCCATAAAAAACCTCCTTTACGGCATTCACGGTTTTGAAAAAAGAAGCGAATTGCTCAACTCCCTGCCCGGCTGGGTCACATAAGCTCCGTTGAAATACAGCCCGGAAGAAGCGCCGCCATCCAGATTCATCGCGCTGACCGCCCCCAGCTTCAGCATGACCTGCGCCCACTCCTTCATGGTGATGCCGGTCGTCGCAGCCAGGACGATCGTTCCGTCCGCCTTGATGCCGACGGCGCTGCGAGCGGCTTGGGCGGTCAATATTTTGTCCTGCGTGAACCCTTCCAGCTCCGGCCGGACATCCACCTGTCCACCCTTCAACAGCAGCGGTCCCACACCGATGCCGGTGACGACATCGCCCCACTCCTTCAGTTCGTTTCCGTCCAGATCCTGGATCACCGTTCGGTACGCCACGGATGTCCCGACGGCAAAACGTTTCGCCAAATAGGTCTCCTCGCCCGTCAGGTTAATCACAAACCCGTCTTTCGGGATGGCCGCATCGCGATTTTGGACTATTTGAACGACTTTGCCGTTCTGAACGACGACGTTCGTTCCGTAAGCGAATCCGAGCTTGTCCCCGCGCGCCGGGGTGAAGACGATCACCGCGCTGCCGCCTTCGGTCGGAATCCGGTTGAAGTTATAGGCGTACCAATCGTGCGGCCATTGATAGGACCCCTCGGTCGCCCCCTGGATTTTGATTTTGATGCGATCCATCATCGCCGTGCCGTCCGCCTTAAACCCGATCGTGGCCGCGACGGAGTCGATGTGGATGACCTGGCCGCCGCGGATGAGGGTCCCGTCCGGGTCCGGAGGACCGCCATACGCGTTGAAGTACGTGCCGTTCACCGCGACGGCGGCCGAGCCCGCCATCTCCCGCAGCGAAGCGACTTGGCCGACGACCCCGCGGGCCAAACCGATTTGCGCCCGGTATTCCCGTGGGACTTCAACCGCGTGAACGGTAAAGGAGCGGTTCCCAACCTGCACCTTCTTCTGCGAATACAACGCCGTCGGCTCGGTCAGAATATGAACGGTCAAAGCCGCTTCATCCCACCTCACTTCCGCTCCGAGCGTTTGGCCGATAAACCGCAACGGCACAAACGTATGGTTGTTTCGGAGAACCGCCGCGGTGTCCAAAGCGATCGGCTTCCCGTCCATGACCGCTTCCTTGCGGTCAATCGTCAGGACGATGACATGATCGCCCTTGGTGATCGTGACGGCTTGGTCGCCCTCGTCCCAATGAACGCCGGCCGCCAGATTCTCGGCCACAAACCGCAGCGGCACCATGGTGCGGCTGTCGTCGTTAATATAGGGCCGGGCATCCGGAACATCCACCGCGTTCCCGTTGATCCGGATTTGAATCGACGGAGCGGCGGCCTGTACGATCGGCACAACCGCCCAGAGCAGGCCAAAAACGGCCAAAACAGTCAGGATATGCTGCGTTCTCTTCGTCATATGTGTTTGAAATCCCTCTTTCTCGCCAAAATCAGGCCCATTTTATTCTTGGAATATTCTCCAAAACCCCGTCCGATTCCTTTGCAAACGAAAAAATCGGGCATCACGCCGACCATATTTCCCTTATGCCGATAATATCCCTCTTATAATAATTCGCAGGCACGCCCTTCTTTCAGACGTTCGAATCCCCGAAAAGTCAAAAATTTACCCTCCAGCAGTTGCTTGACGGCCACGGCTTTTGCCGATTCCCGCGCGCCTCATCCCACACACACCGACCGCCGCCCCGGACGCCTCAGCCTTTCGCCCGATCCTCGGGGAACGCAATCTCGCCGCTTTGCGGCATGCGGGAGAAAAATTCCATGATCACTTTGGACAATTCCCCCGACGGATACGGCTTGGTCAAATATTTCGCGATATTGAACCGCTGAATTTTCTCCTCGGACCGGTCCAGCGCAGACGACACGACAATGGGAATGCCCGCGGTTTCCGGATGATTTTTCAACTCTTTGATCAAGTCCCATCCGTCCATGTCATCCCCAAGCATCAGATCGATCACGATGCCGACCAGCGGGGTTTTCAAAGCATCCTCCAGCGCGCTGCCGGGATGATAATGATGGATCACCCGGAAGCCCTTCATTTTCAGCTCCTCGGACAGCAGCAAGGCCAGGCTCGTATCGTCTTCCACAATCATCACATTGACGCAGGCCCGATCCGTCTTCTCGGCATGGGGCTCTTCGGCAAGCGGCTGGGCGGACGGCGGGTGCAGGAGCGGAAGGCTGAAAAAAATCGTCGTCCCCGCGCCTTCCTCGGATTCGATCCAGATCGAGCCGTTGTGTTTGGCGATAATTTCCTTGCAGATGACCAGGCCCAACCCGGTGCCGCCGACATTGCGGCTGGCGCTGTTGTCGATGCGTTTAAACTTCTGAAAAAGCTTGGGCAATTCGTCGCGGGGAATCCCGATCCCCTCGTCCCGAATGCTGAGCACGACATTCTCCGCGTCATTGGTCAGGCGCAAGGTGATTCTCCCGCCTTCGGGCGAAAATTTCACTGCATTGCTCATCATGTTCGTCAACACCTGCATCATCCGCTCTTTATCCGCCTGCACCCGCACATCCCTCGCCTCGTCGAGAAACACCACCTGATGCCGCCTCTCATGCTTGAAGTGGTTGGCCGCCTCCATCGCCAGCTTGTCCAACGCGCAGCTTTCCATCACGTACTGCTGATTGCCCGATTCCATCCGCTGCAAATCGAGGAAATCGTTGATCAAATTCGTGAGGCGCTTCGCTTCCTTATGAATCGTCTCCACATATTTTTGCCGGCGTTCGGGTTTCAACTCCCTGGACAACAGCAGCTCGGCAAACCCGAGCACGCTGGAAAGCGGCGTTCTCAGCTCGTGGCTGACGGTGCTGACCAGCTCCGATTTCATTTGATCCAGCTCGTGCTCCCGGGTCATGTCGCGATGTACGAAAATGGTCCCTATTTTTTCATGCCGCTGAAAAACCGAGGTCGCGTACACCTCCATGTAGCGGGGCGTCTCGCCTTCCAGCACGTAGCGCAAAGAATGATGCGCGTCCGAAGCGTTGGCCAAAGCGTTGTTAAAGAAGCGCTCCAACGCCTCGCCATCCCGGCCGGCGCGGACAAACCGGGAAATCCACACATCCTTGTCCACCCGGTCCGCTTTGGTGAAATCATCGCAGCGCACCATGCGGCATAGCGCCTCGTTGCTTTGCAGCATGCAGCCGTCCGGATCGACAAACTGGATGCCCTCGTTCACATTGTTCATAATATCCTGGTTCAGCTTCTGCGCCTTTCCGATTTCGTCGAACATCATGATTCGTTCCAGCGCCAGCGACACCCTGTTCATCAAGCCGTTGATGCCGCTGATTTCCTCCGCGTGAAAAGGCGATCCGATGCGCGTCGCGCAGAACAGGGCGGTCATTTCATCGCGCGCGTTGAACACGCCGGAATAGAAGTCGCAGCACCACACCTTCGACTCTTGCGCGATGCCCCGCTCCGCCCCATCGGCCTCCCGCCGGACGACAAACGATTTTTCCTGCGACAATCGCTCATACAAGCCGGTCATGGACTCATTTTTAAACAGGGACAACGTGTCGGCCCCGATCCCTCTCGACGCCACCACCCGATCCGCGGTCAGCAGAAACAAGCTCGTATGCAGCGTGTACAGCTCGTTGATATGACGCAAAAAGGCATCGGCGAATTCCTGCTTGTCCAGCGTGTACGTCAACGCATGGTTCAGCCGGTTGTGGCGTTCCAGCGTCTCCTTCGTCTTCTCCGTTTGCTCCAGGGATTCGACCAGTCTGGCCTGGGTCCGCTTCACCTCGGAAATGTCATTTCCGATCAAAATGTATTGATAGACCGCCCCTTGGCCGTTCACATAAGGAACCAGCGTGCTTTGCATCCAGAAATCGGCGCCGTCCTTCCCCCGGTGCTCCATATCGCCGCTCCAGATTCCGCCGGTTCCCGTCACATTGGCGATCTCGTCCCATTCCGAAGCGGCGGCGCGGGACGGGAACAAAATCCGGTACGATTTTCCCAACAGTTGGGCCGGCTTATACTGCGTCCATTCGCACAGTTTATCATTCACATACTTAAATACCCCGTGCTCATCCAGAATGGCGACGGCGGACGACTGATCGAGCGCCTTGGTCATGCTCTCGATTTCGGCCAACGAGCGCTGCAACCGCTCCTGATTGGATTGCAGCTCTTCCTGCTGCATCGTCAATTCTTCATTTTGCGCGGTCAACTCTTCCTCCTTGTCCTGAATCGAACGCACCATATGGTTAAAAGACGCCGACAGCCGGCCGATCTCATCCTTGCGGTGCGAATAGCCCAGGCGGACATTCTGGCCGTGAATCAGCGCTTCCGTCGCGCCGCTCAAGTCGGAGAGCGGGCGGACGATATCCCGCAAAATCCGCCACATCAGCAAAACAAACACCAACAAAATGCCTCCGCTGAACAAAAAGGCGATGGTCATGAAGCGATTGGACTGGTCGATCGTTTGCAGAAACGCCCGATTCAGCTCGCTGTCGGCATGTTCCCGGAACGTTTTGGCAAAAGACAGGAAATCCGTGATCGTCCCGATCCTGTCGGCGGAGGCGAACTGCCGCAGCTCCTCCACATCGCCGGACTGCACCAACGCAACGGTTTTGGGCAAAAATTCGGTCGTATAGCTCGTGTGAAACGCGCGGATCTCGTCCCGGATCTTCCGTTCCGATTCGGTGAGCGGCAGCGCGGAAAATTGATCGATCAGCGAGTCGAACAAAGCCAATTGATCCCGCGTATTTTCCAACTCGGACGACAAATGAAAAGCATAGTATCCTCTGGCATGGAAGAAAACGAGATTCGCCGTTTCCTCCAGCATATCCACAATCTCCGCCTTTTTTCGCAGCTCGCTCTGCCTGTCGGCCAATCGATCCTGCGCTTTGCCCAAATAAAGGGAAAACAAAGCGACAAACACGACGATGCAGGCAAAAAGCAGAAGGATGAGGCGGATATATTTTCTGCGAATGCTCATCCGGGGGTTCCTCCGCCGGACCGGCCCCATAACATTTCCTTCACCGCGGCGATCAGATCGATCGGACTAAAAGGCTTGGGCATAAAATAATGCGCGCCCGCCGACCGGGCCGTCTGCTTGTCGGACTCCTGGGCTTTGGCCGTCAGCATCAAAATCGCCGAGCTTTGCTTTGCGCGCACATCCATCCGACGCAGCACGTCGATCCCGGTCAGCTTCGGCATCATGTAATCGAGAATGATCAGGTCGTATGCATTTTGATCTATTTTCGCCAATGCGATTTCGCCGTCTTCGGCCACATCCAGTTCCAGCTCCAACTCCTCCAGCGAATCCGCGATCAGCATGCGCAATGCTTCTTCATCTTCCGCAACCAACACTTTTTTCAGAACCGTATCCCCCTTGCCTGTCATGGATTTATCCGAGCCTCCGGCCAATCAATCGTTGAATCCGGGCGGCCACTTCCTCCGCCTGAAACGGCTTGATGATATAATCGTCGGCGCCGTGCTCAATGGCGTTCACCACGTCGAACTCCCCGCCCCGGGCGGTCAGCATCGTAACGATCACATTGGAATCCGAATGGGCCGCGCGAATTTGCTTCAAAATGTCGATACCATCCATGCGCGGCATCATGCCGTCGAGCAAAATCACATGCAAGTCTTCGCGATGATACCAGTCCGATTGAAGGAAGGACGCGCCGTCCGCGTATTCGCTGACGACGACGGAAGCCACGCCCGCGGGCGTCCACCCGCTGAACTGCCTCGACAAAATCTCCCTGACAATGAAAACATCGTCGACGATAATGATATGCAGCCGGGCTTGCCGCAGGGCGGCCGACAAATGGCCCTGGTACATCACCGTGCGGTTTCTTCCGTTTTGCTTCGCATGGTACAGCGCCTGATCCGCCCTGCCGATCATCTCCTCCGGGTGAAGGCACTCGGGGGAGACCTGGGCGACGCCCGCGGAAAAAGTGACATGAAAGCCGCCCGATTCCGACTCGAAACAGTGCGCGGCCAACGCCTTTCTGACGCGTTCAATCAACCGCTCGGCCCAGTCGCCCGACGTATTCGGCAAGATAAAGGCGAATTCCTCCCCGCCGTAGCGGAACAGCATGTCCGTCTCCCTTTTGACCTGCCGGGCGGTCTTGACGAAGGCGCGCAGCACCTCATCGCCTTTGGGATGCCCGTACGTGTCGTTGACCTGCTTGAAATGATCGAGATCCATCATAACGAGGCAAAAGGGGGCCTTCTCCCGCCGGTACGCGGACAAAGCCAAGGGCAGCATCGCGTTGAAATGCCTGCGGTTGAAAGCGCCCGTCAGTTCATCGACGATGATCGCGCTTTCGATTTCCTTTTTGTAGGAAAGGCGATTTTGAAGATAAGCTTTGAAGATGTCCAGATCGATCGGCTTCGCGATAAAATCCAGCGCCCCCATGCTATAGGTGAGCAACCGGTTTTGCTTCGAATCGTCGCCGCTGATGATCGCAATCGGCGTATTTTCCGTTTTCGCTTTGGTTACGATTTGGGTCAACAGCTCGAATCCGTTCCGATCCGGCAGGTAGATGTCGATGGCCACCCAATCCGGTTTTAGCTGATAATACAGCTCCAGCCCTTTCTGCGCCGTCAGAGCGATGCTTACGGCATAGCCTTCTTTTTCGAGAAAATCCTTCAAAAAAGCGACGAATTCATGATCATCGTCGATGATCAGGATCAGATCGGCCTGGGGCCGCTCCGCCGGCGTTTCCGCCGGCGATTCGGCCGGGCGCGCCGCGCCGCGGGCCGACAGTTCGAGCGC
Organism: uncultured Caryophanales bacterium; assembly: GCA_964470405.1. Taxonomy (GTDB): domain Bacteria; phylum Bacillota; class Bacilli; order Paenibacillales; family CAYYCV01; genus CAYYCV01. The sequence continues at coordinate 12,017 of CAYYCV010000101.1, forward strand.
GTCGACGATCTCCTGAAACGGCCCCATGTACGCCTGCCATTCCGCTTTGGGCCACAGCCGCGCGCCATGCTCATCGAGGCCGTCCAGCTTGCCTGCGGCAAGCTCGCCGAGCTCGGGAAGCCCCACCGTGCCGGCCGTGCCTTTCAGCGCATGCAGGAACGCGTACATCTCGCTCTCCGGTATATGCCCGGATCGGGACCATTCCGTGATCGTATGCTTGATGCGGTCATACAGCACGGCTTGATATTTGACAGTGATCACAGCATTTTCTCCCTCCGGCTCATTTCAACGATGTGTTTGTTGTTGCTGCGATGGTTTGTCCCTTGCCCATTTCACCGGGAAACCCGGGAACAACAGCGATTGAAAGGGCATTTCACACGCTTGCCCCCGGCTAATTAGCTCATTATGGGTTCAGCTTATTTTGCTCAACTTATTTCGTTCGGCTTATTTCGTTCAACTTGCATAGTTTGATTATAGCTTATCCCTCCGGTTTGCCAAGCCCGAATCGGCACAAATTCCCCCGCCGGGCCGCCGTTGGGTTCACCGCTGCAACATATGCGGCCCCGCTTTCGTTTTATACATAAAAGGCTATGCCCAATACAGAGAATAAGGAGAGGGGAAAAAGATGAGAAATGGTATACTTGCGGCGGCATTGGCCGTCTTGCTGATTGCGTTTTCGGGGTGCGGCAAGCCTGCGGATCAGGCCGGCCATCAACAACCGGAAGTCTCCGACGGCCCTCCCAGCATCGAAGGCTATGTGACGGGGCGGGAAGACGGGAGGATGCTGGTGGTCGACCCGATCCCGCAAGATTTCAGCGCTTCCGGCGGAATGAAGGAATTTTACAACGCCATTTGGTTTTCCAATGTGCCTGAAAATATGAATATCGGCGAAAAAGTGCAGGTGTGGTTCGATGTCGTCGAAGCTTCGTACCCCGGCCAAGCCGCGGCCAAGCGCGTCCGGGCGGTTCAAGCGGAAGCGCCGGACCGCGCCGATTTGACGGAGGCGGAAGCGATTCGCAGGGCGCTCGCCGCCGATCAAGCGGATACGACGCAGGTGGCCGTCATTCGATCGGCGACCTACGATGAGGCGGCCGATGCGTGGAGCATCCAACTGAAGCGGGGAGACCGCGAATCGAGCCTGCGGATCGACGATACCGCCGCGGAAGCGTCCGCGCCCGAGCCGACGGAGAGCGCGGCGGACCTTCCCGAAGTGGCTGTGGAGCAGTTGCGAAACGAATTTGAAGCGCGGCTTTATCAAGAGGTGGACGAAGACACGGGAAAAGTGATCCGATTCAGCACCAAGGCCGAATGGATCGAGCATATGGCGGAGGTGGCGGATATCCATTTGGCGGAAGCTTATGCCGACGATTTCTACGAGGAAAAGGACGGGGCGCTGTACCTCATATCCCGAGGCGGGCCGGCCTTGCTCACCCCGGATCAGCCCTATGAGCTGAAAAGCACCGGCGAGCGCCAGGCCCAAGCGATTCAGAAGGGCAACGACCTCATGTACGGAAAATACGAATTAACCATCACCTACGAATACCGGGATGGCCGCTGGATCATTTTGAACCGGGATTTCGAAAGCTTGGAGTAGCGCAGGGCGAGCGAGGGGCGACGCTGGAAGCGCATGAATCAATTACCATAGAATAGGCTTGCTTGGCCATGTTATCATTCAAATATCGTAAACGAGCCGTTTGCGAAATAGACAACAGGAGGTTAACATGGAAAACAAGCCAAGCAAGAAATCCTTTTTGTCCGTACTGACCGCTTTGTTTTTGGCGGCCGGGCTGCTTATAACGGCGGGCGGACAAGCGCCGAGCGCCGCGGCGGCTTCGACCACGATTTCCCATTTTGTGCAACCGCCTTTTGACTATTACAAGATCAGCCGCAATGATACGTTGTACTTCATCGGCAAGCGTTACGGCGTATCCGTCGATAAACTGTTTCAGCTTAATCCGGGAATCAATGCTTACAATCTGCAACCCGGCCAGATCCTGAAATTGAGAGACGTCGCTTCGCCGCAGCCGCCCGCATCGTCACCGAACGCCAGCATCGGCGACTTCGAGCAGCAAGTATTCGACATCGTCAACCAGGAGCGCGCCAACAACGGTTTGTCTCCGCTGCGGCTGGATGCCAAGCTGTCCGCCATGGCCAAAGATAAAGCGATCGATATGTATACGAACAATTATTTCGATCACAACTCGCCAACGTACGGATCGCCGTTTGATATGATGAGATCGTACGGCATTTCGTTCAGTTACGCGGGGGAAAATATCGCCAAAGGGCAACGGACTCCGCAGGAGGTCATGAACGCCTGGATGAACAGCCCGGGGCACAGAGCGAACATTCTGAACCCCAACTACAACACCATCGGCGTTGCCTATTACAAAGGCGAATGGGTGCAAGAATTCATCCGCGCCTAACAAGGCAAGATGGCCCTGCTGAAAATGGCTGGCCTGGTGTGTCGATCCCGATGTGCTGAAACGCCGACCGCAAGCGGGATGGCCCGATATGCTGAAACGCCGACCGCGGGCGGATGGCCCGACGGAAACACCAGCCGCAAGGCGGAATGGCCCTGCTAAAAATGGCCGACCCGGCAGTCGACCCCAATGTGCCGGAACGCCAGTAGCTCTGCTGCTTCGCTCAAGCGGCTAGGCGCTCCTGCCTATTCAAGCGGCTACGTACTCCGCGATCCGCTCGAACGGCTGTCTATTCGACCAGCTAAGCGCCCGCCCCCAAGCTAAAAGGAAAACCTCCCGTTAAATCAGCCTGAAAAAGAAGTTGGATCCATTTAACAGGAAAACTTCCCGTTAAATTTGACCTTTTTCGGGGTTGGGCGTAAATTTGCCAAAATTAACGGGAGGTTTTCCAGCAAGTGCGGCGAAAAGTGCCATTTTGGCCAAAATAACGGGAAGTTTTCCATTTCGCTCTTTATTCATTATCCATTCCATACTCGTTCTTTATTCACCCGTTGCGCACCGCGCGCAACATAAGATTATGTTCGTCTTGCCTTTGCCGCCCGGCAAGGGCTTTTTTTATATATTGCCCTATCCGCCGCGGTTTATGAATGAACTACGCTCACCAAGCGAATCCCGATTTTTTGCGAAAAACTGAACCAGCCAAGTTTAACCACAGAAGGATTCAATCACAGGAAGTTCGACCACAGAAAATTCAACCACAGCGGAGTTCAACCACAGAGAGGTTCAATGGCGAAGAAGTCCAATCAAAAGAAGACAGAACGATGCCGACGGCGCTGGCATTGCTGGTGACGGTCCCCACCAGGCCGCCGACCTTTGCCGCCTTGCAAACCCGCCGTTATGTTGGCGGTCGAATAGCTTCTTTTGATATAGCCATGGGACGGGCCGGATGATCGGCCTGCGAGACCGCCCACATGAACGTTGATGCCCGTGACGATTTCCCCCGTGACATAGACGTTCTCTATGAAAGTGCCCGAGGACTTGTTAAACATATTCCCCACCAACCCGCCGGCCAAGGTGGTTTCTTCTATATCGATGTCCACACTTTCCAGCCCGACATTTCGGATCACGGCATCCTGCACTTTGCCGAACAAGCCGGCTTCCGTTACATTTGTTTTAATGGAGAGTCCGAATATAATGTGTCCATTTCCGTTGAATGTTCCCCGAAAATATTTCGACTCCCCTCCAATCGGCGTCCACTCGCGCCGGTCAAGATCGATATCGGCCGTCATCTCGAAAAATGTGTTGTCATATCGGTCGCCCGCATTCACTCGACTTGCCAAATAAGCAAGCTGCGCTCGTGGCAATCCGGAACGGTGTGCCGGAAGCACCGTTGCCGCCGGCGAAAGCGGCCGCCACCGTCCCGTCCCACGTATCCGTATCCGCCGCCGCGCTTGCTTGCGGTACGAGTCCCGGCATCATACCCAAAACCACGTATAACGACAAAACGCAAGCGATTATTTTCCGAAACCCTTTACGCAAACCAAGCACCTCCAATGACAAATCTCCCAACCCATCTTCCGTTCCATCCACTTCGTCATAGTTATATTTTATAGGAGTCGATCGGCCCAAAATAGATGAAAAAAGTCACGAGAAAGTCGATGCAAGCGTCATTTTTCAACTTTTATGACCTAAGTCATGTTAAGATAGGAAGGAAGGGCGATTTCTCAATGGGGTGGGCCATGGAAGTCCAATTAAATAGAAGATTGAAGCTGGTTTTGACTGCATTTGCGATAGCGGCAACGATCATATTTCTCATTCTTACGCCTAATTTTTCGATCGGACTCTTGTTGCTTTCCTGCGCTTATATCCTGATCCTTCTGATTCGCGATTATTTCCTGAAAATCGGCCTGCATCAAAGGAAAGGCGTTTGGTTTTTGCTTTTTCAACTCATTCTGGCTTTGATCCTGTGCGTATGGTCGGAAAGCTTTGTCTCGCAAATCTACCTCCTGATTCTCATAGGCGAATTTGCTTTTCATCACGGCATCAAGCAGTCGATTATTTTTACGATCGTATGCTATGTCAGCAACTTGGCGGGCGTCTTGCTTTATCGTCGGTACACGTCCATCGCCGATGAAATCTATTTGTTGCTCCCTCGCGGCATCGATTACTTTTCGATCTTCGGAATGAGCCTTCTTGCCAAAATTGCTCTGCAGCAAAAGAACCAGTTGGCTTTAGACAACGAACAACTGCGGATCGCCTCGATCGAGCTGGAGCGAAAAGCCAAACTACAGGAACGAACCCGCATTTCCCGCGACATTCACGACTCCGTCGGTCATACGCTGACCTCCGCCATCACCGGACTGCAAACCGCTTCGTTGGCGCTGCAAAAAAATGAGCCTTCCCTCGCCATGGAAATGATCGACAGAACGAAAGAAAGCATCCGCAGCGGGCTGGATGACATGCGAACCTCCGTGCATCTGTTGCGCGAGAACACCCACGGCGATCATTTCAAATCCGAATTGGCCGGGCTCATCGATGAAATGAAAAGGCAAACCCAAAGCGATATCGTATGCGACGTAGCCGCCACGCTGCCTAATTTTCCGCCCATGCTCGAAATCCCCCTGTACCGCGCAT
>CAYYCV010000102.1:0-6806 GCA_964470405.1 uncultured Caryophanales bacterium
TGTCACTACCGGTGGTAAACTATACGTTTATTGTATCAAGCATGGTTTATCGATATATTTAATAAAGTAAGGCACCTGCGTGGTTCAAGGGCGACCGGAATCGGGCCTTTAAATTTTCAATGTGAGATGGAGCGATTTCCGCGTCTGCAGCATGATGAGCTCCGCCAATTCATCGGCCGGGATATCTTTGTTGTTTTTCACCCAATGAATCAGAATGCCTGAAGCTTCTCCGGCCCGCTTGGCAATGAAGTAATCGACACGATGCCAGAGATCCTCTTCGGCTGTCGCTCGCAATGAAAGAAAATATTCGATGGTTCGGGCAATGGCATCCTGGATAAAGGTGATTCGATTCGCCTGAATCAAACGTTGAATAATGTCCGTCCGCGTATCCCAGAAACGCAAAAGCGGCCGGATGAATACGCTCTTCGCGTCCGTCCCGTCGGCAGTTTGGTAATGATCTATGAATTGCAAGCGAAGCGCATCGAAGGCCCGATCGCACTCCAGACGCAAGACATCCTCCATCGCATCGAAGTTGCGATAGAAGGTGGCTCTGGCCACACCCGCCTTTTGGGCCACCTCGACAACCGATATGTCCTGATACGCTTTTTTCTCCATGCATTCCGCGAGCGCCTGGATGATCCATTCACTCGACTGTTGACTGCGCTTGTCCTTCTTTATATGATACACACGCATATCCCCTGTCTCTTATGTGGCAAAACCATTGACCCTCTATTGGATCAGGATATAAGATTGTAAATAACAAGTCAATTGTCTCGTATTATTCGTTGAACAGGAGAGGGTTTTATGATTGCAAAGTTGGCGCACCATCAGAATTGGGCCAAAGCAGCGCCTTGGATGGCCTTGGCATCCGCGGTTTTATTGTTGCTTGCTTACCATCCGTCCCAAGCCATGTTCTGGGCATTGGTGAATATCCCGTTGTATCTGTTTCACCAGACCGAGGAGCATCTGTGGCCGGGCGGGTTCAAAGACTATATGAATCGCATCGTTTATGGAATGCCGGCAGGCCAGGAGAAGCTGACCGATGTGAAAGTCTTCTGGATCAATATTCTGTTGGTCTGGGTTGCGTTTGCGGTCTTTGGTATTCTCTCTCTGCAAAATATCGGCTTTGGTTTGCTGATGATCATTTTCAGCCTCATGAATTGCGCCACCCATATCGTTGAGGCTCTCCGAAGACATCGTTGGAATCCCGGATTGGCGGTGGCGTCCGTTCAGACCGCGATCAGCATATATGCCGCCATTTACATATCGAATCACGGCCTTGTACACGGATTATGGTGGTGGGGCGGGGCGGTTCTCTTCTCGGCGCTTGTTCACCTCCTGATGTTCAGGCTTGTAATGGCAAGAGAGTAACCCTGGTTATGAAGCGGATTAGCGCACGATGAACTGCACTAGCGCGAAGCCTGAAGATTGGTATCATTTTCTGAATACTTATTAAACAGCAGCAAGCGGCCGATCATAACCCGGATCAACCGCCTGCTCTTTTTACACCTCGGTTATTTTTTCAAAAAATTTCCTGACCTTTCCCCGATACTTGAACGAGGCAGCCGGATCCGAAATACCGTTTCCTCATTCGGCGTGCTGCTCATCTCTATGCTGCCGTGGTGGTCAAGGGCGATCTCCTTGACAATGGCCAGGCCAATCCCCAACCCCTCCCCCAGCCTTCCGCTATCCACCCGGTAAAAGCGCTCGAAAATATGCGCCTGATGTTCCGGCGGAATCCCCTTCCCTTTATCCTTCACGATCACATTCACGAATTGCTCATCCGCTGTCAGTTGGATGCCGAGATAGCGTCCATCCTTCCCGTACCGGATCGCATTGTCCAGCATATTGCGCAGCGCCCTTTCCATAAGAGGAGCGTCGATACAAAGATGAATATCTTCATCCGGGGCATCGACATCGAGCAGAATCTGATCGCCGTCGAGTATCATGATGTATTCGGCCGCAATCTTGCGAACGATCTCGGATAAATTATGATTCGCCAGGCGAATGGTCAGATCACCCGCATCATGGCGGGAGATGTCAAGCATCTGATCCAGCAGCTTGTCCATATATCGGCAGCGTTGAAGAATGATTTTGGCTCTGTTTTGGAGATCTTGCTGATCCTTATAATTTCCGGTACGCACGATTTCAGCACAGCCGAGCATCGTCGTCAGAGGCGTTCGCAGATCGTGCGACAGATTGGACAGCAGGAGCTTGCGCTTGCTCTCGAACTGCTGAATTTCCGCGAATTGAGAGCGAATCCGATGCGCCATGGAATTATAATGCTGCGAGAGCTGGCCGAGCTCGTCTTTGGATGTGTCGATCAACTCGACAAGGGGAGAATCGCTCTGGATATTTAGTTGATTCAGGGCGCGGTTAAGTTTGCGAATTCTTTTATTTATGGATGAGAACAACCATATGGCTACCAGAAAAGGCAATGAGAACGACAAGAAAAGCGGTAAAATCAAAGAGAGCAGCGATGTCATCTTGCGAATGAGAAAATAAACCTCGCCCTGCTTCATTGCGGAGGCGGGAACGCTCAGGAGCAAGAAATACGACTGTCCGTTCCTGGTTGCAGGCGTGAGGATATGAACATCGTCTTCCGTTAAGTATTTCTGCGGCATATTCTGCATCAGCATTGCCAAGTCATGGAAGGTAAAGGTCGGATTGAGCCCGGCCGTATCATAAATGGACTGCCCCTGATCGTCCAGCCACACCCATCGAATGGCGGGGTGCTCCGCATGTGCGCGATCCAGGATTCGTTTCAGCGCATTTCCCCCGACTTCAGGTTGTTCCTCAATCGAATCGACAATGGATTGCGCGAGCGGATTTAAATTGAACAGCGCGTACCCTTTATTGGCGATCTTCCCGCTCCAGACCGACGCATAGCCGAACAGAATCATGCTCATGGCGGTGCTAAGCACAAGGGCGAGCCACAGCTTGGCGCGTAATTTCATAGGCCCGCCCCCGTCAACCGATAACCGACGCCGCGCACGGTTTGAATTTCCCAAGACGACTGCGCCCGCTCCAACTGCTTGCGCAGCCGGCTCATGTATACGCTTAAGTTGTTATCGTCATACCGTTCGTGCTGCCAGACTTGTTGATAGATTTCGAGTTTCGTCATCACCCGGTCGGGATTCTGCATCAGGAGCTGCATCAGATCGCACTCTATCATCGTTAAGGAAATTTTCTCATTATAGATGAGAAGCGAGTAATTATCGATATCCAGAATCAAATTGCTCAAACGAAGAACCAAAGAAGATCGGCTGGATTTTGGATGCCGTCTGCGCAGAACAGCTTGAATGCGGGCCATTAACTCCATGGGACTGAAGGGCTTCGTCATATAATCGTCCGCACCGAGCCCAAGCGTGGCGATCTTATCCTGTTCCGCTCCTCTTGCGCTTACCACAATAGTCAATACGTCCAACCTGCGATTGTTCAAGTAATGCAGCACTTCGAACCCATCGCGATCATCCATCATGAGATCCAGAATGAGGACATCTACCGGCCCGGATTCCAGTCTCTCCATCGCTTGTTGTCCGGACTCGGCTTCGAGCGGGCGCATGCCGGCTTGTTCGATATGGGCGCAGATGACTTCGCGAATTTGCGGATCGTCGTCAACTACGAGTATTTGCTCCATTTATGATCGCCACCTCAAAAAGAATGTAACTCGATCATATCACGATTCATCCGGCATTTGTCTTTTCCAAAGCGATGATGGCGAATTTTTTAAGATTCCTTTAAGAATTCTGCGAAAGCACTATTGATATAATGGTTTGGGACAAGCAATGGCGGGACTAGAAACGGTCTGCGCGTTCGCGCAAACGATGATATAGAAGGGAAAGTATCCGGCCGTATCCATCGTGGAACAAGTTCAGCATTAAGTACAGCAAAGAAAAGTTTGGAGGAATGTATATGAATCAACACCATCGAATTCTACGATTTGCGGCGGCTCTCTTGTTCGTTGCCATCGCGCTGGGATGGATGCCGATCATCGAGACGGCGAGCGCGGACACGCCTGCGGTCAAAGTGATCAAGATCGCAGCGGGTCAAAATAATTCCATCGCCTTGAAGTCGGATGGCACCGTCATCGTGTGGGGAGACCAGGCCGCCACTTGGGCTAAGCCGCCCGAGGGGCTGACAGGCGTGGTCGACATCTACGCCAAGGACACGACCTTCATGGCTCGCAAATCGAACGGTACGGTGGTTGCCTGGGGAAGCAACAATGTAGGCGAGGCGAATATTCCTGCCGGTCTGGGCAATGTCCTCTCCATGGCATCGGCAGGCTCGCACACCTTGGTGGTATCGGAAACGTCCCTTATCAGCGGCGCCGGCAAGGTCATCGGATGGGGACTCAACGCGGATGGACAATCGGTTGTGCCGACGGATGCGCAGGCTGCTGTTGCCCAGGTAGCCGCGGGTTCTTATTATTCGATGGCCTTAAAATTTAACGGCACGGTCGTCGATTGGGGATCGAACGGGATCGGTGCGACGAGCAAGCCCGAAAATTTGAATAATGTGGTTGCCGTTGATGCCGGATATTTGTATGCTTTGGCATTGAAAAGGGATGGCACGGTGGTCGCCTGGGGGAAGGAATCTAACGGGAACAGGATTCTGGACGTGGCAGGTCTGACCGGTGTCAAAGCCATATCGGCCAATCGTACGCACGCATTGGCGTTGAAGAATGATGGTACGGTGGTTGGCTGGGGGGACCATACGCAACCTCCCGCCGGACTTGCGGATGTTGTCGCGGTATCGGCGGGTGTCGATCATTCTCTGGCATTGAAGAGCGATGGCACAGTCGTTAGTTGGGGATCGCAAACATCGGTGCCGGGCGACAACGAGTTGAGCAGTTTGACGCTCGAGGAGGGCGTGCCGACCCCGGCGTTCCCTTCCTCCGTCGATTCGTATCATTATGATATCGACCCGGAGGCAACAAGCGTTCATATCGAGGCGAACTTGAAAGATACCGCGTATTCCGCACTGTATATCAATGACCGGTTGCAAACAAGCGGCCGGACGGTCGCCGTTTCGGTTCCGCCTACCGGAGCCGTGATCAAGGTTCGGGTGGAACCTTATATGAAAGCACCCAAAATCTATACGCTAACGGTATCGCGCGATCGGGTTCCGCCTTCGGTAACCTTCTCCCCCAATGGCAGTACGACACCATTAAGAACGATTACGACTGCCGTTCAGGTCGCGGATGCGACGAGCGGTATCGATGCGTCTACGCTGGAGTATGCCTGGTCGCCGACGGATTCCGCCCCCGCCGGCGGGTGGGCCGGCTTCTCTCTCCTCCCTCATACACAACTCGCACCATTTACGTACGCCGGCGCGGACGGGAATTGGTATTTGCACATCCGGGCCAGGGATTATGCGGAGAATGGAGCAACCGCGGTGTCAGAACCGTTCTTGATTGATAACACGGCGCCGACGCTGGACCTGAAGATGAAGAAAGGGACGATAGATGGGGATGACTATAATGAAGCGGACTGGTCAAACATGGATGTTGTCATAACCGCCGAAGCGACAGATGCGCTAAGTTCCCCCGTAACGGTGAAGTATACGCTGGACGGCGGTAAGACATGGACGGATTATTCAGGTTCTATCACGATATCCGAACCCGGGATTCATACGGTTATCGTTCAGGCAAGCGATGCGGCAAACAATGTGCAAACCGACAGCCGCACCGTAAGCATCACCAAGGACGACTTAAAGCTGACGATCACCAAGACGACTGTCGACGGCCCTTATTCAAGCGGGGAATGGGTGCACAACTCCGTCAAGGTAACCGCTGCGGCAGAAACCAAAGAAGGCCAGACGCTTACCTCCTTTACCTGGACTTGGAACGGAATAGATCAAGGGGGCTATGTTGGGCAGGAAATATTTTTCCCCGATGACGGCATGAGCTCCGGCGAGTTCAAAGTGACCGATTCTCTTGGGAATAGCTTGACCGCTCCATATGCGGTGAATATTGACAGGAAAGCGCCGACGGTTGACTTCGATCCGATGGGAAACGCAACACCGGCGCGGGAGGCCTCGGTAACGGCGACGGTTACCGACATCGGCGACAGCGGGTTGGTGGAATCCACACTGAAATATGCATGGACGCAAAGTACAACGGAACTGACAGATGGGTGGCTGCCATTGAAGAATGGCAGTACTTTGACGAAAGCAGGCGCAGATGGGAGTTGGTACTTGCACATTCAAGGGAAGGATGCGGCAGGCAATGAGATAGACGCCGCATCCCGCGTATCCCCGGCCTTCGTTCTGGATAATTCGGCGCTGAACAGCACGCTCAGCCCCGCCGCGGGCAGCTTCGACAAGAACATTGCCGCGCAAGCCGATGTAGACACGACGCTGACATTGCACGGCAACACGTTGGTGAATATCAGCAACGGGACAGACGAGCTCCTGGGCGGAAGGGATTACGCGATCACGGGGAACACGGTGATCATCCGGAAGAGCTACCTGGCCGCACAGCCGGAAGGCAAGACAATCCTGACGTTTACGTTCAGCGGCGGAGATACGCGGACGCTGGAGATCACGATCAGCGACACAACACCGTTGAACAGTGAGATCAGCCCGGATATAGCCAGCTTCGACAAGAACATTTCCGCGCAGGCGGATGTCGTGACGGAGCTGGCGCTAAACGGCAACACGCTGAGCAGTATAAGCAACGGTGGCACTGCGCTTGTGTCCGGCGACGATTATATCGTGGATGACGATACAGTGACGATTCTGAAGCGCTATCTGGCTGCGCAGCCGCTGGGAATAACAAGCTTGACCTTCACGTTCAGCGCGGG
>CAYYCV010000102.1:6906-10941 GCA_964470405.1 uncultured Caryophanales bacterium
CTTGACCTTCACGTTCAGCGCGGGAGCGGATCAGACGCTGGCGATTGCAGTTAGCGATACGACACCGTCGAATACCGCGACGGACTCCACCGGAGGATCATCGAACCCGCCGGCGCCTTCAATCGACAAGGGCGGCGTTGACATCGATCCGGCTTCAATCGACCTGACGAAACCGTCCGTTACACTGGAAACCACGCCCAAGGACGGAGCAGCTTATGTCAGCATCCCGGCCGGCATTTTAACAAGCTTTGAGGGCAAGAACGCCGACTTTTTCATCGAGATCAAGTCGCCATACGGCAGCTATCAAGTGCCGGTCAATCTGGCGTCGCTGATTCCGGGGCTGCAAGACCTGCTTGCCACAAACGATCTCAAAGCAGAGGACATCAGCTTTAAGATCACGCTGACCGATAAATCCGGCGACAAGGATATACGGGCGGCTTTTGAGGAAGGTTTGCCTTATGGCTCGGCCATGGGAACCATCGTGGACTTCAGTATACAGATCGTAAACGCGAAGAACGATGAAGTGATCGGGACGGCGGATCAATTCAGCAAGGCGCTGACGCGGGTGATCCCGATGCCGAAGAACGTGACCGACATGCCCGAGCAGTGGGGGGCATTCCGATATGATGAAGCGACAAAGAAGTTTGGATTTGTCCCGGCTAAGATTGTGCACATAGACCATGTATGGTATGTGATGGTCAGCTCTTATACGAATAGCGTATATCTCGTGGCGCGCAATCCGGTAACCTTCTCCGATGTGCGGAAGCATTGGAGCGAATCCAGGGTCGGGCTGGCCGCGGCGAAAGGACTTGTTGTCGGAGTAGGCGGCGGCAAGTACGAGCCGGATCGAACGATAACGAGAGCCGAGTTTGCTGCCATGCTGGTCCGAGTGCTTGGATACGGCCGACAAACAAACGGCAGCTTGTCCTATGACGATGTAAAGCCGAACGCGTGGTATTATGACGCGGTAACGGAAGCCAAGGCGCTTGGACTGCTCCACTTCGCGAGCGGCAACAGCTTCAGGCCGAATCAGCCGCTGACCCGTGAGGAAATGGCGAGCATGCTGGCCGCGGCAGTAACGCTTGAAAAGCTGCCGATGCCACAGCGGCAACTTGACCTGGACGGTTACACGGACATCAAGAGCGTGAACGCCGCCTACCTGGAGGATGTTCGCATGATGGTTCAGTTGAACATTATGAGGGGAACAGGCATGAACCGATTTAGTCCAAAGGGTGAAGCCACACGCGCTCAGGCGGCAGTCGTATTCATCGGGACGCTGCAAGCGCTCGGGTGGATCGATTCCTGATTTGGCCGGATAGCAGCAGCCCCAATTGAACAAACGGAGGAGGAAAGACCGCATGCGCAATGAAGAAATCCGGGACACCGAAACCGCTGAGTCTTACGACACACAGGCCGTAGTCTATCGCTCCGAACCGGGCTATATCGGTCTTGACACCTACGATGCGGTGAATCAACAGGTCGTGTCGCACCATTTCAGATTTGGCGACGACCGCCAGGCTTGCCTCTTCCGCTCCCTTCATCGCTATATTTGGCCTGCCGAGATGGACCTCATGGCTCAGTTGGCCGGGTTTGAGCTTGAAAGCAGGTCTGCGGATTGGTCCGGCTCCCCCTTCACTAACGAGTCACGTTCGCACGTCTCCGTCTATCGCCTTTTGGACCAGCGGCATCAAAGGTAAGAACCTTCCCTCGACACTTCATTTTTGGATGATCGATCAGTACTTCAACGCCATGTAAAATAATTTCCATATTCGTTAAAACCCGCGAAAGCTTGATGCAACGCGGGTTTTATTCGTTTTTCGCCATTTTCTTTCATTATTCTTTCACCGAAGCCTCGTACAATAAAAATGATAATCTCTATTTTTTTCAAATATCGCAAAGTATACATGCGGATACGTTTGAGTACTTGAACGAAAGGAGTTCGAACAGGGTGCATTTTTTTAGCGGGAAGAGACGACGGGCGGCATTAAACGGAATTATGATCATGGCTATGATGGCCGGCTTGTTCCCTTTCGGAACGATGTCGGCAGCGAAGGAGGTTCCGCCGGCGGTGTCGGCCGCACGGCTTGTTTTCAACGATATTCAGGGCCATTGGGCCGAGCAAGCCATCGAACATTGGGCCGAACTGGGATGGGCCAAGGGCGATGAGGACGGCAGCTTTCACCCGGAGCAAAAAGTGACCAGGGCAGAATTTGTTGCTTTGACCAACCGGATGTATGGCTATACGGAACGGTCGGCCATCGACTACCCGGATGTCGCCGACGCATGGTACTCCAAAGACGTGGAAATCGCGACGGCGGCCGGAACGATTTCCGGTTATCAGGATCATACTTTTCGGCCGAATGAACCGATCAGCCGGCAAGAAGCGGCGATCGTGATCGCCAGATTGCTGGGATTGGAACCGTCCGGAAGCAAGAGCATCCTGAAATTTGGCGATAAAGCGGCAATCCCCTCATGGAGCCGGGGGGCCATAGCGGCAGTCGTTGACCAAGGATACATGAAGGGTTACCCGGACGGAACGTTCCGCCCCGTACAACCGATTACACGGGCGGAAGCGATTGTCGCGCTGGATCAAACGGCCGCCATGAAGATCGTTGCCGCCGGCACTTACGGGCCGGGACGTCAAGTGAACACCATCCGCGGCAATGTCATCATCACCTCTCCGGATGTCACTTTGCAAAATGTGCGGATTACGGGCAATCTGCTGCTTGCGCAATCCGTTGGAGAAGGAGATGTTACACTAAACGGCATCATCGTGGAAGGTTCGACGATCGTTAGCGGCGGAGGCGAGCACAGCGTCCACGTAATCGATTCTCGATTATTTAAAGTGATCGTTGACAAAAAAACAGGAAGCGTTCGGATTGTCGCCTCGGGATCAACGAATATCGATCAAACCTCGCTGAAAACCGGCGCGGCTTTGGAGACGGATGAAGCCATAGGGCCAGGTTTCGGCGACGTTACCATCGCGATGGACGAAACGACCGGCCATCCGATCGTCAGGCTGAGCGGTGCCTTTACTTCCGTAACCATCGATACGCCAAACGTTTCCGTCGATTTGCAAAACGGATCGATCAACGAGCTTAAAGTGAACAGCAGCGCTGCGAGCACAAAATTGAGCGTGGCGGACAATGCGAATGTGGACATGCTGATTCTCGATTCAAATACGGAAGTAACCGGGAATGGGAATGTGAAAAATGCAAAAGTGAATGTCAACGGCTCCACTTTCGACAGAAAGCCGGATAAATTAGACGCGGCAGAAGGCGTTGTCGTCGAAGTCAACGATTCGCTTGCGGAAACGACGGAACCCGCGGCGAGCGGCAACACCAACGACAACACCAACGACAACACCAACGGCAATGGCAGCGGGAATAACGGCAACGGCGCCGGCAATGGCAGCGGGAATGGCAGCGATAACGGCGCCGGCAATGGCAATGACGGCAACGAGGCGGCAAAACCTGCCGTCGCTTCTGTTGCCGACGTAGCCGACATCGAAGTCGCTTACGGAACGGCGCCGACGTATGCCTTGTCCGCACTGGCGAAGACGACAACCATAACGGACAGCGATCACACGACGCATACTGTCAACCTGAACTGGACGATGGACGGTTACGACGGCAATCAAGCAGGCGTTTATGCGGCAGTTGGAACGTTTGCGCTGCCGGCGGGAGTGGCTCAGGCCAATCCCCCGGTGCCTTTGAAGGTGACGGCAAAAGTGACGGTGAGAGCGGCAGTCGTTCCGCCGGTCGATGCAACGGTCGTATCCGTTACTTATGCGTCCGACATTGCAGTCGATTTCGGGACAGCGTTGGAAAATGCTTTGTCTGCCCTGGATCAGACGATTACGGTGACGGACAACGTCTATGCGGCGCACATCGTCGACTTGAACTGGACGATGGCCCATTACGACGGCAATCAAGCGGGCGTTTACACGGCAACCGGATCCTTCTCGTTGCCGACAGGTGTTGCCCAGGCCAATCCGCCGGTTCCTTTGAGCGTGACGGCCCATGTAACGGTGAA
>CAYYCV010000102.1:11041-16915 GCA_964470405.1 uncultured Caryophanales bacterium
AGCCGGGACGACGCATACCGTCAACCTCGATTGGACGATGGACGGCTACGACAGCCATCAAGCAGGCGTTTATACGGCAACCGGATCCTTCGCGTTGCCCGCAAATATCGCTCAGGCCAATCCGCCGGTCCCTTTGAGTGTGACGGCCCATGTAACGGTGAACGCCCCCCCTATCGTATCCATCGCCGATGCAACGGACACCGAGGTCGATTTTGGAACGTCGGAAGCGGACGCTATCGCCGCGCTGGCGACGACAACGACGATGACGGATCAAGCCGGGACGGCGCATACCGTCAACCTGGACTGGACGATGGACGGTTACAATGCCGCTCAGGCGGGCAGTTACACCGCAATCGGAACGTTCGTCCTGCCCGGCGGCGTCTCCCAGGCCAATCCGGCCATTCCTTTGGAGGTTCATGCCAAGGTAACGGTCAAAAATTTCGACATCCTGTCCGCGTCAACCAGCGGCGATGCTTCCGAAATTGTGATCGGCTTCGGAGCGCCGCTGGCGGCGCCGACGTCGCCGGCCGGTTTGACCGTTACGGTGAACGGGAGTTCAAATCCGGTCGTTTCGATGACGCTTGATGCCGATCCAAGCAAGCTTCGCATCGGCTTGGCCAATCCCGTTCCGCTCGGCACGGTATCCGTCTCGTATGAACCGCCGGGATTGCAAACCGCCGGCGGCTCCCCACTCCCGGCCTTTAGCAATCTGGCCGTTCCAACGGCCGGCTCGCTTGCAGAAGAGCTGAAAAATGACGACGAAACGCTGAATGGCATCGTCGACATGCTGAAAGCCCAAGGCTATTCGCTCGTTGTTGTCGTTCAGGCGTTGCAAACAAACGGATACAATGTGAATGAGGCGGCCGATGCATTAAAGACGGCGCAAGTTTCCGTTCAATCTGCGGCAGCCGGCTTGCTCTATGCGGGATATCCTGTCGCCAACGTTGCTTCGGCCTTGAAACAGGTGTACCTGGCAAATAGTTTAACCGTGGCGGCCGCGGTGTTGCCGAAGGCCGGCACGGCCGATGATCTTGTCACTGCGCTCGTTTCGGCGGGCTTCACGCAGCCATCGGAGCTTGCCCAAGCGCTCTATGCCACGAACTTCACCGTAGCGCAGACGGCCGACGCGCTTTGGTCGCGTTTTTCCGACGCGCCCGGTCAACTGGGATCGGCGCTGACCGGAGCGGGTTACGGCTTGTCCGACGCAGTGGCCGCTGTCCTCGGTTTGAATGGAGGCGGCAATACGGCTGCCGTCGCCGCGGCCTGGCCGGGCGTGTTCGGCGAGAGCGGCGCGTTCGCGCCTGTCGGCACGGTCGCCGCCGGCTTGCGGTCGGCAAATCTGACCGCCGCAGAGACAAACGCGTTGCTGGTTGCTTTGTATCCAACCTACAAGTCGGATCCGAACCTTCGCGTATCGGCATTGAAAGCAGGCGGATACGATGCAACAGACGCGGCACGAATATTGGAAAGCGACTTCTATAAAAAAATACAGCCGGGCGCGGATTTGGCAATAACCAACGTACTTGATGGGAATGGGTACAGCCCGCTTCTCATCGCGCAGGCTATTCAAACCGTGCTTGGCTACGACGCCGCGGCATTGGCAACGAACGTTTTTTCACAGATGGGTTTTACTACGCTTGATACGCTCCAGATGCTCCAGCAAGCCGGATTCGGCGATAACGATGTCGCCAGGGCGGCGGTAGCCCTAATGCCCGATTCAATCAAACAAATTTCGCCGTTCCTTCATGTGGCCGGTTACACGGCTGAACAGGTGATCGCCATGCTGAAGCCGGCTCTGATTCAGGAGGGGAGCTTCAACGTGGCCGGGGTGACCCAGGCGCTATCCAGCGTTACGTTTGTCGACAGCCAAGCCGTGGGCTATTACAGCACCGCCGATATTGCGTCTGTTCTGCAAAAGGTTTTCGGTCAGACGGCGGAGACGGTGGGTATCGAAATTTTGAAGTTGGGAAATGTTTATGATCTACAGGAAGTCGCGTTGGCATTACAAAGCCTTTATGCGATAGACGGATTTGAATTTATTGAAATCCGCAACGCGTCCTACACCGCCAAGCATTCGGGGCTAACTTCGGATTTGGCCGATAATGGCAGCAAATCGGGGGAATGGCGGCTTCTTTATATCTTGCAAAATACGTTTGGCATGAACGCCACCGAAGCGTTGGCCGGGTTGCGCGACGCGGCCCGCTCAGGCTCCCTCAGCACCGTAATGAATAAAATCCAGTCGATATACGGCTCCATGACCGCTCCGCAAAAAATAGAAGCGATGACGCAAGCGGGGTATACCCTTGCGGAGATCGCCGGAGTGATTGGCTCCGGTCAGACGCTGGCGGTTATGGTCGGCTACCTCCACGATGCCGGCTATAGCGCCGAGGCGGTCGCGCAGTATCTGCTTGATGTTTCGAGCGTAAACGACGTGACAGTTGCCAGTAATTTGATGTCCGCAGGCTATGGCAGTTGCGATAATCTGGAGCCTGTGATTGTGGCGATGAAACAAGTGTTTCATTCCGATGATGCGCAATTGCTTGATATATTTACAGCGCCGGGGCGAGACTGTACTTCGACCCAGGTAAGTACAGTGCTGGCGAATATGGGCAGTTCCATTGATTTTACGCAATATGCGGCCACGGATCTCTATGGCAAGGGAGCACCGGCAACACAGGCGGTAAGTTTGTTGCAGCAAGTCTATGCAAAGAGCGACGTAATTGAAATTGCGAGCATTCTGAAACAAGCCGGTTACAATTTGAATCAGACGATCAAAGCCCTTCGGAGTACGATGGGCCTGTCGCCATCGGACGCCAAGTCCGTGCTGGCAAGCGTGTTCGGCATTGTCGGAGACGAAGCGATCACTCAGGCCATGAAGGAGGCCGGGTATTCCGTTGCCGACATCGTCCCGTTGCTGGAAGCAAGAGACCCGTTTGTGCTGAGGGGATATTTGCAGGCGGCGAATGTTCACGCCATGGATGCATTGATCCAGTTGTACAGTCCCGGAGGTTTGATAAACGATCCGTTGACATTGTCCAAAAATCTCAAGGCGCTGGGCGTAGACCGTGCCCCGGCGACGGCGATCATGCAAAGCTACGGTTACACGCCGGCCGAGATCGGGTCGCTGCTATGGAGCAACGGATATGATTTGCCGGAAGTGGCAGCGGGTGTCAATCAGGCAGTTGCGCCTGTCGCGAACGAGTTTTGGACGACGACCGTGGCGAAGGCGCTGAAACAAATGACAGCCTGCGCGGATGGCATTCTCGCCAGTCTGCCCGCCTGCTCCACCGGGAACAGCACCTTCACGTACACGCGGGTCATCGAGGCGATCGCGGCCAGCCTCGGCGAACAGGCTCTGGATTGCAGCGCGAGCGTTCCCCAATGCTCTATCGTGTTGGACACGATGCGGAATGCCGAATATAGCGCTCCCACCGTCGCAGGCACACTGTATACCGACTTTCATCTGTCGCTTCGATCGCTAAGCGCATTGTTGCAAAATACCGACGGGTATACGACACCCCGGCAAATCGCGGATCTCCTGAAGCAAGCTCCGTTCAATGCAACTGCGGCCCAAATCGCCGATGCGCTCCACCATACGACTTTCAGTATGGGGAATATCCATGTCGGACTGATGGATGTGGCCGGAGGGGAAGAAGCCGCCTTTCGCGCAATGAAAGACGCCGGTTACAGCATCCTTGAACTCACCCGAGCGATGGGGAGTTATGGAGGCGACCGCTCGAAAATGACGAATAATTTGCAGGCGCTTGGCTATAGCCATACAGAGGCGCTCAACGCAGTGCTTGCAGTAAATCCGATCACCGTCGAAGAGTGGATGGGGATCGTCATGAGCACGGGGTGGATCTGACCCCCCTCCCCGGCCCGGCGGGCCAATGCAAGCAAGCCGCATCATTCTGTTTGTCCGCCGCGGCTCTTATCCATCGTAAGGACGAAAGGTAAATTGCACGAATGAAACACCCGTGATATGATCAGGGTAGAAATAAGGAATCGGACGGCCATCCGACTCCCTGCACAACAATGGGGCGGGAACCCCCCGTCAGAGACCGGAAAATAACCCGCAGGCCGTCAACCTGGCCGGGTTATTTTCGCTTTTTCGGACAGGTGAACAAAAGACCAGGAAGAAGCGCGATAAGCGGACTTATCCCCATTCCCCTGACGTTCGAAGATAGAAGTATGTTAACATGTAGAGTGTCCGATAGAGAAGCACAGTCGTCGATTAATTTGAAAAAGGAAGGCTATGAATGATGTCCATTTTTAAAGATTTTTTGTTGCAACTGACCGTTATAGCCACTTTAATTTTCACCTTTCAAATATTTTTTGCGGAGAAGTCCGAGAGAAATGCTCGCGTCAAGATCATCCTTTCCGCGTTATTCGGGTCATCGATTGTATTGTGTATGTCCTTTCCTGTACAGATCACTTCCAATATCCACATCGACATCAGAATCATTCCCTTGCTGTTGGGGACGTTATACTGCGGCATGCGAACAGGGTTGGCTTTGTCGGTCCTCATTATGGTGTACCGTTGGTATCTTGGGGCTGATTTGGGACTCTATACGACCACCCTGGCCCTGTTGTTCAGCATGCCGGTTATTTTCTACTATCAGAAATTTTTCGCGAAAGCAAAGAGGAAAAAGAAGATACACATTGCGCTGCTGCTGTCCGCTTACTATTGTTTTGTCGGAGTAATGGCAACGTCTATGATTAGGGGGTTTTCCTACAAGGTTTTTCAGGTGCAATTGATTTA
The DNA here is from genome assembly GCA_964470405.1 of uncultured Caryophanales bacterium. Classification (GTDB taxonomy): domain Bacteria; phylum Bacillota; class Bacilli; order Paenibacillales; family CAYYCV01; genus CAYYCV01. The sequence goes on from CAYYCV010000102.1 coordinate 15,804, forward strand.
TATTATGATTACTTTAGTCATTGTGTTATTATTTACTGCGTTAATCGAAACGATCAAGGATACGATCAGAAAAAATCAACAGTTGCAATCGGACGTCAAGGATGCGGAAATCGCTTTTTTGCGTTCCCAGATCAATCCCCATTTTCTTTACAATACCCTGAGTTCCATTGCCGCATTGTGCATCGACGAACCCCATAAAGCGGGGGAATTGACGATGGATCTTTCGCAGTATTTGCGAAGCAGCATTCACTTCAAACAACACGATTCGCTCACGACGGTAGAAAATGAATTAGAGTTGGTCAACGCGTATATTAATATTGAAAAGGTGCGATTTGGCGCCAGGTTGCATGTCGAGTACAATGTGAATGCCCGTCCGGATCTCCGCATTCCCCCGATGATTTTGCAGCCATTGGTGGAAAACGCGATCAGGCATGGCCTGATGTCCAATTTGCGGGGAGGAACTGTAAAAATATCGATTCAGGAGGAAGCAAACGCCGCAGTCCGCTTTGCCGTAGAGGATAATGGATGCGGTATGAGCGAAAAAAAACAGGAGGAACTGCTTCAGCCGGACGACAACAAGAAGGGCGTCGGGTTGTGGAACATCAGCCGACGCATCCGATTGCAATATGGAACGAACCTTCGTATTCACAGCGCAGAAGGAATGGGCACGAAGGTTTTTTTCGATATCCCCGCGCAGCCGCTCCAGCATTAGCGGATGCTTGCGGTGCAAGCTTTGCTCTGCAAAACGCTCAGGAGGTTGAAGCATGTGGCGAGCCATCATTGTGGACGATGAAGAATTGCCGATGAAACTATTGAAAAAGATCTTGTCCGACAGCGGCGAGATTGAAATATGCCATACCTTTTCGGACCCGCTCGCAGCATTCGAATTTGCGAAGACGAATCCGATTCACGTCGCGTTTCTGGATATCGGCATGCCGGAAATTAACGGGATGAAGCTTTCCAGCCTGTTGCATGATCTCGATGATTCAATCGATGTGGTATTTGTCACCGCATACGACCATTATGCACTCCAAGCCTTCGACGTGAGCGCGCTGGACTATTTAATGAAGCCTGTAACCGAAAAGCGTTTGGCAAAAACGTTGGAGAAGATC
>CAYYCV010000103.1:0-16747 GCA_964470405.1 uncultured Caryophanales bacterium
ACTGCCATATTCGCCGGCTTCGTTTCGTGTAACTCGGTGTACCCTTTGAACCATTCGACAGCCGAACCGGCGACCTGCCCTATTCGGGCATAGCCCGCCCGGATCGCTTCCGGCGACGGCCTTGCCCGCGGATTTTCCCTTGCGTCCCTCCACATAGGATTAACGCTTTGGGGCTGTTGCTTATCGCCGATGTGATCCGCTTGGCGAACAAGTCCTTGTTCCGTCTCACCGTACGCGTTACCGGAAGCTTGTACGAAACCTCGCAATTCTCGCAGCCGGTTTTGTAGTTCACCCAGATGATGTTGCACGCCCTCCAATCGTTCTCCGATGGAATGGCGCGTCCGGATGGGACCTTCCACCCGATGAACCATAGAAGAGACATCGCCGCTGATCCCGGCCAGCTGCCGTTCGACCTGCCGCAACCGTCCGTTTAATCGTTCCATCTCGTTCAAATCGATCCTGATTTGGGACACCCGTTTCGCCTCCCCGGTTTCCATCCCCGTTTACAAAAAGCTGCATATACCAATATCTGGTTCAATTTTATATTCAAACAGGATTAGCGTCAAATACGGCATACCGATCGCAGAGTGTCAATCCGGCAGCAAGTTGGTTGGATTTTCGATATTATATTGAACTGATACCGATGAGGATATGAACAATCATACCTAAAATAAAAAACCTTGAGGGCAAAAGCCCATCAAGGTCAAAACATCCTGTCCCTAATCATGCAACGACGAAATCGTCATGCGCCCGACAAAACACGCAAACCCGCACGGCTACAGCTTGATCAGGATCAGCGAGAGAATCAGAAACTGGACGACTCCGATGATTTCCATCGAGCCGACCTTCCAGGGGCGAAGCTGCTTGCCTCCGAAAACGAACGTGCGGACCGCGGAGAAAATATAGGGAATGCCCATCCACAAATAGCCGGCCGCGGCGGGGATGACGAGCAACAGCACGTGGAAAATTCGGGCGGCGGCCAGCCAGGAGGCGTTGCCTCTCTCCCGGAAGACGGTTTTAATAAAAAACGTGCTGCCCATAAAATACAAAAAGCTGAACAGGCTGACGGCCACCGCCATCTTGTCCCATCCGCCGCTTCCCAGCACATAGGCGGCCGCGCCGCCGATCGAGAAGCTGAGAATGGCGCATATATCATTCAGCAGCGCCCTTTCGTTCTTCCGCCTGGAATGCCAAATATTCACGCTGAACAGCAAGGCGAACACCGGCCCCAGCCACAGCAGCGACGGCTCCACGATCAACGCGGGAACCAGCAGCACGACAGCCGGCAATCCGTATATCCACGTCCATTTCAACCAGTGGGACGGATTTTTTCCCCGCTTGATGTATTGCAGCAAAGGATATGAACACAAATAAAGACACAACCACGACAAAAACAACGGAGCGTGCGACCAATGAGGGTCGCCGGCCAGCATGCCGAGCAAGAAAGGCACGGACATCATGGCCCACCCTCCATGTTCATGCGGAATGACGACCTTCGAATTTTTCACGGTTCTCATCGCCTCCACCAAACTGGATGATTTGCAATCGCCCCCCGCATCAGAGAGGCTTCAAGATGGTATGCGCGGACGGGCTTGGCGTCAAAATCAAGACCACCACGCTGTCTTCCAGCGCTTCAACGGCATGCTCCACGTTCGGTTCGAGGCTGACGAGCCGGCCCGGTTCGAGCATGACTTCCTCCTCCGCCGTAAAACGCACCTTGCCGGATAGAACTTGAACCAAAATAGGGCTGGAGGTTCTGTGTTTTTCCAACACTTTCCCCTTCGAAAATGAAAACTGCACCACTTTCGACACCTGATTATCCAGCACCGGACGAATAAAATTTTCGTTAAAAGCTAATGAATATACTTGCATTCCCTCGATCCTCCTTCTGTCTCCTTGTTTCCAGTATACTTCAATTCCGGCCCTGCGAACGTGATAGCCGTCACAGATGAGTATAGTGTCTTCCACCTTCGGAATCAAATGTGATTCCTGTCACATCCGCAATCGGGCCGCCGTATTAAACTGGGAAGTAAACCAAAGCGAGGAGGGGCAACGATGTCGATCAAAGGCTTGGAAATCGTGGACGAAAAAATGGAGGAGCTTTGCACCCTGCTTCTGGAGCAGCCCAAATACAAAGAGTTAAAGCAAATGATCGAGCGATTTGACGCCGACGAGCCGGCCATCCGCCAGCTTGAAGCGTTTGGGGAAACGCAGCAAGCCATGCAGGCCAAAGAACGGCAAGGCCAGGCGTTGAGCCGGGAGGAGACCGAACACTTCGACCGGGAAGAACGCGCCTTATACGGCAATGCCGTCATCCGGCAATATTTGTTTGCCCGGCAGGAATTCGCCAATCTGCAACGCTGGTTCGGCGAATACCTGGGCAAAACGATCGAGGCAGGCAGACTGCCCAAGCCGAAGGAATTGCCGAGAATCACCCACGGGTGCGGCTCGCACAACTGAAACCGGATCCGCGCACCTCAAAAAGAAAAGCGGCGATCCAACGAACGCCGCTTTTCTTCCTATGCCGTTATGCGATAAAACGCTTTATCTTTTTTTGATTTCCGCGATGCTGTCGATATCGACATAATCGGGCACGACCAGTCCAATCTTGGCGCCTTCCAAATTGGGTCCCAGATCGACAACGTCGTCCTTGAACATCTTGTATTGTTCCGCATGCGTCCCCGGCAGCCACGCCGCCACCATGCCGTCATGCGTGCCTTGAGCAATCGCCTGCCACATGGGCGTATTGTCCACCGGCGTAATCTCCACGTCATACCCGATTTCACCAAGCACCAGAGCGATCATGTTGGTGGAAGCAATCTCCGAATCCCATGCCACATACACCAGGCTCAAAGGCTTATGATCCACCTTTTCGACTCCTTCGATCCAACTGTCCACCTGATCGCGATGAGCGTCTATCCACGCTTGGGCCGCATCTTGCGGCGGCGTCTCGTTCTCATAAATATCCAGCATGACGCTTTCCATATCGGATGCGGTCCAGTGAAACCGGTCCAGCACCTGATAAGCCCCGGGCTTCTCCTCCTGCAATCCCTTGCGGACAACCGTGTGAATCGCTTCCTCCGACCCGAACACGCCCAGCGGATCGTCCAAATATTTCAGGTCGAATGCGGCGAACATCCAATGCGGCGTCCAACCTGTTACAACAACCCATTCCTTTTTGTCGATCGCCGATTCCAGCGACGCAGCCATGGCCGCGCTCGAGCTGGGAACCACTTCAACATCCAGATCATACCCTTGTTGCCCGTCGCCATATTCCGCCTTCACTGCGTTTTCCGCCGCGCTCACTACGCCCGAACCCGCTTCAATGCCGACGATATGCTCAAACCCTTTTGCCTGTTCCGAATTCCCCGCTCCCTGGGAACAACCGGCCAATACTACCGCTGCGGCCGCCGCAATCGCGAGCCCCGACCTTCCGGCCCATTTTTTCCAATTCATTTGCCTTACATCCTTTCAGAACTTTGTTTCGCCCCAAAATTTTGGGTGATTCGATCCAGCAAAATCGCCAGAATGACAATGCACAGACCCGCCTCGACGCCTTCCTTCACCTTGATCTGGCTTACCGCGAAAAAAATTTCCCTTCCCAGTCCCTTTGCGCCCACCATCGAAGCGATCACAACCATGGACAAGGCAAGCATAATCGTCTGATTGACGCCCGCCATCATCGTTTTGCGAGCCAAAGGAATTTGCACCTTGAACAGCTTCTGCCATCCGGTTGTTCCAAAAGCGTCGGAAGCCTCCACCATTTCCAAAGGCACCTGCAGAATTCCCAGCGTGGTCAAACGCACCGTGGGCGGCATGGCAAAAATAAACGAGGAGATAATTCCGGGCACTTCCCCAATGCTGAAAAAAGTAACGACCGGGATCAAATACACAAATGCCGGCATCGTTTGCATAAAATCAAGCACAGGCGCCGCGATCCGGTGAACCGTTTTGCTTTTGGCGGCCCATATCCCGATCGGAATGCCGACAACAATGGCCGCGATCGCCGACGTTAACACAAGCGACAACGTATACACCATCTGCGCCCAATATCCGAGATTCCACACCAGCAACAAACCGAGCACGGTGAATACGCCAAGACCCGCTTTTCTCGAACTCCGGTAAGCCAAAGCCGACAGGGCCGCGATCAGCAGCCAGGGCGGAAAAAACAGAAGCGCGGTTTCAAACAGATTGTAAAAAAACAAAATGAAGCTTCGAACGCCATCCAGAAATTCCGGGAATTGCTTCACATAATCCACAATCCACTTGGCCGTTTCCCCGACGGGAAGCTTATACTTCTCATTCAATTCCGCTCACCTCGTTCCCGGACAGCGCCGCCAGAATCGCTCCGCGGACGATCACCCCGCGAAGGCGATTCCCGCCATCGACAACAGCCACCGGAATGGACGCATTGGAGGCTTTTTCGAACAGATCATGCAGAGGCGTATGCATTTCCGTCTTGACCACATCGTCTTGCATAATGTGCGACACCGCCTCATCGCCGCTTCCGATCGCTTCCTTGGCCCGATCCGCAGTAATGACGCCCTTCAGTACATTGTGCCGATCAACGACGAAGATGCAGGATATTCCCCGCGCCTTCATCCGCTCCAAGGCGACGCGCACGCCATCCTTTCCCAACACAATCGATTCCGGACGCTTCATCACATGCTGGGCCGTAAAAACCCTGGAAAAGTCGACGTCCTCAACAAACCGTTCCACATACCTGTTTGCCGGGCGCATCAATATTTCTTCGGGCGTGCCCATCTGCACGATGCTTCCATCTCTCATCAGCGCGATCCGGTCCCCGATCCGAAGGGCCTCATCCAAATCATGCGTAATAAACACGATCGTTTTCCGCATGGAGCCCTGAAGCACCAGCAATTCATCCTGCATGTCCTTTCGGGTCAGCGGATCCAATGCGCTAAACGCTTCGTCCATCAGCAAAATATCGGGATCGTTCGCAAGGGCGCGAGCCAATCCGACCCTTTGCTGCATTCCGCCGCTCAACTGGTCGGGGTATTGCTTTCCGTATCCGTTCAGTCCGACCAGCTCCAGGGAAGACTGCGCCATTTTCTCCCGTTTGTCCGCGCGCAATCCCTGAATCTCCAAACCAAAGGCCACATTCTCCAACACGGTGCGATGGGGAAAAAGAGCGAATTTCTGAAAAACCATGCTCATTTTCTTTCTGCGCACCTCCCGCAATTGTGCAGACGACAGCTTGGAAATATCTTCCCCGTCGACATACACCGATCCGGAAGTAGGTTCGATGAGCCGGTTCAAAAGCCGAACCAAAGTCGACTTTCCGCTTCCGGACAGCCCCATAATAACGAAAATTTCGCCCTCGTGAACCTCAAAACCGGCCTGATTCACGCCGACCGTCGAACCGGTTTGCTTCAGGATTTCCGCCTTGCTCCTCCCCTGATCCAATAACGAAGCGGCCCATTTCGCATGACGGCCGAATATTTTTGTCAACTGCCGCGCCTGAATCTTTGCCATGTCATCCCGCACCCCGTCATCTTTTTCCTCCGCTATTGCGCAAATAACATTGTACCCCCCGCGTTCCCCGAATGGCAAAGCGCATATGCGGCCATAATCGTTCTTGTCGTTTGTACAGTACAAACTGTACGTACAATATATTAAGAATTCATAAAATCCCGGACATTTCCTCCCGAATCATAAACGGCTTGGTTCTTTACTTTGCTTGTTCGATTTCTTACAATCAAATTAAGTCATTCCACTATAAGGAGGCTTATCGACGGAGATGAAGGATCCGCTGACTTCGGAAAACGCGCCGGAGTATGAAAAAATCGAACAAATACGCGAACGGGTAATCCATTCCATCGCGCAGAATATCGACCTTTACGGGATCACGCCAAGCATCGGAAGACTGTACGGCGCCATGTATTTTCGCGATCAACCGATGACGCTGGACGAGATGAGCGACGCTCTCAGCATGAGCAAAACCAGCATGAGCACCGGTGTGCGCTCGTTATTGGAAATCAATATGGTCCGTAAAATTTGGCAAAAAGGGGTGCGCAAAGACCTTTATGCCGTTGAGGAAGACTGGTACACCACGTTTATCGAATTGTTCACCACCAAGTGGAGAAAAGGCATAGAAATGAACGAACATGAATTGAGAAGGGCAAAAAACGAATTGGAGCTGCTCTGTTCGCCATCACCCAACGATCCCGTAAATCGCGTGATTGCCACCGATCTGAAAAAAATACAACATGCGCTGGATTATTACAAATGGCTGACGATGCTTGTGGAGAGCTTCGAATCGGGACAAATTTTTGATTTTATACCGAAACCGGACCACGAACAAACCTAGCGGAAATAGCCGCCCTTTTCAAAGCGGGGTGAAAAACAGACGGCGCCGCGCGTGGGTATCAGCTTCCGATCGACACCCCAACGCGAAAGACAATGCAACTAAATTCCCGTTTCAATCGTATGTATATAGAGAATGATGCCTGGGAGGGGTACCGTGCTTGTCGTTGATCATCTGTCGCACAGCTTTAACAACGGTGCCGAAGTCACGCCGGTGTTAAAAAACATCCATTTCCAGGTCGGCAAAGGCGAAATCATTTCGCTGCTCGGCAGCTCCGGCTCGGGAAAATCCACGCTGCTCAACCTGATGGCGGGCCTGATGAAGCCTACGGAAGGGGAAATCCGGATTGCCGGACAAGCCATCGATCGGATGAACGAAAATCAACTCGCCGAATTTCGCCGCACGCATATCGGCTTTATTTTCCAATCTTACGAACTGATTTCCCACCTGACGGTGAGAGAGAACGTCGAGCTGCCGCTCGTCTTTCAGGGGACCCGGGGCAAGCAGCGCAAGGAGAAAGCCCTTCACATCCTGGGGCAGGTCGGGCTGGCGGAGAAAAGCGAAATGTTTCCCTCGCAGCTCTCCGGCGGGCAGCAGCAGCGCGTCAGCATCGCCCGTTCGCTGATCACCTTGCCCAACGTGATATTCGCCGACGAACCGACCGGAAACCTGGATACGAAAACGGAGAAAGAAATTATCGATTTGCTGCTCTCGTTGAACCAAAGCCTGAATATCACCTTCGTGATCGTCACCCATGAACAGGAAGTCGCCAAGCGCACGCAGCGAATTATTTATTTGCGGGACGGTTGTCTGATCGAAAGCCCCGAATGGGCGGGTGAAGCTCAATGAGAATCAAAGATTACCTTCGCCTGGGATGGGACCAACTGCGCCGGCGCAAAGTGGTGACCGCGCTGTGCGCGACCGGCATCGCCATCGGCTCGTCCTCCATTATCGTCGCGCTGTCGTTCGGGGAATCGGTGAATTACTATGCCCAGAAACAGATGGGCTACTATATGAAAACCGATGAAATTATGGTGCGCGGCGCTCAAACCGGCAGTCCCGGCGATCCCGGAGGCAGCCGGGAAGCCGCGATAACGGACCAGATGATTCAAATCATCAAATCCTTGCCTCATGTGAAGGCGGTTGCGCCGAATCAAGAGCTTGGGTATTACGAATTTACGGTAGACCGCACCAAAACGGGCCACGCTCAAGTTTTCGCCACCGACCTGAGCACGCTGGAGGACTTCGGCTATCAATTGCAGCAAGCATCCGGCCTGGATATGCAGGATGCCGCCGTCGTCAGCTTTTCGGCCACAACGGATATCTTCGACGAACGAACGGCCAGAATACGCAGCCTTCAACAGCAGCAGAGCCGGCAAAACGGCACGCCGCCGGACGAGCCTGTGATTTCCTACCCGCTGTATCAAAAGCGGATCGCCTTGAAAATGAACGGCGGACCGGCTTTGCTCGAATTTCCCGTGCATGTCGCCGGGGTGATGAAGAAGCCGGAAGGAATGCCGGACAATATGCTTCGTTCACAGAAGCAGATCTTCATCTCCACCCAAATGGCCAAGCAAATCCGGAGCGCCGCGCGCTCCACTCCCTCGAGCATGGGAAGCATGGGGTCCGGCCCGTCCGAATTGAAGGTCAAAGTGGACGAAACGGCCCATGTGGCGCAGGTCGAACAATGGATCAAAAAGCTGAAGCTGAATACGCAAACGAACCTTTACCAGCAATCAAGAATGAATCAGGAATTTCTGCTGATCCGCATTATTTTCGGCGGGGTCGGACTATTCGTGCTGTTTGTGGCCTCCATCTCGATCGTCGTGGCCATGACGATGTCCACCTATCAGCGCAGGCGGCAGATCGGCATCATGAAGGTGCTAGGCTCCAACCTGAAGCAAATCCGCAACATGTTTATCGTGGAATCGTCCCTGCTCGGCCTGCTGGGAGGCTTGCTCGGAATCCTGCTCTCCTACTGGGTGATCTGGATCATCAACATCTTTATCATTCATTTCACCCACCAGGGGGAAGGCGCGGAATTTTTCTTCATTCGGTTTTGGATTTTGCCCGTCGGGCTGTTTTTCGCTTTGCTCACAGGCGTGCTGTCCGGCCTTTACCCGGCCGTCAAGGCGTCCCGCACCGACGCGCTGACCGCGATCAAGCGGGAATAGCCGAGCCGCCCGCAAGCGCCTTTGAACCCGGAAATCTGCCGCAATACATGCCGCAATACATATCAAGGAACGGAGTGAAACGATGATCATGCGTAAAAAAGGGGTATGGGGAGCCGCCATTGCGGCGATCGTCGTGTTGGGCGTATCCGCCCTGCTTTTCGTCCAGAGCCACCCGAAACAGCCAAACGGAGCGCAACCGGCAGACAGACAAGCGCCCTTGCTGCAATTCCAGGTCACCCGCGAAGACATTTCCAACAGCATCGAGGTTGCGGGAAAATCCTCCTACGTCGATGAAACCGCCGTCTATGTTCCTTTTACCGCCAAAATCAAAACATGGCACGTCAAAGAGGGGGCGCAGGTACATAAAGGGGACTTGCTTTTTGAAATGGACGATGCCGCGCTGGCCAACGAAATCAGCCGGTTGGAGTCCGGCATTTTGAAGCAGCAGCTTGCGCACAAGCTCGATTTGGTGCAGCGCGCGGCAAAGGACGACTCGCCGGGAAACCCGGCCGCCTCGGCCAACAGCGGCGCCGATCGCCTGGCCGTCTACGCCCAGAATGAAGCGCAAAAAATCGAGGACAGCTTGTACGAAGAAAGCCTGAAAGTGTCTCAAAACGAATTAAAGGAAAAACAGGAGCAACTGAAAAAAGCCGAATTTACCGCTCCGGTGGACGGAATTTTTTTATTCAACGGCGTCAAGGAGCCGCAGATGGCCAACCAGGACGGCGACGCGGTGGGCAAAATTGTGGACTTGTCCAAGCTCCAGCTCATTTGCAACGTCAGTGAATACGAGGTGTTCCAAATTCGCCCCGGCATGTCTGTCGCCGTGCGCGCGGAAGCATTGAAGCAAACCGCCCTGAAAGGAACGGTGGAGCGCGTCTCCAAATTCGCCCTCCCGGACGGCGGACAAAACGCGGCGGCCCAATTCGAGGTGGTCATTTCGCTTGAACCGAACGACAAGCTGATCGCCGGACTCAGCCTGACGGGGCAAATCGTCACGGATCGGAAGGCCGACGCTATCGTGGTGCCGACCCTGGCCGTACAGCGGGACAACGATACAACCTTCGTCTATATTCAAAGCGGAAACGGCATTCAAAAGAAAGAGATTCAAATCGGTCTGGAAACGGCGGAAAAGACCGAGGTGCTGGACGGGCTGAAAGCGGGGGACACCGTGGTGCTGCAATAGCGCCCGGCCCAACACGTGCCCGTGCCCACGCCCGCATCCGCGCCTGCGCCGGGCATTCAATCGCGCCAAGGCCGCCATGTATATCCGGCCTTCGTTTCAACGAGGATGTCGGCGTCGGTCATGCGTTGGAGCGCGGTTTGAATTTCCTGCATCGCGTGGCCTGTTTCCAATAAATAAGCGGTTTCCTTGCTGTCCTCGCTCAAGACAAACGGACCCTCCTGCAAAATCCGGTCGAGGATGAATCGTTGCATGTCTTCGGCGAAAAAAGCGTTGAACGGCTCCGGCCGCCCTTCCCGAAACACGTAAAAAGTGTACAGCGCATAAAACCCGTAAGGCGCGTTTTCGATATACGTCTGCCGTCTTGTCACCAATTCCGTATGCCCGTCCGGCTCATTTCGGATCGAATACGCGGTGACGACCCCGGGGGAAATCAGCCCTTCATCCCGCAGGCCCGCCCCCTCGCCCGCTTTCGCATGGGCTGCGATCCGATCGTAGTCCTCTTCCCGGACGGTCAAATTTTGCCGCAGGCCCACCGACGGTATTCTCACCGTCAGCAAACGCTCGCCCTGATATTCCGACAGGATTTCCGGACGCGCCTGATCCAGGCTCCACACTTCCGCCAGCCGTTCGTCGCGATAGCGGTAGCCCCACATGTTCACAGTGGAGCCGATTTTGTTGGTGGACCACACCAAGGAGACGAGAACGGCTTTTTGCGCGCCGGAAACGGGGCGGGCGACGAAAATCTTCGGCTTTTGTCCCATCACGCCCGGCGACGCGGTCCGCGGGTCGTCCAGCTTCGGATACGCCGTCAACTCTTGTCCGTCCACGTTCAGGATCAGATCCCCGTCATACAGCAGGCTGATTCGCTCCTTGGCCCCATCGCCGTCCAAATCCTGTTCGTCCTGCTGCAGCACGCCCCCATCGTCATCCGCGGCAGGGCGTATTTCCTTGAATACATCCTGAAAAGCCGAATTCGTTTGAAAAAGATAGTAACGTTCTTCAAACTCCAACTGCAACACCTGACCATCGGGATCGACCAAAAAATTCAGCCTGCGAAAACGGTTATCCGCATGATCTTGATGCACCTCCAAACGGTATTTCCAATCGATCCCCGCCCGATTTCCCACCCCGTTTTCTGCCGTCACAGACCCGGCGATAGCTTGATACAGCCTCATCCCGACGGATGAATGCTCGGTATGGGAACCCCATATGGTTCCATCCATTTCCGACAGCCTGATGTTGAATCCCGTGGTTTGAGGATCCAGATTCCGGTGCATGTAGGTCGCGATTTGATCCCGGGGATAAAGCCATTGCTCGATTCCGGCCTGAACGGGGAAAAGACCCAGCACGAACAGTCCGACGCCCAATAAAATGGCGTAATTTTTCGCCGTTCGATTCACGCGGGTTCTTCCTTTCACAACATGGGCCAGCGCCCAGCCAACCGGCAAAGGAAACGCGTTGATGCTGAACTTGAATGCGGCCAGAAAGGCATACCCGCACAACTTGGCAAACAGAAAGCTTTCCTGCACCCGTTTCGCTTTAAACCAGATCAGGATCACCCCGGCAGCCAACAAGCCGTAGCCTGCCGCATTCGTAATCCACATTGTCGCTGCGGAAACCTGCATGGGATCCTCCTCTCCGAAGCTTTATACGGTTCCGACTTATCGAACCCGTTTGTTTTCTATATGTCGTCCTTTATCGTTTTCGTCATGTCGTCCTTTATCGTTTTCGTCATGTCGTCCTTTATTGTTTTCGCCCGGTCCGCCTGATCTCCTGTCGGATAGCGTTGAACGATCTCATCCAACCATGCCGAATCGCCGGTGTAATCGTACATGAGCATCATGCCGTCGTCGGCCAGAGGCGAATCCGGGTAACGGGCAAGCAGCGCCTTGGCCGTCTCGACCAACTGTTGGGCCAAGTGCGCATCGGTGTCATAAAACGCAATTTCATCGCCATATTCGATCAATTTGCCGTAGCCGAGCGCCATGGAAAAGAGCGTCTTGGCTCCGGTTTCCGCGTCGGCCTGATCCGGATCGATTTGCGCAAAGGCCGCCTGCGCCTGCACCAAATGATTGAACCGGGCGATATACCGGCCGAGCGCCTCGTTGCCGCCCATCGTTTTGATATGCCCAAACCAGAAAAACGTTTGCCGCTCCCCGCGCCACAAATGATTGTAATACAGCAGCGGCTGATGATAAATCGCCGCCGCCAGCTCATACTGCTTTCTGGCCCGATCCGGGCCTTCGGCTTCCTTCGCCGCCCGATCCAGCGCCATCAATTGCTCGGCCAACCCCAACTGCTCCTTCACCCGCTCCCAAAACGGATAGGACTCCCCGCCGGTTCTGCCGGCCATCGCGCTTTCGGGATCGGCGTCGAACACGCCCTGGAAGACGTCCTGCCCATCGTATTCGGCGATGAAGGCTTTGAGCTCTTCCACGGCTTGCCCATAATCGCGATCGCGCATCCGTTCGACCGCTTGGGAATAAGCGGCCCACGGCGCGACCCAGGCAGGCAGCGAGCGGCCGTCCCAACGCGCGAAATCCGCGGATGTCATCTCGACATCCAGCACATACAGAAACAGCCCCTCCGCATCGTAGATCATATCGCGATCTCCCAAGCCGACGGCCTGATTAAACCAATATAAAGCTTTTTCATATTCCCCCGTCATCTCATAACAACGCGCCAGACGATAAGCGGCATCGTCCGCCGCGGGATGCAGCGGATAATCGCGAAGAAAAGCTTCCCACCGGGGAATCGCCCGCTCGGGTTGATCGTAGTCGTCGCCGCCCGGTTCGTATCCACCGCCCTCCGGCCGGATGAAATAACTCCGGCCGCGCACCTGCTCGTATTGGCGTATGCCTTGCGCCAGCGTTCCGTCCGGAACCGTGTTCACCAGAAATCGTTCCACTTCGCTGAACAGCGGCAGCGCGAAGCCGTGCTTATCGCCGCTGTCGTACAGACGGGCGGCCGCTTCCCGATCCCCGTGCTTCCACACCAACTGCGCGTCGATCAACTGCTCTATGTACGGATCGTCGGTTTGGCGAGCCTGCCGCCGCAGCCACGTCCTTTCACTCGTTCCGAACGGGGAGCTCCACGCCAGGCTTTCGACGACCCGGCGGCGATCCGCGGCGGACAAATTTTTCCGGTCATACAGGCGCATCAACGCCTCGTTCTTGCGAGACATCATCAAAAATTGGACGATGCCCTCAAATGGAGGCCGGCCGAAATATCGGTCCTCCCACGCTTGGATGCGCTCTTCCGTCAACAAGTGTTTGGATTCAAGCAATTCCAGTATCAGCGCCGCGCTTTGCGCGTTCGTCCCATCCATTTGGCGGATGAGGTCGGCCTGATTGTCCTCCGTAATATAGGCGCTCAACGCCTGAAAAAAAGCTTCCCGCCACAAAAAATGCTCATAAAATCCCGCCGGAGGCTCCGGCAGCCAACGGAGTAGCGGCTCAAGCATTCCCTCATCCTCCACCGCCTGCGCAACCGCCAGCCAAAACGGGATATCGTCCGTTGGCGTCCGCAAAGACAACCGTTCCACGACGATCGGAACCGCCATTTCCTTCCGCTGCCGAAATCGATCGGCCGTTTCCGCAGTCAACGTCCCGTTGTCGCGGAATTCCGCCTGCGCGGCCAGCAGCAAGCGCTCGAAGGCGCTTTCACTTTGCTCCCCGGCCGAACCCGCGTCGGTCCTGGAGTCCGTCTGCGCCGCGAAACGGAAACAAGCGGGAGTCGCCACCGCAACGACCGCCGCCAACAATAATATCTTCCACTTGGAAACCATCCACTTGGAAACCATCCACTTGGAATTCGTCCACTTGGAATTCATCCGATTAAAAAAACCCATGCTCTCCCCAGCCTTCGTTTCGTTTCCCCTATTATTAGACGCTGGGACAGCCGCCAAAGTTCAACCCGTTCAGTACAAAATCGTTCCCGTCAGGACCGTAATCGCCTGCCCGGAAATCAGCACCCGCTCGCCGGCCACCTCGACCTTCAAAAAGCCTCCCCTGGGGGAAGCCTGATAAGCCTGGAAGACGTTCCGGTTCAGTTTGCTTTGCCAGTACGGTCCAAGACAGCAGTGGGCCGATCCGGTGACCGGGTCTTCATTGACCCCGATAGCGGGAAAAAAAGATCTGGAAATAAAATCGAACGTCGAAGAAGAGGAGGTCACGATAATGCCCCGGGTCTTCACTTTGGCGAGCAAAGAAAAATCGGGACTCAGGTTTTTTACGGCTTCCTCCGATTCGGCCTCGATCAGGTAATCCATTCGGTTGCGCCCCACATACTTCGGCTCTATTCCCAATCCCGCCTTCAGTTCATCGGGACAATCGGCGGCTTGAGCCGGTTCGGCCGGAAAATCAAGCTCGATCCGTCCATCCCGTTTGTCGGCGGCCAGCAGCCCGCTCCGGGTATGGAACCTGGCCTGTTTGCCCGGATCGAGAAACCCCCGTTCCCAAAGAATATGGGCGCTGGCCAATGTGGCATGTCCGCATAACGGAACTTCCGCCACCGGGGAAAACCACCTGAGCGAATAACCGTCTTCCTGCGGGTACAGGAAAGCCGTTTCGGCCACATTCATTTCCGCCGCCACCTGCTGCATCCACCGGTCGTCTTTCGGTCCGTCCAACACGCAAACCCCGGCCGGATTTCCTTTAAAGGGCTCGTTGGCAAAGGAATCCACCTGATAAATATCCATCCCGCGCTCACTCCTCAATTTGTTTTTCGCCCCGGATCGGAAATGCGGCGAGCAAAAAGCGGATCACGCAATCGGAAACCCGCGTCAACCGCTGCGCGGCTTTTCGCGTTGCGCCTTCAGGCGAGCCGGCGAGCGCGCGCCAGGTTCGCGCGCCGGGCTCGGCACCGCGGCCGCACGCCGGGCCGCAGCCGGGCCGAGCGCCGACCGACCACGCGCAGGCTCGCGCGCCGGACTCGGCGCCGCGGCCGCACGCCGGGACCGCAACCGAGTCGAGCGCCGACCGGCCCGAAAGCGAAAGCGCCATTTTAACCTTCCAGGTTAAAATTACTGCAAAAGTGCATCTATTTTCTCCGTGGACGATACGCTCGGAGGGAATAGCTGCAAATATGCAGGTATTTTGCGCTCAGCCTCCCGTTTACGGCGATGGGCCATGAAATACCTGCATTTTCGCAGGTATTTTCCTCCGGCGTCCGAAACAGGCCGTAAATAGATGCACTTTTACAGGTATTGACGTCAAGCGGCCTCAAAACGCCGGCAATCCATGGCTTGGAACCGCAAAGGCGCGTTTTTTCAGGCTCCGACATGCCGGGCCCCATCTCGCACAACCACGCAACTATGCGGCCCCCGGTCGGAATCGCCAACGCCGGACCAGACACTGGGCACTAGGCAGCGGGCACCACGCCTCTCAGACGCCTCGCACACTCGCGCACCTCACCCCTCAGACGCCTCGCACACTCGCGCACCCCGCACACTCGCGCACCACGCCCCTCAGACGCCTCGCACACTCGCGCACCCCCGCACACTCGCGCACCACGCCCCTCAGACGCCTCGCCCACCCCCCGCACCTCCCTGCGGCCGTCCAACCCGCCGTCATGCAGCGAAACACCGCGCGCTGGGAACTGCGCGCGGTGCCAACCGCACGACCGCGCAACAGCGTACGCCAAAGGCGGGCGCGGCCGTTTCTCCAGCCGATGCCCAATCCCTGCGCCGCTTTTTTCACCGCACCTTTTTAGTGCAGCTTCACATCATATTCGCAGTGCTCGTCGCCGTTGACGTTGCATTTGACCTCGCGCACGGAAACCTTTTTGTCCAAAATCTTGGCCAAGGCTCCTTCCATTATAGCTCCTTCCAAGTCGCACATAAACTTTCCTTCCATAACCGGCAGTCCCTCGCAAAAACAATCCTCGACGGCAATCCGCATGCTTGCGGCATCCTGGTGCTCCACTCTGGGAATTCCAATTTTCAACTCCGTAAATAAATTCAGAAACTCATCCACGGTTTTCACCGGCATCGACTCGCCGATTTTCCGTCCCACCGTCAACGTGGTTCCTTTGCCGCCCATAGGCAGTCCCTGATGCATACCGATCAAACGAATGGTTCGAAACAGCTCGAGCGGAACTTGCCTGCCCAGCTTTCCCCGCTTGATTTTCTTCATATCGTCAAATGTAAATTCTTCCATACCGTTCTCTCCCTTCTTGTTGTTGCTCCCAATATCTCACAAATCGCCACGCTTGCACTTGACACAGATCAAGTATTCAATGGCGAAAAGCGGACACCAATTCCAGCAAATAGATGACCGCCAACAGCACGGCGGCGGCCTGTCCGACGATCGCCGCCACGGGCGCCGAAAACGCGACGGACAAGGCTACGACGGCGACAGCGGCGATGTACAGCAGCAGTTCTATTCTCATCCTGCGTTCGGACAGCATATCGGATAACAGGATGCGGTTTTTTTTCTGCCACTTGGTATGAAAACGATAAGCCCACCACAGAAACGGAACGATCCGAGCCAGGAAGCCGAGAATGCTCGCGGAGAAGCAGCCGGCCACCAGAAACACCGCGAACGCCGCCGCCCATCTGCCGGCATCGGCCGAACCGGGAAAGAGCAAGCTGTGCGCGAACCACCCTCCGAACAGGACGGAAGTGACGGCAATCAGGCAAGCAACCACGGGGACAGTGCCTCCCGCCGATCTGGCCCCTTTGCGCACGGTATAAATAAACCGGATCAACAGAACGATCGCAACCGCCAGGCACAGGATCGAAACGAAACGAACGGCTTCCAGGCCGCTCCAAATCCAGCCCACCTGCATCCAGATCCCCGCCTGGAAAAATCCTACAACTCCCCACGCGCCTTTTTCAGATCGGTTGGGCGATACGAGAAACATCGGTAGCAGCTTGAAAATAAACGTCAGAACGAGCCCGGACATCCAACCTCCGAGACCTACCCAGAGATGGCTCAGAAACACGGACTCATACGCCGCGGCGCCCCGGCCGGATTCGGCCATGACGCCCATGCAGACGCCAAAGCCCGCCGTGGCGATCAAATCCAGCAAGCCCCAACCGATGCCAAACACGAACAC
>CAYYCV010000104.1:0-16620 GCA_964470405.1 uncultured Caryophanales bacterium
AAACAGTATTGACATTTTGTTAAAAACTCATTTAAAGTATAGTCATGCGGCACATGTATGAAACATGTATGAAACATGTATGAACATGTCGTAAATTTTGACACCAGGGGGCATTCACGTGAAAAAAGGTTTGGTTGTCGCAGTCGTATTTTTATTTGTCCTATCTTTGATCGCCGGGTGTGCGAAGACGAATCAGGGCGCACAGGATCAGAGCAAGCAGCAGGAAAGCACGCCTGCGGCGGATTCCAAGACCGATGGGTCGTCCGGCGATTCGTCCGGCGATCAAAAGCCCGTTCATCTGACGATGTGGGTGGGCACGGGATTCAAAAATATCGAAGGATATGACAGCCCGAATTTCGGGGATTGGGAAAAAGCGAAGGTGAAGGAGTTTCAGCAAATCCATCCGAATGTTTCCATCGACGTTCAGGTGGTCACCTGGGGGGACATCGAGAAAAAAGTCAATGTGGCGGTTGCGGGGGGCACCCAACCCGATATTCTTTACGATGCGGTCCCGCAGAGGGTGATGAAGCATGCGCGGGCGGGCGTGATGGAGCCGATCGACGAAGTGGTTGCCGACGATAGGGAGGACTGGAAGCAGGTTTTCCTGGACGAAGGAACGTATGATGGAAAATTATACGCGCTTCCTTTGGCCTCCAACCCGACCATGCTCGTCGCGAACAAAACGCTTTTCGATCAAAAACAGGTGGCGCTTCCCGAAGACCGCGATTGGACATGGGAAGAATTCAAGGACGCCCTGAAGCGGGTTTCCGGCAACGGCGTTTATGGCACCGCGTTTTATGCCAAGAACGAGCAAAGCGATTATTCGACGATTTCCTTTATCAGCGGTTCCGGCGCGGAATTTTTAAATCAGGACAGGAACGGATTTGTCCTGAACAGCTCCGAAGGAGTGGAAGGGCTGACTTACATGGTCGATTTGATTAAAGACGGCCTGGTGGTGCCGGGCGCGGCCAATTTGCAATGGTCGGATACGTTCGAGCTGTTCAAACAAGGGAAAGTGGCGACGATTATCTACACGCCGCAAGTGTATGACAGGGTCGCCGCCGGGATCAAGGACGGATCGGTTGCTCCCGACGTGCAGGCTTACGGCATGCTTCTCCCGCACAAGGAAGGCGTTGTCGCTAAGACGACCATCACCAGCGAGAACGGTTATGGCGTTTTCAAGCAGACCGATCCCGAGAAGCGCAAAATGGCGCTCGCTTTTGTCAAGTTCCTGGTGCAGCCGGAAAATATCAAGCTGATCAATAAAGCAAATTATTCCGTGCCCGCGCGCAAATCCTCGTCCTTCAAAGTGGATAACGACGATTACAATACGATCATTGAAAAGCTCAACCAATTGGAAATTCAGGACGTGGGCAAAGATTTGGACAATTACGCAACGATACGGCAAAAATTTTATCCCGAAATGCAAGCCGCTTTCCTGCAAGCCAAAACGCCGAAGCAGGCGCTTGACGATCTGGTGAAAGAAATCAATCCGCTCATTCCGAATTAAGCGGTTCCAATCCCGCTTCCCGGAGGCGCCATCCGCGGGAGGCGGGAGATTTCCCCATACGAAAGGAATGGGTTGCTTGAAGAAGAACGATGTGCTATGGGGTTATTTTTTCATCTTGCCGAGCTTGCTGATTATCGGGTTGTTTTTGATTTACCCGTTAATCCAAACGTTTGTGATCAGTTTGTTTCATGCCAACCTCGATACGTTCGATTTCGTCGGGGTTCGCAATTATGCCGGGCTGCTTCACGACAAGGTTTTCAACGTTTCGCTCTTCAATACTTTTTTTTATGTCCTTTTGATCGTTCCGATGGTAGTGGTGATGGCGTTGGTCATTGCGGCGCTGATGCAGGGATTGCATGAAAAAGGAAAAAGCTTGTTCCGGCTCGTGTATTATTTGCCGGTGGTGAGCACCCCTGTGGTGGTGGCCATGGTGTGGAACTGGATGTATCAACCCAGCTTCGGCATCATCAATTATTTGCTGCATTTTGTCGGCTTGGGACCCTATACTTTTTTCAGCGATCAGACGACCGGCGTCATTTGCCTTTCCTTTATCGTGATTACCTGGATGGTGGGGCAGCCGGTGATTCTGTATCTGGCCTCGATGGACGCCATACCGGGCGACTTGTTTTCGGCGGCGCAGATCGACGGAGCGAACCGGATTCAAATGTTTTTCAAAATCACCGTTCCGCTCATTGTCCATACCACCTTGCTGATCGTCATTACGTCCACGATCGGCGCGTTTCAGGTATTCGTCGTCATCTTGCTGATCACCGGCGGAGGGCCGTTTCACGGGACGGAATCTCTCGTATTCACCATCTATCAAACCGCGTTCGTTTCGTTTGATTACGGAAAAGCCTGCGCGCAAAGCGTCGTCTTGTTTTTGATTATACTGGCCATCGCGCTGATCCAGTTCAGGCTGCTTCGCACGGATTTATAAAAGCGCGGAGTCGTCTGTTTTTTCACCACACCTACAATAACTTGACAAAAAGGGGATTGCTCATGAAATTTGCAGGCCCTGCATGGAAATATTTGATTTTGACGATCGGGGGGATCTGCTTTGTCTTCCCGTTGTACTGGATGGTCACGGGCTCGTTCAAGCCCCCCGTAGCGATATGGGCGATACCGCCGGAGTGGTTCCCGCAGCAGATCCGGCTGGATAATTATGTGCATCTGTTCACGACGAAGCCGGTATACCGGTGGCTGTTTAACAGCGTGTTCCTTTGTGTCGTCAATGTCGTGTTCGTGCTGTTTTTCTCCGCCATGGCCGGATACGCGTTTGCCAAAAAGAAGTTTCCCGGGGCGCACTGGATTTTTTATGTGGTGATTTCAACCATGATGATGCCGCGGGAGGTCATTCTCGTTCCGCTGTACATTCTGATTGCCAAGTGGGGCTTGGTCAATACGTATGCGGGGTTGATCCTGCCCGGGCTGGCTTACCCTTTCGGTATTTTTCTGGTGCGCCAATTCGCCAAGACCATCCCCGACGAAATTTTGGAATCCGCCAGAATGGATGGAGCGGGCGAATCGACCGTTTTCTTCCGGTTTATGGTTCCGCTGTTGACTCCGGCGCTGGGAGCGCTGGCCATCTTTTCGTTTATGCATACCTGGAACGACTACATGTGGCAGCTCGTGGTGCTGAATCAGGAGAAGATGTTTACGCTGCCCTTGGGCGTGTCCATGCTGATGTACGAGGACATGACGATCAATTACGGATACGCCATGACCGGCGCGACCATCGCCGCGCTGCCGATGATCGTTTTCTTTATCGTTCTTCAAAAAAGCTTTATCAACGGGATTGTCATGGGTTCCGTCAAAGGATAATCAACGAGTCGTTACGGGAGGAAATCAATGATGATGTTCGATTTGCATACGCACCATCAGCGCTGCGGACACGCAACGCATGAAATAGAAGACTATATTCAGGCGGCGATCGGATCCGGATTGCAGGCGATCGGCATCTCCGATCATTCCCCGTACTTTGCCGACAGCGACGACCACCCCAAACCGCATTTGGCGATGGCCAAACAGGAGTTTCCCCGCTACATCGACGAAATTGTTGCGATGAAGCGAAAGTATGAGGGGGAGATCGAGGTGCTGGTCGGCGTGGAATCCGATTTTTTCCCGGAATCCGTTCAGTTGTATGATCGCATCTATCGGACCTATCCGTTCGATTACGTGATCGGTTCCGTCCATATTTCAAACGGCAAGCATTTGTCCGACAAAAAGAGCTGGCATGCCCTGCGCGAGGACGAGCTGGAGGCGGAGCGGAACATTTATTTCGGCTTGCTGCAACAGGCGGCCCGATCCGGGGCGTTCGACATTATAGGCCATGCCGACTTGATCAAGCGATATTACGGCCATTTCATGAAAACCTGCGGCCCTGCGGTGGAGCAGACGTTGAAGGTGTTTGCCGAAACCGGCGTTGTGCTGGAAGTGAACACTTCCGGAATCAACCGGGGGGAATTGCGGAGCCCGTGCGACGATGTGCTGGAACGCGCCAGGCACTACGGCTTGAAGGTGACGTTCGCTTCCGATGCCCACCAGCCGGGCAGAGTGGGCGAACATTGGGTTTCGACGATCGAGCTGTTGAAGCGGATCGGGTACAAGGAATTGATTTTGTTCCGCCGGCGCAAGCCCGTGACCGTTGCCATTTGAAAGGCGATCAGGGGAATTGCGCACGACAAGGGAAATTGCACGCGATCAGGGGGATTGCAGATGATGAATGACATGGGCTATCGCGCGGAGGCGGGCTATATTCGGATGGAAGTCTTTGATTTGAACTCCCCGGAAGCGACCGATCTGGGGGACCCTCCCCGCATCCCTTCGGACGGCTTTTTAATCAGCTACTACAGCGCCAAGCGGCCGTTCCATATTTTGCTGGACGCCGGAAAGAAAAATCATGGCAGGGAGCGAATTGTGCCGTATTTGAGGAGCCGGGGGATCGACAGGCTGGATTGGGCGATCGTCACCCACCCCCATCAGGATCATTTCGGCGGACTCATCGACATCCTCGGGCAAAAAGAGATTGAAATCGGCCAAATCCTGTATGCCCCGATTGACGAGGAAGATATTCGCAAGGGGGGATCGACGGGCTCGGGCGCATTGAATTATGGAAATTGGCGGGAGTTCGCCGCGCTGTTGGAAAGCTACGCGGGCGTTTGCAGAAAAGTGACGCGCGAAGACATCGGCCAAAAAATCCCGATTGACGCGGAATACGATTGGGAAATTGTCGATGTGCCCTTGTTCAAGCAGCCCGGACAGGAAAGCTTCATCGATTTGAACAATCTGAACCTGGTATTGCGAATGAATTTTAGAGGCTTTACCGCGTTGTTCCCGGGCGATTGCGGCGTGAAGCAGTCGGAGACGATTTTGCAATCCCCGTCCGGCGGCAGGATCGACGATGTGTTTTTTTTGAAAGCGGCGCATCATGGCGGGGACCAATCCCTGACGCCCGAATTTATTCGCAGATGCAACGCCAAAATCGTTCTCATTCCCAGCAATCGCTTTATCGTGGAAAACAAGCCGGCCTTCGCGGAGAACGGCCATTTATATGGCAAAAACGGCGCGAAAGTGTTCCGGACGGATGTGTTCCGGCGCATTTCGCTGTGTACGGACGGCCGCAGCGTTTGCTGCACGGCGGAGACGCCGCATTACAAAGAGCGTGTGGTGTTTGAGACGGGCAAACTGTGAGACGGGCAAACTGTGATCGTTTTTCCTCATTTATTTTGGGAAGGAAGGGATGTCTGATGAAGAGAGCGTTTGCTTTTTCATCGTTTTTGTTGTTTTTCGCTTTGATTGTTGCCGTGGGGAAAGCCTGCCGGCGTAAGCGCGGCGGGCGAGCCGGCCGCGCCTGCGAACCTTCAAGCCGTTTCCGTTTCCCCTTCGCACATGACGCTGCAATGGACGGATCAGGCCGGCAACGAAGATGGCTTTAAAATCGAAAGGAAGCTGTCCTCCTCCTCGACGTGGGAATTGATCGGGATCGTCCCCGCGGATACGGTCCGTTTTGACAGCGGGGGAATGTTCGGCGATACGGCTTACGATCACAGGGTGTATGCCTACAACGCCAACGGCAACAGCAGCATGATCAGCCTGACCGGCATCGCGACAAATGCGTCATTTTTCGTTCAACGGGGGCGTGCGTTGTCCGTGCATACGGATGCCGATCCGAGAAAATTCGAAAATACGCTGATCAAGCTCCATAACGGGGATCTGCTGTCCGTCAATTCGATCAACGAGGGGACGGGGGATACGTCTCATGCCTATTTGGCGCAACAGATTTCTTCGGACGGCGGGCGGACGTGGGGGCCGGAAACCACGCTGCTGTACAGCGCCGTGCGAGGATACCGGCAGCCGGGGCTGGTGCGCATGGACAACGGAGATTTGGGGCTGATCTATACGGATCAAAATATCAACCGGACGCAATCCGTCAAACAGTTTGTGTCCTCCGGCGATGAGGGGCAAACGTGGTCGTCGCCTGTGCAGATTACGGACGACACCTACGTTCTGATGCCTTCTTCCCATGACAGGCTGTACAGTCTAAGCGACGGGCGGCTGATCGTTCCGATCTACTGCTGGAACGGAACGAGTCCGTATCACATCGTGACGAATGTTTTTTATTCCGATGATTACGGCGCCACCTGGCAGAAAAGCGCATCCACCGATCTGGATGTCAATTCCAATCCGTTTGGCTTTGGGGAATACGGCTTTTACGAAGGGGCGCTGGTCGAGACCGGCACAAACGAGCTGTTGATGGTGGGGCGAACGGCGACGGGATGGCTTTATGCGTCCAGATCCGACGATAATGGGGATACGTGGTCCACGCCGGTCAATGCGGGGATACGGCATCCGAACGGCATCATGCAACTGGCCCGGCTGGACAGCGGCACGATCGCCTTGTTCCGTTCCCCCCGGTTCAATTCGAGCGAGGTGCAATTGGGGAAGCGTTACCAGTTGGTCTCCCAGATCTCAACGGATGGCGGGGCAACATGGACGAATTATAAAGAAATCGAATACGCCAATCAGACGGATTATTACTATTCCCCGGCGGTGCGGGTGGACGGCTCCGATGTGTATTTGTCTTACGGCCGCATCGCTTCCGGCTATATCGACACACTGTTCACCCGCTTGAAAACGGATTGGCTGATCGACGACAAGCCGCTGCCGGCCCCGCAAGCCTATGTCGAGGCCCGCTGGAAGCTGGACGGCGATGCGCTGGATGCCGAGGGGAACCATCCCGGCGCGGCTTTGAACAGCCCGTCGTATGTTTCGGGGATCCATCAGGACGCGCTCAGCTTCAATGGAACAAACCAATATGTCTCTGTCCCGGACGAGGATTCGCTCGATCCCGATATGTTCAGCATTGCGCTGTGGGTGAAAGGCGGTTCCGTCGGATCGGATCGTCCCGAATTGATAGAAAAGCAAGGCTCGAGCGGCTCGCTGTATCAGATTTGGGCGGACGGGTTGAACCGATTATTGAAATTTGATATCAAGGACGGCTCGGATCAGTTGGAATTGACCGCGCCTCTGGAGATCATCGAAGACAACCAATGGCATCAGATTGTCGGGGTCAAGTCGTCCAGGGTGCAAGCCGCGCTGTATGTGGACGGGGAGGTGCAGGCAACGGGAACCAAAACCAATTTGGATCTCGTTCGTTCGGATGCCGCGCTGACGATCGCGAAAGGGAATAACGGATATTACAACGGGCAAATCGACGATGTGATCTTTTACAGCATGGCGCTGACTCCCTCGCAGGCAGCCCGCTTGTTTCACAGCGTCGCCGTCTGGCATTTCGATGAGAGTTCGGGAACCGCCGCGGCGGATGAGTCCGGCAACGGGATCGACGGCACGCTGGTGAACGGCCCGCAACGGGTGGCCGGACACGCCGGGCAGGCGCTGCAATGGAACGGGATCGATCAATATGCCGTTTTCCCCGATCACGCGAGCCTGGATTTTGGAGCGGGCGAATTCTCCGTCGCTTTATGGGTCAAGAGCGGTTACTTCGGAAGCGGCCGGCCCGAAATTTTGGAGAAGCAGGATGCCAACGGCGTATTGTATCAGGTTTGGGCGGATGGTCAGAACAGAAAGCTCATATTCGTCATCAAGGATGGCGCCCATGAAGTTCGGGCGGAAACGGGGCTTTCGATCATCGAAGACAACCAATGGCATCAGATTGTCGGGGTCAGGGACTCGCAGACTTCCGTGGCCTTGTACGTGGATGGGCAGTGGAAAGCTTCGGGGACGAACAGCCTTGCGGGAAGCGTGAGCAGTGCGGCCGATCTGCTCATCGGTCAGGGCAACAACGGTTATTTCGGCGGTCTCGTCGACGAGGCAGGGATATACAATCGGGCGTGGAACGCGCAGGAAGCGGCCGAATTGTATCTGGATCAACGATAGGGCAACGCCTTTTTGAAACGCCTGTATATGCCGGCCTGCCCGGCGGATCGGGCATTATGATGCCGGGGGAAGAGCCGTCCGCGATGTTCGGGGCGGCTTTTCCCAATGAATTGGAAAGAACGGCGAATCCGTCGATCCTCAACTGTCCGGCCAGTCGTGGCGAAGCTGAAACAATTGAAGCAGTTCCTCCGAGGACAGCTCCGTGATCCAGCCTTCCCCGCCGCCGATGATCTGTTGGCTCAGCCCTTGTTTTTGCTCGATCATTTCGTCGATTCGCTCTTCCAGGGTTCCCAGGGTGACGAATTTGTGCACTTGCACCCGCTTGTTTTGGCCGATGCGAAACGCCCGGTCCGTGGCCTGATTTTCCACCGCCGGGTTCCACCAGCGATCGAAATGGAACACGTGGTTGGCCGCCGTCAGGTTGAGTCCGACGCCGCCGGCTTTCAACGAAAGGATGAAAATGCCGTGCTGCGGTTCCGGACCCGGCTCCGTGTTCTGGAAGCGGGAAATGAACAAATCCCTCTGCGATTTGGGCGTGCCGCCGTGAAGAAACTGTACGGCGGGCTCCAACTGTCGGGTCAGGATCGCCTGGAGCATATGCCCCATTTCCACGTATTGCGTAAAAATGAGGCAGCGATCGCCTTTCTCGCGCAATTCGCCCACCATCTCCAGCAGGCGGATGATTTTGTTGGAGCGTTCCCAATCCGCTGCGGCCGCGCCGGCGTGGTCCGCCTGGGCATGGCTTGCGTCTTTCAAATACAGGCCGGGATGGTCGCAGATCTGTTTCAGCCGGGTCAGGGAGGCGAGGATCAGCCCTTTCCTCTCCATTCCGTCCAGCCTGTCGATGCGCTCGGCCAGGCTTTGGATGACGTTTTCGTACAGGGCGGCCTGCTCTTTCGTCAGTGAAACGTACGTTTTCGATTCGATTTTCTCGGGCAGGTCCAGCTCGATGCGCGGATCGGTCTTGGTTCTCCGCAGCAGGAAAGGCTGGACGAGACGCTGCACCTGCTCCATCGGCTCGCGGTCCCCATGCCGCTCGATCGGATGGACGAACCGTTGCGCGAACTGCCGGAGGCTGCCCAGATAGCCCGGATTGATAAAATCGAAAATGGACCACAGCTCGGTCAGCCGGTTTTCAATCGGCGTTCCGGTCATGGCGATCATGTGATCGGCCTCCAGCCGGCGGATGGAGCCGGACTGCTTGGTGTAGGCGTTTTTGATGTTTTGCGCCTCGTCCAGGCAGATGGAGCACCATTTCAGCGAGGAGAAGATCTCTTCGTCCAGACGCGCCAAGGTGTAGGATGTCATGACGAGGTCGGCTTCCCGCACGGTCCGGCCGAATGCGTCCGCGTCCTTTTCCCGGTTTGCGCCATAATGAAGGTGAATTTTCAGGGAAGGCGAGAATCGCTCCAGCTCTTTCTGCCAGTTGCCCAGCACCGATGTCGGACAAATGAGAAGCGAGGGGGCGCGGTTCCCGCCGCTTTCCCGGATGGCCAACAGGTAAGTGATGTACTGGATGGTTTTGCCCAGCCCCATATCGTCGGCCAGGCAGGCGCCAAACCCGAACTTGCGCAGAAACAGCAGCCAGGAGCTGCCCTCGATCTGGTATTTGCGCAGCAGTCCCCGGAACCCGGCGGGGGGATCGATCCACGGAACGGCGGATATCCGCCGAAGCTGGTTCATAAAAAATTGAAGCTGCTCATCCAGTTCCACTTCGATTCGCAGCGCGGCTTCCGGGTTCGTTTCATCGCCCGCGTCCTCTTCCGTGTGCCCTTCTGTCAAATGCAGGCTCATCACTTCGCGGAAATTCAAATCCCGCTTTTTCTCCATTTGCCGGATCTTGTTCTGCACCTGTTGCAGCATGGCGGGGTCAAAGCGAATCCAGCGCCCGCGAATATGGGCCAGGTGTTTTTGGGAGAGCGCCAGTTGTTGAAACTCCTGCTCGCTCAGCTCGACGTCGCCCAGCGCGAGCCTCCAGTCGTATTGCATGATTTGCTCCAGTCCGAACAGGGAGGCCGCGTTGGAGCCGACGGAGGATTTCATTTTCGCTTTCAGCTTCGGTTTGAGCTGATGGATGTTCTGCCACCAGGCGGGCAAAAACAAGGAATAGCCGAATTCGGCCAATTTCAGGCTGGCGGCGGACAGGAACCGCCACGCTTCGTCCGTCGTTAACCGCGACCGGATGCGGGTCGGCCGGGCCGAGCCTTCCGGGCCGGAGCGCGCCGCCGCAGGCTGTGCGGATTGGGCGGATTGAGCGGATTGAGCGGATTGGGCAGATTGGTCGGACTGGACGAATTGGGCAGATTGGGCCGGTCCCGCGGGTTCCGCAGATTTTGCAGATTCCGCCGATTCCGCAAGTTCTGCGGGTTCCGCAGACTGTGCGGACTCCGCAGGCTCTACAGGCTCCGCCGATTCCGCCGGCTCCGCCTGTTCCTGGCTCAGCCAGGGAACAAGAAGCGTCCACCGGCGGATGTCGCTGCGCGCCCGGGACAGGAAAGCGCGCCATTCCGCGGGGAAGTCGGCGCCCAACGGGTTGCCTTCCCCGTCCGCCGGATGGATTCGCGCCGGCTCCGCCCGCCCCTGCAGCACCACTTTCAACTGCCACGGCTCGACGTCGTTTTCCGGTTCCAGCAGTTGGAGGCAGGAGCGAAACGGGACGGGGTCCTCCCTCCAGCCGATCGCCGCCAACCAGTCGTCCTCGTCCTCCCACAGGTCGATGGAAAGCGCGTTGGATCGCGCCGGGTCGCCGCTTGCGCCGCCGGCGTTGTCAAAGAAGGCGGATTTGCGAAAAAATTCGGCGTGATGCGGCTGTTTGCTCTCCAACAGCCGGCCGATCCATTGGTCGAGATAAGGCAAGCGAGCCTTCATTCGGTTGAAGTCGATCGTTTCCTCGTCCCGCCGTCCCGCCGTGAACGCCGAATCATCCCCGTCCTGCCGTTCCGCGGTGAGCGCCGCATCGCCTGCGGGTGCCAGCTTCCAGCCGGGGTCTCCCTGCTTCAACCGGGCAAAATCCGGCATGAGGCGGTCTTGCTCAATCGCCGATTTCAGCAACGGCGCCCATCGGCGCAATTCGGCCAACTCCTCGCTCCACTCTATTTCCAGGCTGTCGTTGCAGGCCGGATCGCAGAAAAAATCCAGCGCCGCTTCGCTCGGGAGTTCGATCCCTTTCATTCGGCCGATTTTGGCGCTTTCGATGAAATGGCCGAAATATGACGGCCGATGCCAGGCGAACAGCAGCCATTTCAGCTCCATCGGATCGATGAAATGCCCGCTCGGTTTGTTGGCCCACAGGAAAAAGCGGTCCGTATTCCATTGGGATTGGATCAGTAAGGACGTCGTGGAAATCATAAAATCAGCTTGCCCCTTTTCATTTCTTCCTGAAACGCGCGCAGGCGAACGGTTTGCTGCATGAGCCGGTTTACGTATTGTTTGAATTGAAAGCTTTGATCGATGTTCTGGTAGCAATCCTTTAGCTTCTTCAGAAGCTTCACCGCGTTTTTGTATGCGGGCCGGTTTTTTTGCACGATCGATCTTTCGATCGCCTGGTGGTACAGCGGCAGCAGAAAGCCGGCATTTTTGGCTTCCACCGCTTTCAGGTCGGCCGGGTGGATGTCAAACGGCGAGATGCCGTTCAGCAGATGGAAATCGGCCCATTGTTTATATTTTCCCATGTCCAGCAAATGCTTGGTGTAATAGTAGTAGCTTCGCGGCAGCGCCTGCGCCAGAATGCCGGTCAGCTCATCTTCCAGCGCCAGATTTTTGCTCGTTTCAAACCAGCATTTCATCAGCAGATTAAACTGTTCCTTGCTCGATCTTCCCATCAAAGGAGTCAATGCGCGAAGCCAGTTCAACAGGGGATCCCAGTCCCGTTTTTCGTATTTCAGTTTGAGGTAGTCCGCTATGTCGTGCAGATTAGGGTGTGCTCATGGGTTGAATTTGCGCAAAGCGTCCCCGTCCCGTTCCAGAATCATATCGAAGTGAATCCGCATCATCAAAATCCGGTCCCGTTCCTCCGGCGCAAGAAGGGGTTGCCGGTCGCGGCTTTCCAATTCCAGCATCTCCGGTTCAACCCATTGCGGGTGGTACAGGATGCGGCGCCACAGCATCCGATATATTTGCAGCCAGGGGACGGGGCCGTTCTTCGCCTCCAGCGTCGATTCGCGAAGCAGCGAGATGATCGTTTCGCCGCAGGCGCGGAAACGCCAGAACATCTCTTCCGGCTGAACGCGCCGCTCGGTTTCGCAGAGGGTGTTTTCAAACCGCCGGACGATTTCCTTTACCGCCGAAGCCAGATAATACGAAGGGGACTGGAACGGATTTTCCACGGCCAGATCGTCCGCTTTTCGCATCAAATAAAGAATGACAAAGACGGTGTACAGGTCTTTGATTTCCCGTTCCCAATGCTCGACCGCCGCCTGCATGACCTGAAACGCCTCGATAAAAAACAAATCGACGTGGACGGAGGAGGATTCGGCGGCGATCAGCCGCTTGTACAACGGATCGAGATGCTTTCGCCACGATTCCGGAGCGCGCTGCAGCGCGATATCCAGCCGCTCCCGCCGCCCGGCGGCCCGGGCCCGGGGGGGCGCGGCCGGCGGCCATAAGCGGGGGCCGTGCAGCCACGCCGCCGGGTCCTGATTGCCGCTCGCATAGAGGGCGAAAAAAACCGCGGCCATATGTTTGCAGTACCCCTCGTACGGGCAGGTGCATTGGCTGAAATGAAAATGGTCCAGGACCAGCAGCACGCGGTATCGGGACGTGCCGGCGACCTCCGCGGAAACCCTGTCGGCGGACTCCGCGTTCAGGGCCCCGACCCGCCCTTGGCGGTAATAGGCCAGGCCCCGCTCCAGAATCGTGTTGGAGAACCGTGTTTTGATTTTGTCGCCCAACGCATGGAGCGCTTGCGGTGACAGTTCTATATGGCGCATACCACTCCACTCTTCCTTATCCTTCAAATCGGTATCATTCCATTATACCACAGGAGCAGGCATTTTTTCCGTGGAGTGTGGTATAATGAAAGCAATGATTGAATGACCGAGGGAGGCAGACGGATGAAACTGGGCGAATCGGATATTGCGGAGAGAATGAAGCAGGCGGAAGGTTGGAAGCGGGAAGAAGAGAAGTGGATTTCCAAAAAATACCGCTTTCGCGAATTTCTTGACGGCATCCGGTTTGTGGACCGCATTGCCCAGATTGCCGAAAAGTTAAACCATCATCCTTTTATCGCCATTGAATATAAAGTGGTTACCCTGCGTTTGACTTCCTGGCACGAAGGCGGATTAACCGAACTGGACTTCGCGTCGGCCGCGGAATACGATCGGGCATTCGGCCAGTAACTTCGCGTGAGAGGTGGATGAATTGGAGTATACCGAGTTATACGGATCGACGTTTGACGGCATTCGGGTGTTTTCCAGGGAGTGGAGGCCCCGTGCCCAGTCGTTGCGTGCGGCGGTGTGTCTCATTCATGGAATAGGCGAGCATAGCGGCCGCTATGCCGGTTTTGCCAAGGAGATGTCCGACCAGGGGTTTGGGGTGGCGGCCTTTGATTTGCGCGGCCACGGGCGTTCCAGCGGCAAGCGCGGGCATACGCCTTCGTTCGAGGCGCTGCTGCGCGATATCGACCGGGCGCTGGAGCAAACGACGCGAAGATTCTCGGGCGCGCCCCTGTTTCTGTACGGGCAGAGCATGGGGGGGAATCTGGCGCTGAATTACGCGATTCGCAGACAGCCGTCCATCGCGGGCGTGATCGCCACGTCGCCGTGGCTTCGCCTGGCGTTTGAACCGTCCGATTACATCGTGAAATTGGGCCGGATGATGAATCGCATTTTCCCGTCGTTTTCAAGCTCGAACCGGCTGGACATCAAGGGGATTTCCAGGGATTCCAATATTGTGCGAAGCTATCATAGCGATCCGCTGGTGCACGACCGCATTTCCGCGCGGATGTACGTCTCCTGCTACGAGGCGGGCGAATGGGCGCTGGAGCACGCTTCCGAGTGCGTCATTCCCGTCTTGCTGATGCATGGCACGGCCGATCGCATCACGTCGATCGAAGCCAGCCAGCAATTTGCCGAGCGGGCCGACCAATATTGCACTTTTCGAATGTGGAAAGGATTTTACCATGAAATCCATCACGAGCCTCAGCATGAGGAAGCTCTGTCCTATATGTCAAGTTGGATGGAAATGAATCTTCATCCGGCGCAATCGCAGGTTCACTGAAAAGCGGCTTGGTTGCCAAGAGGTCTGATGGTCCAAGGGCCTGATGGCAAGATCAAAGGACCTGGCGACCACCGAAGGGCGTGATGGCCAAAATCCAAGGATCGGATGACCCCCGAAGGACGTGATTGTCAAAATCCAAGGATCTGGCGACTACCGAAGGGCGCGATCGTCAAAATCCAAGGACTTGATGGCTACCGAAGGACGTGATTGCCAAAATCAAAGGACCCGATGGCTAAATGGCGCGATGTCGAAGGGCCTGATTGTCAAAGGTTGTAAATCGAGCTGTCGTTTGCCGCGATGAAGAGACCGACCACGATGAGAACCAGGATGATGATGGCGTAAATGGCCGTCCCGATAATGCCGCAGACCAACCCGGCGATGGCCATGCCCCTGCCTTGCTCTTGCATCCGGTTGATTTCGTTGAAAGCCAGTTTGCTCATCACGATGGCGATAATGCCAAGAATCAGGCCGATATAGGGCAGAATGATGGCTAAAATCCCGAGCACCATGGAGGCGATGGACTTCGAGTTGGTTTTGGGCCGCGTCGGGAGCGGGGGCGGATAAGGCTGAAAGGATTCCAAGGGAACAGCTCCTCACATTATTTAATAGATCGTTGTAATTTTATTCTACTGAAATTAAATTGTAAGCACAAACCTTTTTTGTAAAAGCTTTTCGCATGGCGATATTTTTGTGCGGGGGTTAAAAGCGTGGTGAAAAAAGCGGCGCAGGAATTGGGCAGGGGTTGGAAAAACGGAGGGATCGCACGGAAGGGGGCGCCCTTGTCCGTCGGTTCTTCTCCAAAAGACGGTGAGATCGGGGAATCGTCGGACCGCCGTGATCGGAGACCGAGAACTAAGCGCGGAGCTGCCTGTTTTTTCGCCGTATTTTTAAATGATAATAAATTCCATGATCGATGAGAAAAACATGATCGATGAGAAAAAGGAGATTACGCCCATGGCCGATTCTGAAAACAACGAACGGGAAAACGCGTTGCCCGAGAGGAAGAAAATCAATTTGCAAGAGGCGATCCGACAAAAGCTGGAGAATAAAAAGCAGGCGCAATCGGCCAAAAAACCGGCTCAGCATTCCATGAAAAGCGTTCCGACCATGAAGAGCCAATTGACGAAAAAGCCGAACAACCAGCATAAGCGGACAGGGGTATAGCGTATAGCGGCGGGGGGAACCTATGGTGTCGGGCGAAGCATGCCGACCGATTTGGAAGAGGGAACCGGGAGGCCGGTTCGCCGGTCACGAACACGGGGCCGTCATGGAACTTCGGCGGCATGGCGTGCGAAGATGACGTGTGAAAGATGGAATGTGAGCGTGGCGTGCAAACATGATGGGCGCACATCATGGCATGTGAACATGATGTATGCGAACATAGTATGTGAGGATAGCAGGGAAACATGATGTGTACGAGCATAGCGTGAGAAGGATGTGGTATGTTGAGGTTGTCAACATGTGTTCCAATCTCGCCATTCGTTTGCGAGGCCTTGTCTGTTCGCTTAAAACCTGCCCCGTTTCCCTTGTGTGGCGCGGTTTTGAGACGCGCGCTTCGCCGTTTTGTGCCAGTTTTCTGCACTTTGCAGCATTTTGTGTGAAATATCGTATAACGCGGAACGGTTTTCTGCCCAATTGGGCCAGTTTATATGATTCCTCACACAAAATCAGCGGCTTCGATATCGCCCCTGCAGCATGCTGTGCGAAAAATCATACAAGATGGTTTCTAGCCGTGCATATTCGAAGTCCCGTGTATGTTTTATCGTACAAACGGGAACCTTCGCCGCACATCCTACAAGTGAGAGCCTTTACCGCACGTCCTGCAAATGGGACCTCTACCGCGCGTCCCGCAAACGCGAGGCGTCGACGCGCGCAACATCGTCTGACAATGATGGTGCCGACAGAAGGTGGTAAGTGGCGGAAGTGCCTCCCTGGCAGGTTGTCGCAAGCACTTCAGCATAAAGTGGCTCCCTGTCATGCATGATGATCTGAACCTGACGACATTGGCGGAAGGGGGTATACTGATCCGGCAGATGATGCCTGATCTAGAGGGTGTTAAACCCGACTCAACGGGTGTTGACCCGCGGCTTGCCCTCTTACGAACCGGAAAATCGTTATTTCCGCTTTTGAAATGTGTTTTCAATTGTAACGAACTCTAGCGTCGCTATTTGCTTCCATCCCGGTCATTTTTGAGTGATTTTAAAGGAATAGCGTTTCTGGAGTTCGTTACGTTATGAAAAACAGGAAAAATCTGCGATAAGCGTCACCTGTGTTCGTTAGCGAAGCTTTTGTGCTCTCCGCCATAATATTGGAGCATCTTGGGCTAGCGGTCGATGCAGGGACTGCCTTTATCACCAGGCTGGCGAGGGGCCAGCCTGCCGCACCCGTGCCGTCAGGCCGAGCCGGGCACCCTGCTGCGCCACGTTCCCGCTCTGCCCGTGCCCGGCCCGGCGCTCCGCCGGAGGGCGCCGCGGCCTTGACCACGAGGGTGTCGTCGT
>CAYYCV010000105.1:0-10053 GCA_964470405.1 uncultured Caryophanales bacterium
GAGCAAGGGGGCGATCCCGTGGTGGGCAGGGTTGAACAAGGGTCTGGCTTTCAAGAAAACTTATAAATTTTAATATGTCGAAAAAAAGCATGTTGAAAAAAGGATGGGAGGCAGGATAAAAGTGGAGGAAAATGGTTTCGCCGGTCGCATCACGCCCTCTGTGGGAGAGCGGCATTTTACCTTGGAGCGTCTCTTTGACGCGCCGCGCGAATTGGTATTCGATGCGTTTACACGGCCCGAGCATGTGGCGCGCTGGTGGGCGCCGAATGGCTACACGATCCCGGTTTGCAAAATCGATTTGCGCCCCGGCGGCATCTGGCACTATTGTATGCGTTCGCCCGAGGGCGAGGAGCATTGGGTCAAAAGCGTCTACCGTGAAGTGATCCGGCCGGAGCGGCTCGTCTACACTTCCGTTTTTGCCGATGAAAATGCGAACCCGCTCGATGTGATTCCGGAGCAGTTGGGAACGATGACGTTCATAGAGTGTGACGGCGGGACGAAGCTCGTCGTTTATTATCAGTTTGCATCCGCCGATGATCTGAGAACCACGCTGGATATGGGCATGATCGAGGGAATGAGCGAGACGTTTGCCAATCTGGCCGGCCTTTTGCGGGAGTTGCGAAAGCAAGACGTTTAAAACTTGCTGTGGTTCGCCGCCATTGAAAATTGATTTGTACGGAGTGGGTTCAAGTTATGAATGCAACGACTTTTGGTACGCTGGCCGAGCCCAATCGCCTGGATATTGTCGAACTTTTGCGCGAAGGTCCTTTGTCCGTAGGGGAAATTGCCGATCGGCTCGGATTGAACCAGCCGCAAACTTCCAAGCATCTTCACGTGTTGAACGATGCCGGGTTGGTCGAGGTGCGCCCGGTCGCCAATCGGCGAATTTACAAGCTGCGGCCCGAGCCGTTTCAGGAGATGGACGTCTGGCTGGAGTCTTACCGCCGCATCTGGGACGGGCGATTCGATCGTTTGGATGAGTATTTGCGCGAATTGCAAGGAAGGGGAAGGCGCCCGGATTGCTGAGAATAGGGGGAAATAAGGATGGTCAAAGAGGATGAATCAAATCGCATGACCCCAATCGTGGAGGATCGGACCCTCGTTCTGGAACGCGTTTTCGATGCGCCGCGCTCGCTTGTGTTCAAGGCTTTTTCAGAGGCTGGACACTTGACGCGCTGGTGGGGCCCGAAAGGCTGGACGTTGCCCGTTTGCAATATGGACTTTCGCCCCGGCGGCGTTTGGCACTATTGCATGCGTTCGCCCGATGGGCAGATGGAGTCATGGGGCAAAGCCGTCTATCGTGAAATCGTCGAGCCGGAGCGGATTGTCTACGTCGATTATTTTGCGGATGCGGAAGGCAATGCGGTGGAAGGAATGCCGGAAGCGCTGATCGAGATGATCTTCGTGGACCTGGGCGGCAGAACGAAGCTCATTAGCCGCACGCAGTATCCGACGGCGAATGATATCAAATCCGTGCTGGACATGGGCTTGATCCAGGGGATCGCCGAAACGTGGGATCGCCTGGCGGAGCTTCTGGAAGAAATCGGGCAGGGATAGCGCGGCGTAGCCGACAAGGCAATCGGCGGAAGGCGCTGGCGCGGCCGGAGGAAGACGCCGGCTTGGTCAAGCCAGCAGCCCGGCCCGCGTCCGATGCGGTGGCCGCATCCGGCAGCCCGCGTTCGGCCGCATGCGCCTGACGGCTCGCACCGGCAGCCTGCATCCCCGCAGCCGGTGGCATGCTCCCGCGCCCAGCGGGCCGGTCTCCGGCCCTCGAAGCGGCCTTTGCCGCCAATTGAAAAAAGCGAGCCTGTTACAGGCCCGCTTTTTCCTCATGCCGCGTCCGGCAAGGGTGCGCGCCTCCTTGCCCGTCGGTTCTTTCGCAGCGCGTCCGCCGTCCGCTCTTTCGCGACGCGTCCCCGCCGATGGCTCTTTCGCGACGCGTCTCCCGCCGGTGGCTCGCGCGTCCATCGGGGGCTCTTTCGCAGCGCGTCTCTCGGACTACTCCTTCGGGGCGCGCCCGCCGTCCGTCCGCTTTTTGGCGTTGCGCCCTCCATCCGGCTTCCCTTCACGACGCACCCTCCGCCGGGGGTTCTTTCGCAGCGCGTCCGCCGCCCGCTCTTTCGCGACCGCCCTCCCCGCCCGGTCATTCCTTCACGGCGCGGCCTATTATCTCGAACGAATTTCCTGACGCATGAACATGACGTAGGAAATGGCGAAGCAAATCATGGTCGCGGCGATCAGCGCGGTCAACTGCGGCCAGACGAGCAGGACGCTTTGACCGAGCGGCAGCGGGCTTTGGATGGCCCCGACCAGTTGGTCCATCGTGATCGGCCCCATGGTCCGCACCGACGGCATCAGCAGCGTGGTCGTGGCTTCGCTGAACAGCTCGTTCGGCGACAGCCGCGTCAGGAAGAGCATGAAGTTCTGGAACCCGAGCTGGCTTTCGACGCTGGCCGTCTGCGGCGGCGCGAGCGCGTTGCCCAGCAGATTCAGAATCATCGGATAGAAGATGCTGAACACGAGCCAGATGGCGATGCACGACAGCACGGAAGTGGCCGGGTGCTTGAAGCGCACCGAGAACAAAATCGAAAGGTTGAGCCAAAACGCCACGTAGAAGATGCTGAGAATCAGGAAAAAGAGCATGCGCAAAAATTCCTCCGCCGACGGCGGAATGCCGATCGTGATCAAACCGATCCCCATGACCATGAAGCCCAACGCCAGAAACAGCGCGCCGATCACGATCAGGGCGGCGACGAATTTGGCGTTGATGATATAGTCCCGATGGATCGGCTGGGACATGATGCGGCTGAGCGTGCCTTTGTTGCGCTCCGAATTGACCGCGTCGAAACCGAGCGCGATCCCGATCAGCGGCCCGATGAAGCTGACGAAGGTGATGAACGGCCACAGCGCGCCGCTTTTGTCCGACAGCGTGAACAGCTTGAGAAATACGAAGGCGTTGCCCATCTGGTCGCCGGACGAGGCGACGGCGTCGCGTATCGTGGACACGGCGGCGTACAGCGAGCTGACGCAGGTCAGCGCAAGCACGACGACGAGGATGATGTACCGCCAGCTTTGAAGAAAGTCGGCGGTTTCTTTGTGCACGATCACCCAGAAAGGATGGGCCGTCCGCGAGGTTTCCCGCTTATCCCGCTTGAATGCTTTTGCGATGCTTGCCATCCGTCTCACCCCCTTCGAAGTAGCGATGATAAATTTCATCCAGCCCGTATTCTTTTTTCACCAAATGGCTTAAAGTATAGTCGGCGTCGATGATCGCCCGCGACAATTCGGCCGTCATGTCTCTGGAACACTGGAACAGCAGCCGCCCGTCCGCTTCCTCCATGGTCTCCACTCCCGGGATGGCCCGCCATTGATCCAGCAGGGTATCGGGAATTTCCGCCAGCGAGGGGATTCCCACTTCAATCGAGATCAGTTCGTTGGCGAACAATTGCCCGGAGAGGGTGGCGACATCCCCCTCGGCCAGCAGCTTCCCTTTGACGAACAACCCGACGCGATCGCATATTTGCTGCACCTGATGCAGGTGATGCGAGGACAGCAGAACGGTAATGCCTTCGTCGCGGCTTAATTTCTGGATTAATGCGAGCAGCTCCCGCACGCCTTCCGGGTCGATGCCCAGCGTAGGCTCGTCGAGGATGATGACCTCCGGCTGCTTGATCAGCACATCGGCCAGTCCGAGGCGCTGTCTCATTCCTCTGGAATACGCGCCGACCTTTTTCTCGGCCGCATCGGCCAGCCCGACGCGGGTCAGCAGCTCCTCCGCCCGCCTGATCGCTTCCCGATCCTCAATGCTGTTGAGCCGGGCGGTATAGAGCAAATTTTGCAATCCGGTCAATTCCTCGTAAAAGCCGATATCGTCCGGCAAATAGCCGACTTTTCTCTTGACGAGGATCGGTTCCCGGGTGGAATCGTACCCGCAGACGCGGACCGCCCCCGAAGCCGGTTCGCTCAACCCGAGAATCATCAGGATCGTGGTCGATTTGCCCGCGCCGTTGGGGCCGAGCAAACCGAATATTTCGCCTTTGTTGATGTTGAGCGTCAGATGATCGACCGCGGTCTGCTCGCCGTAGATTTTAGTCAGTCCCGCCAATTGAATGATGGCTTCAGTCACGGTTACCTCCTCCCATAGGTGCGGAATAAATAGTAGATCAGAACGACGACCGCGAGGATGATCAAAATGCCGATCCAGCCCCACAGCATCGAGGTTTTCACGGAGATTCTGAACTGGGCGTCGGAGGACGCTTCCGGCGTGCCGGCCGTCATGCTGGTGACGTAATCGCCGCTGATCGCCTTGCTGTCCGCCTTGATGGTGGCCGTTACCGTTTGGGATTTGCCGGGTTCCAGCTTCTCGATTTTTTTCGGATCGAACGATACTTCCCAATTGACCGGCGCGGAGGCGGACAAGTTGATGTCCTTCAGATCGACGGAGCCGTTGTTGGTGACCTGAAGCTCGACGTTTTTCTCCTTGCCTGCGGTAATATCGGCGCTCAACAGCCCGTTTGGCGTGCTGAGGCTGATTCCGTACGTTCCGGTGATCACGACCTCGAATTGGGTTTCCGCCGAAGTGGAGCCGGCCGCGGCTTTCACCGGTATTTTGTACGTTCCGGCGGCCACCTTTTGCGGGGGCTGAATCGTGACGTTGACGCTGCTGGACGAATTGGCGTCGACGCTGACGGAGGTGACGCTTTTGCCGCCGGCGTTGAACTGCACATCCCAGCCTCTCGGGGCGTCGTAAGTCAAGGCGTAATTTTGCTTGTCGGCGGTGCGGTTTTTCAAGGTGGTGCTAAAATTGAAGGAAGCGTCGGAATGGCCTTCCATATTGGGCTGGTCGGTGGTCAGTTCCGTTTTGTAGGTGCCCTGTTCGGATACGTTGATGGACAACTCGAGCTTTCTCTCTCCATTGGTGTTCACGTAAAGCTTGTAATCCCCTTTGTTGACTTCCAGCGGCACGTTGACGTCGAGCGAGACGGAGCGGCTGTCGTTGGGTTTGACCGAGATTTGATGGATGGTCCAGCCGCCGGACGTCAGTTGCGTATCCCAGCCCTTGTTGCCGTTTTCCACCGACAGTTGGACATCCTGGACTTCGGAGGTGTTGTTGATCACATCAATCGAATAATTGACCGATTCCCCCGGGGCCACCGAGATGTTCGTATACGTCGTGTACAAAGTGACCGCGTCGGCCGCATGCGTGGTCGGCACGCTGAACATGCCCGATCCCATCAAAAGTGTAAGCAGAAGACTGAAAGCGATCTTCCCCATTTTCATTTCTTAAAACCTCCCAATGATATTTTCTTTTTTCCTTACTACGCGCAACCGGGCCGTTTGGATTTAAAAGTGTGGTGAAAAAAAGCGGCGTAGGGATGGGGCATGGGTTGGAGAAACGCCAGTGGTCGCCTTTGCCCGCGGATTTCTCCCTATATATAGCTCGAAAATCGGGAAATCTGTGGGCAACTGCGATCGGAAACCCATGCCCCATCTTGGAGCCGCCCGTTTTTCACCACACTTTTAAAAAAGCTATATTAAAATACGATAAAAATTTGCTTAATATCGGATAAAAAATGCCCGAAACCCGTTCATTTTACGCCGGAAACGTGATAATAGTAGGATGTGACATACGAACCCGAGGTGAACGCGAGTGGCGGTAAAAGAAGAGGCCATCATGATGTTGGCGGAATTGAACAGGGGCTCGACGGCGGCGTTCGAGCGATTTTATGAGGAACATGCCAAGTGGGTATACCGCATCGCCTTGAATATGCTGGGGGATCGGATGGAAGCGGAGGACCTTTGTCACGACGTGTTCGTTGAAGTGATGAAGAAGCCGTATCAGTTCGATCCGTCGCGCGGCAGCATCGAATCCTGGCTGGCTGTCAAAACGCGAAGCCGCTGCCTGGATCGATTGCGGAAGCAACGGCGCGTGGTGCTGGACGACGGGCAAAGGCTGGCGGCTTCGGACGCCGGGCTGCTGTCCACCGAGGAGACGGTGCTGCGAAGGATGGAGCGCCGCCATCTCCGCGAGGCGTTGGAGCGCATTCCTTCCCCGCAAAGGGAAGCTTTGACGGGGATGTATTTCGATTCGTATACGCAGCAGGAACTGTCGCGGAGATTGGATCGCCCGCTGGGCACGATCAAGTCCTTGATCCGTTACGGCATCTGCAATGTCAGAAAGCAGTTCAATCAGATGGGCTGGCTGCGGACGTACGAGGGGGTCCGAAAAAAATGACGGAGCGCGTTTGCGATTGGACGGAACAGGAAATCGTCGACGTTGCGCTGGGCCGGAAATCGGCCGATATTCAGCTTCTGTTTCAACAGCATCGCCAAACTTGCCCGCGCTGCGAAGAATTATTTGATCAGTGGATCGGACTGTTGGAAAACCGGGCGGTCCGGCTCGTTGCCCCTTCTTCCCGATTGAAAGCCAATATGAAAATATCCTTTTTGCGCCATCGGCTGCGGTCCGCCTTCCGTCGCCGCCGCAAAACGGTTCTGGCCGCGGTTTCCGCCGCCGCCTTCGCCGGCCTCGTTTTGTTTACGCTGGCCTCGTTTCATCAAACGGGCGGCACCGTCGCCTTTTCCGGCGTGCCGAGCGACGGGGAGGCGCTGGCCAAGCAGAGCGAGCTGATGACGCGCATGGCGTTCCTGGTGCAGCCCGAAACGCATCATTATACGGTGGCCGCCAATGCGCCGTCCGCGGTGAAGGGATATATATGGGTGAATGACGCTTCCAATGAAATGCTGATGCTGGTCGATGGATTAAAGCCGTCCGAATGGCAGGATTATCAGGCGTGGCTGACCGCCGAAAACCGGCAAATCAACGGAGGACTGCTGCTTTGGGATTACGGGCGGGCCCATCTGTACCTGAAAGGCAATCCGATCGGCGCGTTGCGCCATATCTCCGTCAGCATCGAGCCCAAGGGCGGCAGCGAGGCGCCTTCCGGCCCCAGGGCGCTGGATGTCAGCCTGCCGGAAAAAAATTAGCGTAATATGATTGTAATGAACAATTAACCAATTACTAATACTAAGCTCATCTTGCCTTAATATTCCGGCGTTACAATAGACGCAGGAACAACTTGAAAAGGGGAGTAGGGAGCTATGATCCTGTACCAGCTTGCCAAATGGATGGAGGAACACCGCCGTTTAAAAAAAATCATTCGTTCGACCGAGGGTGAAGTCGGCCTCCTCGTACATAGGAAAGCGCAGGTGGAGCAGCAGATGATATCGCAAGCCAACCTCTGGCTGGGGCAGCGGGAAGCAACGGCTGCGCTGGTCGCGCATTCCGCCGCCGCGTCGATCATCGAGGCCTGCGAGGCCGTGCAGCAATAACGCCGGAAAGGTTGCCCGAGATTCGCCCGCCCGAAGCG
This sequence comes from uncultured Caryophanales bacterium, assembly GCA_964470405.1. Lineage (GTDB taxonomy): Bacteria > Bacillota > Bacilli > Paenibacillales > CAYYCV01 > CAYYCV01. The sequence continues at coordinate 7,371 of CAYYCV010000105.1, forward strand.
GGCTTTTTTGAGTTGCGCGGGGTTTCGGTGTAAAATAGGAACCGATACGACAGGAACCGATACGAAGGAAAAAATGAGGGAACGAAGAATGAAGGTTGTGCTGGCGACTTTAAATGCGAAATATATTCACACCTGCCTGGCTATACGCTATTTGAAGGCCTACTGCCAGGAGGCATTTCCGATCGAACTGGCGGAGTATACGATCAAGGACCCCGCGCTTCAGATCGTCTCCGATCTGTATCAGCGCGATCCGCAGGTTGTCGGATTTTCCTGCTATATTTGGAACATCGAAGAAACCGTTCAAATTATCCGCATGTTGAAAAAAATTCAACCCGCGCTGCGCATCGTGCTGGGCGGGCCGGAAGTATCGTACGACACGAAGGAATGGATGGAGCGCCTGCCCGAGGTCGATTTCATTGTGATGGGCGAGGGGGAGGCCAGCTTTCGCCAACTGCTGGAGCAAATCGAAGGCAAGGAGGACTACTCCCTCGTGCCGGGCATCGCCTTCCGCAGCCGGGGGGACATCGTGCTGCATCCGCGCGGCCCCAAGCTGGAGCTGAACGATATTCCGACCCCGCACCGCTTCGCCGAGGATTTGCCCGCCCTGGCCAACCGGGTGGTGTATTTCGAGACGAGCCGGGGCTGCCCGTTCAGTTGCCAGTTTTGCCTTTCCAGCATCGAGGTTGGCGTTCGCTATTTCGATATGGAACGGACCAAGCAGGACTTGCTTTATTTGATCCGGTCGGGGGCCCGATTGGTCAAGTTCGTCGATCGGACGTTCAATATCAAGCGCGATTATGCCATGGAAGTGTTTGAATTTTTAATTGAGCATCACGAGCAATGCGTTTTTCAATTTGAAATCACCGCCGATATCATGCGGCCCGAGGTGCTGGATTATTTGTCGGAGCATGCGCCGCCGGGCATTTTCCGCTTTGAAATCGGGGTGCAGTCGACCAACGATACGACCAATGAGCTGATCAAAAGAAGGCAGAATTTCGCCAAATTGTCGAGAACGGTGCACAAAATTCGCCAAAGCGGCGGGATCGCCCAGCACCTGGATCTGATTGCCGGGCTGCCGGAGGAAGACTACACCTCCTTCCGCAAAACGTTCAACGACGTGTTCGCGCTGGAGCCGGAGGAATTGCAGCTCGGCTTTTTGAAAATGCTTCGGGGGACCGGATTGCGCCTGGATGCCGCGCGGTACGGATACGTGTACATGGATCGCGCCCCGTACGAAGTGTTGGGCAACGCGGTCATGCCGTTTTCCGATATTGTGCGGATCAAGCGGGTGGAGGATGTGCTTGAGAAATATTGGAACGCCCATCGCATGGATTATACGCTGCGCTACCTGATCCGCCATGAATTCGATTCCGCCTTCGACTTTTTCCAGGAGTTTGGGAACTACTGGGAGGAGCGGGGCTGGCAGCGGATCGGGCATCAACTGGAAGATTTGTTCCTGCGGCTCCGCGCGTTTCTCGAATCCAGATCGACCGCCGGCCTTCCGATCGTGGAAGGCTTGATGAAATTGGACTACTTTTTGAATCACAAGCATAAGCCGCGCAAAATTTGGTGGCCGTTCACTATGGAGAAAGCGGAATACGGCCGTCGCATTCGCGAGCTGGCCAAGCATCCCGAACGGGCCGGAGCGTCATTCGCCGCATTGCGGGCCGACGAAAAGACGCTGCACAAGCATGCGCAGATCGAGCGTTTGCCGTTCGATCTGCACCGGTATGCGGCGGAAGGGGAGATGGACGCCTCCAGCCCTTCCTTGCTTGTCGTCTATTACCATTGGGACACGGAGCGTCCGCCGGAATGGTTTGCCGCTTCGCTGGAATCCGGGGACCGGGCTCCGCGCGGCGGGGCTCACGCGTTGCCGCGCCCCATGTAGCTGCGCAGCACGGTGGCATGTCCCCGCAAGGTATAAGCGGCCAGATTGGCCGGCAGCAGGAAGCAGTCTCCCGTTCGGTACGGGAGGACGCCGTCCGGCCAGTGCAATTCCCCTTCGCCTGCGCAGCAAATCAGCAGCGTGAAGCTTTCCATGGCCGCCTGCTGGGGCCATTCCCCGTCCACGTCGGCCTTCTCCGTAGTGAAGAAGGGGGAATCGACCAAGGCTTGCCAGCGGTTGGGGAGGCCCGCCTCCGTTTGGGTCCGAAACGCGCCGGCGTCGCGGTAGCGAATGACGTTCAGCGCGTCCTCGATGTGCAATTCCCGCGGTTTGCCGTCCAATCCCGGGCGGTTGTAATCGTACAACCGGTAGGTGGTATCGGAATTTTGCTGTATCTCCGCGACCAGCACGCCCGACATCAGGGCGTGGACGGTTCCCGCCGGAATGTAGAAGGCGTCTCCGGCCGTCACGGGCACGGTGCGCAGGCAGGCCATGATCCGATCCTCGCGGATCGCCTCGGCCAACGCCTCGCGCGTGACGCCTTCGTTCAAGCCATAGATGATTTGAGCGCCCGGTTTGGCGTCCAGCACGTACCACATTTCCGTCTTTCCCGGCTCGCCCTCGGCCAAATGCTTGTAGTCGTCGTCGGGGTGCACCTGCACGGACAGGTCGTCCTGGCAATCGAGCAGCTTCAGCAGCAGCGGAAAACGCCCGTTCTTTTGCGAAAAGCCCCGCTTGCCGAACACCTCCCGCCCGTATTCCCGGCGAATGTCGTCCAGGCCCCGCCCGCTCCATTCC
>CAYYCV010000105.1:10063-16508 GCA_964470405.1 uncultured Caryophanales bacterium
TAGATCACCTTCGTCGTCCCGTGCGGATGATCTCCGATCATCCAGCCTTCGCCAATCCGCCCTTCCGGCAGCTTGAGGCCGAAGCGCTCCAGCGCGCGGCCGCCCCAAACCCGCTCCTTCGTCACGGGCTGAAATTGCAGTGGATATGGTTTCATCTTCTTCCCACTTCCTGTTGAATGATAATGTTGAATGAAGTCCGCATTTTTGATTCGTGTTTTTGGTCCGTATTTTTAACCCGACCCGCGCTACCCGGATATTTTTTCAATCGCGAGCAGGAAGGGCGGATGGTTCCTTTGGTTCGTGAAGCGATATTGCAGCGCCTGGTATCGCTCCTGCGGCAGCCGCCCGGCCCATTCGCACACGGCGTCCGCTTCCTCCTGCCCGCCCGGATGGCCGGTGTAGGCGACCACCGTGATCACGCCGCCGTTGCGCAGCAGGCGAATGGAAGCTTCCAGCGCCTGGATGGTAAATTCCGGCGTCGTGATTCGTTCGCGGTCGCCGCCTGGGAGGTAGCCCAAATTGAAAGCGACGGCGGCGATTTGACCGCGCGTCTCGCCGGGCAGCACCTCCAGCATGGAAGCGTGATTGTACGGAAACAACCGAATGTTTCCGTCGGGTATGCCCTCCGACATCAAGCGCTCTCGCGCGGCCGCCAGCGCCTGCGGCTGGATGTCGAAGCCGTAGACGCTTCCCCGCTCGCCGACTTGCCGGGCCAACAGCAGCGTATCGCGGCCGGTGCCGACCGTGGCGTCGATCGCGATGTCGCCGGGGTGAACGCGCTCCCGAATCAGGCGGTGCGCAAAAGTCAAAACCGATTCAAACTGCATAGGTGTAGTCCCTCGCTTTCCGTCCGCTGTCCCTGCGACGATCAACCGATGATCGTGGGGCTGGGAAAGGGGGGCGCTTCATGCGTTTCAGCGCCGTCGCTGCCGCCCCTGCTGTCTCTGCTGTCTTTGCTGTCTTTACTGTCTTTGCTGTTTCTGCTGTCCCTGCCGTCCCACAGCTTCCCTTGCCACGTATCGCGGTTTTTCAGCTCGTCGTCGATGGCGTTGAGCACTTCCCATTTCTTCAAGCTCCAGGTCGGGCCGATCAGAAGGTCCCTCGGAGCGTCGCCGGTAAGACGGTGTACGACCATTTCCGGCGGCAGCAGCTCCAGCGTGTCAACCACCAGGCGGACGTACTCCTCCTTTTCCAGAAAGCGCAAAAGCCCGGCTTCGTACTGTTTGACCATCGGCGTTTTTCTCATCAGGTGCAGCAGGTGGACCTTGATTCCTTGCACGTCCATGCGGGCAACGGCTTTTCCGGTTTCGATCATCATTTCGCGCGTCTCCTGCGGCAGCCCGTAAATGATATGCGCGCAAACGCGGATGCGATGCTTGCGCAGCTTTTCCACCGCCTCGATGAAGCAAGCCGTGTCATGGGCCCGGTTGATCAGCTTCGAGGTTTGTTCGTGGACCGTCTGCAATCCCAGCTCGACCCAGAGGTACGTCCGTTCGTTCAATTCGGCCAAATACTCCACCACGTCGTCCGGCAGGCAGTCCGGCCGCGTGGCGATGGACAACCCGACGACGCCGGGCTGCCGCAAAATGATTTCGTAATATTCCCTCAGCCGTTCCACCGGCGCGTACGTGTTGGTATAGGCCTGAAAATAGCCGATATAGCGGGCGGACGGCCATTTTTTGTGCTGCCGGTCGCGCACTTGAATAAACTGAGTTACCAGGTCGTCGCGCCGGCTCCCGGCGAAATCCCCGGAGCCTCTGGCGCTGCAAAAGGTGCAGCCGCCGATGGCGATGGTCCCGTCCCGATTGGGGCAGGTGAAGCCGGCGTCCAGCATGACCTTGAACACCTTGCCGCCAAACTGCCGTTTCATTTCCGCGTTCCAGGTGTGAAAGCGTTTGTCCCCTGATTCCATTTTGGCAAACCCCTTTGTCGACATGACGGTGAACAAGGCGGATTCGCGATGGGAGATACGTTTCCGATCGCGGTTCGCGTTCCGGCGCGTATCCCATTTTTGCGCCGCCTTGTCGCCTGATTTTGAAGCTTCTCCCATTATAGCAGGCGAACGCGAAAATGGCGAAATGGCGATGCGGCGATTGCGGTAATTTCCGCGCTGAGTTACACTGACAAAACAGGGGGAGGAGATGGCGACGATGTTCGATTATACGATTGTCGGCGGCGGGATCGTGGGGCTTTCGACCGCTTATCATATCTGCCTGCGCCGCCCGCGCGCGCGGATTTTGCTGCTGGAGAAGGAGAAGAGCTGGGCTTCGCATCAGACCGGCCACAACAGCGGGGTCATTCATTCGGGGATTTATTACAAGCCGGGCAGCCTGAAGGCGGAGTACGCCAGGCAAGGAAATTTGGCGATGGTGGAATTTTGCCGCGAGCACGGGATCGATTACGAGATTTGCGGCAAAGTGATCGTGGCCACGCACGAGCAGGAATTGCCCCGGCTGGAGGAGTTGTACCGGCGAGGGCTGGCCAACGGTTTGGATGTGGCCTTGATCGGCCGGGAAGAATTGAGGGAAATCGAGCCGCACGTCAACGGCATCAAGGCGATTCGGGTTCCGTCCACGGGGATCGTGGATTACAAGCAGGTTTGCCGGACGTTCGTGTCGATTTTGCAGGAGCGGGGAGCGGAATTGAAGCTGCAAACCCGCGTGCGCGCCATCCGCGAAAACGAGGGGGAAGCGGTGCTGGAAACGGACAACGGCACGTTCCACACCCGCTTTGTCGTCAACTGCGCCGGTTTGCACAGCGATCGCGTCGCCCGGGCCGGCGGCATGCGGACGGGCGTGAAGATCGTGCCGTTTCGCGGGGAATATTTTGAATTGAAGCCGGAAAGCCGGCATTTGGTCAAAAATTTGATTTATCCCGTTCCCGACCCGGCGTTTCCTTTTCTGGGCGTGCATTTCACCCGCATGATCGGCGGCGGCGTGGAAGCGGGTCCCAACGCCGTGCTTTGCCTGAAAAGGGAGGGCTATCGCAAAACCGACTTCTCCTTGCGGGACGCCGCGGACGTCTTGACCTACCCCGGATTCTGGAAGCTGGCGGCGAAATACTGGAAAGCGGGGATGGAAGAAATGATCCGTTCCTGGAGCAAGGCCGCATTCGTCAAAAGCCTTCGGCGGCTGATCCCGGATATCGGGGAGGAGGATCTGACGCCCGCTCCCGCAGGGGTGCGCGCACAGGCGCTGCAGCCGGATGGACGGCTGGTCGACGACTTTTATTTGATCTCCGGCCGCAGCAGCCTCCATGTCGGCAACGCACCGTCGCCCGCGGCCACCGCGTCGCTCCGCATCGGTGAGGCGATTGTGGACCGGCTGGGGGAGGCGTAGGCCGTTTTGCTTTACAACAGCGTTGAATTTGGGCAAAATATAGTTTGAATTTCAATTTTAACAGGCGCTGGAGGATTTCATGAGATTAAGGGGAAGAATAGGCGTAAGAGAAGCGCTGGAGGAGCAGCCGGAGCTGGTCGTGCTGGATCCCGAGCCGCTGCGGGGGAAGTGGGCGGATTTCTTCGGAAACGACCGGCCGATTCATGTCGAGCTTGGCATGGGCAAAGGCAAGTTCATCGGCGAAATGAGCGCACGGCATCCGGGAAGCAACTTTATCGGCGTGGACAAGTACGATGAGCTGGTGCGCAGAGCCAGCGTCAAAGCATGCAAGGCAAGGGAATCCGACGATTCTGCCCGGCTGGGCAATTTGGCGTTGGTGCGCTGCAATGTGGAGTTGATCGACGCGGTTTTCGCGGATGCGGAAATTGAGCGGATCTATTTGAATTTCAGCGATCCCTGGCCCAAAAAAAGGCACGTGCGGCGGCGTCTCACGCATCCCGATTTTATCCGAAAATACATGAAGGCATTAAAGGCGGGGGGAGAAATTCACTTGAAGACCGATTCGATCCGCCTGTTTGAATATTCTCTCAATGTGTTTGCCGGCATGGGGCTGCCCATGAAAAACATCTCTTTGAACCTCCATGGAGACGGGGTACGGGAAGATCAAGTGATGACCGAATATGAAGCGAAGTTCGTCAGCATGGGGATGAACATTTATCGGTGCGAAGTCGTTGCGGGAGGCCGGAGCGTCGGCGCTGCGGAGCCGGAATTGGAACCGAGCCAGGGATCGGGACCGAACCAAGAACCGGATCCGAACCAGGGGCCGGACCCAATATAATGGAGCCTATCCGGGGGAGTAGGCTCCGATCTAATTCAAAAATTGCAGTATCGCTTGCGAGCAGTTGAACGGGTTGTAATCCGCGGTGGTTTCCGCGAACATCGTTCGGCGTTTGACCAGCGTATCGTATTGATCCAGCATCAGCCTGAACCAGTAATGGATATCCTCGGTGGTTTCGATCGGGCGTCCGTATCCCTGGCGGGTGAAGTATTGGCTGTTTTCTTCCTCCTGCCCGGGGATCGGGTTGTAGAACAGCATGGGAATGCCTTTGGCCATCGCTTCCGTGCAGGTCATGCCGCCGGGCTTGGTAATCAGCAGGTCGGAAACCTCCATGAGCTTGTCGATTTCCTTGGTAAATCCCAGCAAATGCACATTCGGATGCGTGAATTTTTCGTTTTCCGACAGCCTGGCTTTCGTTTTCTCGTTGCTGCCGAGGCAGAAAATCAATTGGATTCGATCGCGCCATTCCACCATGACGTCGAACCATTCTTCGTTCTTGATCATGCCCCAACCGCCGCCCATGACCAGGACGGTGGGCATATTGTGGAGGTTGAATTTCCGGCGGATCTCCTCCTTGTCGTGCTGTTCCCAGAAATTAGGGTGAATCGGAATCCCGGTAATTTCGATTTTTTCCTCCGGGACGTCCCGCTGCAGCAGTTTTTGCTTGACTTCCGGGGTGGAGACCAAATATTTGTTGACTTCGGGATAAATCCAGGTGCCGTGGGCATCGTAATCGGTAATCAGGGTGCATAAAGGAATTTTCAGGCCGAGCCGCTTCAAACGGGATACTACGGCATTCGGGATCGGGTGCGTGCAGACGACGGTATCCGGTTTCAATTGTTTAAGGACATCGGCGGTCTGGGTGTAAAATATGCGATGCAGGGCGAGTTGAGCTAACCGGTTCAACGATTTGTTATACTGCGAACGGTACATCATTCCGACCAGTCTTGGTTGAGCCAGCACGGTTTTGCGATAGGCGGTCAAAATCCATGGCGTCAGGGTGGGGTGAAGGAATGCTCCCAGTTCCATGACCCTGGTTTGAATTTTGGGTGAATGCTGGCGGAGGTTGACGGCCAATGCGTGAGCCGCCTGGGTATGTCCCGCTCCGAACCCTTCCGATAAAAGGAGAACTCTTTTTTTCTTCAATGGAGCTTCACCTGACCTTGCCATAATATACACTTCAACAATAACTATTTTAGCTGGATAATGCAAACTTTAATGAAAGCTTGCCCGCCTTTTGTCCGGCTTTTCGGGCAAGTTTGCCTGTTTTTTGCCGGATTTTCAACCGAGTTTGTCCGCATTAAAATGTTTGCAATTTAAAAAAGAACGTGATATATTATGTTTTGCCGTTAAAAAGCGGATTCGACGGGACGTAGCTCAGCTTGGTAGAGCACCTGGTTTGGGACCAGGGGGTCGCATGTTCAAATCGTGTCGTCCCGACCATCACTTTTTCAAATGGCTTCAGATGGATCAAGTCGTTTTCAAGCGGCTCCGGATGATTTCATTTTCAAAATTGTTCCAGATCGCGCGGGTGTAGTTCAATGGTAGAACTTCAGCCTTCCAAGCTGATAGCGTGGGTTCGATTCCCATCACCCGCTTTGTTTTCAGGAACCCTTTCAATCCCTTGCGTGGACGTTTGATCCTTTGCGCAGAAGGGATTTTTTTTCTTTTGGCAGGCTTACCTGCTTTCCTGCGGTTTTTATGGCTTGAGACCATTATAAAAAATAAAGCCGCCTTTTGCACCTATCATTTGAGATCAATAGAACAAATAGGTATGGCGATGGCGGTGTCGATGAGAAAAAAGCGTGCCGGAAAAGCGGATCACCGGAAGACAGGCGGCCGGACGGGATTTCCGCGATCAAGCGAGGTTCAGCGGCGCGTCGGCGGTCGGCGCGGTCCCCAAGCCGAGTGTGTGTTCGTTGATGCATCGCGCTTGCAGGATACGCGGCGAAGGCCCGTTTGTATGATAAAATATACAAGAGGCCTTGGTTGCATGCGGCTGGAAGCCATGTTGCGCGATTTTTCATACAAAAAGCGGCGGATCGGGGTTGAGTCCATATAACCGTGTAAAAAGGAGTCCCCAGCCGACGGTGAATGATCTATGCAAGCAACGGGACCCCGCCGTGATGGAATGGGCCATGCGTCCGCTGCATGGGAAGGCGTATCCGTTCCTCTTGGCGGATGCGCTGCGCTGTACGTGAAGGTGCACGAACGCGGCCGGGTCCGTTCACGCGGCGTGCTGATCGCCACCGGGATCAACCAGGACCAG
>CAYYCV010000106.1:0-16459 GCA_964470405.1 uncultured Caryophanales bacterium
AGCCGTAACACTGTAAATATGCTGCGGGACGGGGACACAGTGATGCTGTCGGATGACTTCAACCTGATGAATGACCTGCACGATTTGAGGGTGAAAATAGTTTTCATACACGGGGATGGGCGGATCGACGACGGTTTGAGTGGGGCACTGTGGACAAAACATGCGGTTCAACTCCCTCCTTCAAGTCATGTAGTACTATATGATGTCCTTGCGGATACGGCCTGTTCTCTAACCTATTCTTTCGCACCCTCTCCATTCCTTCGAAACCTCCCAAATCGGCGATAGAAATAATATGGCACAAAGTGGTATGATTAGCTTAAAACGGAGGGATCGTGCATGTTTGACGTGATCATCAAGAACGGCTGGATCGCGGATGGCAGCGGAGCGCCCCTGTTTCGCGGGGATGTCGGGATCAAAGACGGACGCATCGCTTCCGTCGGGCAAATTACCGCCGAAGCCGGAGCGGAGCGCATCGAAGCCGACGAGTGGGTGGTTGCGCCCGGCTTTATCGATATTCACAGCCATGACGATTTGTATGTGTTGGAGGACGAGCGGACGGAAGCCAAGGTGCGGCAAGGCGTAACCACAACCGTCATCGGAAATTGCGGCTTCGGGCTGTACCCCGTATCGGACGGGAACCGCGGCCTTTTTTACGAATATGCGCACAGTTTGTTCGGGGAACCGCAGGGCGAAGCGTTCGGGTTCGCATCGGCTGCCGATTTTTTCCAAATGCTGGAGCGGCGCGGGAGCGTTTTGAATGTCGCTTCGCTGACGGCGCACGGCGCGGTTCGCATCGCGGTGATGGGCTTCGAGCAGCGTGCCGCCACGGAAAACGAGCTTGCGCGGATGAAAGCGCTGGTTCGGGAGAGCATGGCGTCCGGTTCCGCCGGTTTGTCGCTGGGCTTGATTTATCCGCCGGGCTCCTATGCTTCCTTCGAGGAGTTGGTCGAATTGGGCAAGGTCGTGGCGGAAGCGGGAGGGATTTTGACCAGCCATATCCGCAATGAAGCGAATTTCCTGTTGGAATCCGTTTCCGAAATGCTGCGGGTGGCCGAGACCGCCCAAGTCCCGCTGGAGATATCCCATCTGAAAGCGATCGGCGCGGCCAATGCAGGCCAGGCTTTGCAGGCCGTTCGGCGGATCGCCGAGTCGCGCCGGCGGGGGATCGATGTCACCTACGATCAGTACCCTTATACGGCGGGCAGCACGACGGCGACCACGCTGCTTCCTCCCTGGGCGCTGGAAGGGGGACTTCAACGCATGCTGGAAAGAATCAAGGATCCCCCGACCCGATCGAAAATCAGGGAGGATATCGTGGAGGGCATACCCGGTTCGAGCTGGGAGACGATGTGGAAGCTGATCGGCTGGGACAACATCATGATCTGTTCGGTAGGGTTGGAGGCGAACAAACGATACGAGGGCCGGTTTCTCGATGAAGCGAGCGCGGAGCACGGGCGGGAGCCGGTCGATTTTTTGCTGGATCTGCTGTTCGTGGAGGAAGGCGATGTGATGATCATCACTTTTTTGCAGGATGAGCAGGAGATGGAGCGGGTGATGACGTACGACATCCAAATGTTCGGCACGGACGGGCTGCCGGTGAGAGGCAAGCGGGCGCATCCCCGTCTGTACGGCACGTATCCGCGCGTACTCGGCATGTATGTGCGGGAGAAGCGGGTTCTTTCGTTGGAGCAGGCCATTCACAAAATGACGGGCCTGCCGGCTCGCCGAATCGGACTGCGCGACCGGGGACGGATTCGGATGGGCATGGCGGCGGACATCGCGATTTTTGACAGGCATACGATTCGGGATGCGGCGACATATCATCATCCGACCGCGTTTCCCGAAGGGATCAAGACCGTAATCGTGAACGGGCGGGTGGCGCTTGATCGGGACGGCCGGATGGCGGATCGCCCGGGGAGGCCGCTGCGGCTGACAAACCGATAAGAAGGGGAGAGAAATGGATGTCTCAAATTGAAAAAAGATTGCTGGAGCTCGGCATTGCGCTGCCGACTGCCGCAAAACCGGTGAACACGTATGTACCGGCCAAAAATTACTGAAATTTGTTCTTCACCTCGGGCAATGACTGCCGCGTGGACGGCGTTTTGAAATATCAGGGGAAAATCGGCGCCGAATTGACGGTGGAGCAGGGCTATGACGCGGCGCGGACGACCATGATCAACCTGTTGGCGGTTTTGAAGGACCTTCTTGGCGACGTGGATCGGGTTCGGCAGGTTGTGAATCTGCTGGCGTTTGTCAATTCGGCCGCAGGGTTTTACTGGAAGCCTTACGTGATCAACGGCGCTTCCGATTTGCTCGTCGAGGTTTTCGGGGAGAAGGGAAGGCATGCCCGCTCCGCGCTTTCGGCGAACGAACTGCCTTTCGACACGCCGGTGGAAATCGAAATGATCGTCGAAATCGGCGATGGGCAATGATCATGGACAGAACTACGCCGTACGCATTCATAGACATGGAGCTTGTTGAACAAAACATACGCCGGATGATCGCGCGTTTGTCGGCTCAAGGCATCGCGCACCGACCGCATATCAAAACGCATAAATCGGTTGAAATCGCCAGGTTGCAGTTGGCCCTCGGCGCCCAAGGCATCACGACGGCCAAGCTGTCCGAAGCGGAAGTGATGGCGGAGGGCGGAATCGACGATGTGCTGATTGCTTATCCTGTCGTCGGCGAATCCAAATGGGTCCGGTTTCGGGCGCTGCACGAGCGGATTCGCGTCCGGACGACGGTGGACAGCGCGGAAGTCGCGGAAGGGCTGTCGCGGGTCGGAGAACAGAGCGGGAAGCCGGTTGAGGTGCTGATCGAGTTGGACGCCGGCATGCACCGAGGCGGGGTGCAGCCGGAGGACATCGTTTCGTTCGCCGGCCGGATCGCGCGATTTGCCGGCATTCGCCTGGTCGGCGTCCTGTCGTATACGGGGCAAATTTACGGGTCGCAAAGCCGCGAGGAAGCGATCGGTCATGCGGAGCGGGAGGCTTCCCTGCTGGTGGACGCCAAGCGGCGGCTCGAGCAAGCGGGGCATTCGATTTCGGTGCTGTCGGGCGGCTCGACCCCGGCGTCCTTCTACCCGGAGCGCCTGCGGGGAATCACCGAGTCGCGCGCCGGCAATTACGTATTCGGGGATCGCAACGCGATCAAGCTGGGCGTGATGAGCCCCGAACAGTGCGCTTTGCGCGTTCGCGCGACGGTGGTCAGCGTCCCGCTGCCGGGATACGCCACGATCGACGCGGGCAGCAAAACATTGACCAGCGATCTGTCGGCGATGGACGCCTTGTTCGGTTCGGTCGTGGGCATGCCCGAGGTTCGCATCGTAAAATTAAACGAGGAACACGGCTATGTGCGTTATGATCCCGACCGGGTTACGCTGCGCATCGGCGACACGCTGGAGATCATTCCCAACCATAGCTGCGTCATCCCCAACCTGAACGATGCGCTATGGGCAGAGCGCGGCGGCCGTTCGGCCGGGCGCGTGACCGTCGATGCCAGAGGGAGGAACAACTGAGCGGATGCGCTGCGCCGGTCGCTTGGTCGGTTCGACCGGCCAGGCGTCTATCCGGCGAAGCAAAGCGGGTGAATTTTTGCTTGAAAGATGACCGCTTGATTGAAGCGGCGCTGGAGGGACCGTTCCTTTTTTCCCGATCCGCCGCTTTATTGCTTTCTGGGCGGTTTGAGGTGATCGTGCCCTTGTTTTGGGTGGTGTTTCAAACGGCTTAGTTTTCTTAATAAACCGTAAGAAATATGCACCTTCTCCTTCTCCAGGGCGATGCCGGGGATCAAGCGCATCCACGCCGATTTGGGATAGGCAACGAGCTGATCCGGGTAAACGCTGCGATGCCCAATGACAAGATAAGCGGTGATGCAAGCGCCGACCACGTAGATTCCGGATGAACTCCCGAATAGCTCGATTCCCATGAAAATGGCTGCGATCGGCGTGTTCGACGCGGAGGCGACCACGGCGGTCAATCCGACCGCCGCGCCCAGCATGGGATCGACGCCCAACAGATGGGCGAAGGCATTGCCGGATATCGCGCCGATCACAAATTGCGGCGTGACGATCCCGCCATAGAAGCCGGACCCCAGCGTGATGGCGACAAGCAGCGATTTCCAGAGGAAGCCCAAATAAGGCATTTCCTCGCCGCCCAACGCCCGATCCATGATGGGGAGGCTTAATCCCAAATAATCCGTGGGGACGATCAGGATGAGAATGGATAACAGTATTCCGCCGAACAGCGGCATCAATGGGGCCCATATATGAAACCGTACTTTGATGAAACCGAAAAATAACCTCGCCTCCTCGATCAGTTCCACGAAAAGCCATGCCACCAAGCCGCAAATGAGGCCGATCAGGATGATTTTCATAAACAGAATTTCCGAGAAGTCCGTAAACAGGTGCATAGGATAATAGGTATAGGAGATTCCCCAAACCTTGCTGATCTCAAAGGAAGAAATTCCCGCGATCACCGCCGGGAAGAGGAAGTCATGGCGGATTCGTCCGATGGCCAACACTTCGACGCCATAAATCGCGCCCGCGATCGGCGTGCCGAAGACGCTGGCGAAGCCGGCGCTCACGCCGCAGGCGACGATCCGCTGCTGCAACTCCGGGCTTAAGCGGATCAACCGCCCGAACCAGGAGGCGAGCGTTCCGCCAATGTGCGAACAGGGGCCTTCTTTTCCGGCGGATCCGCCGGAAGCGAGCGTGATGACGGCGGCAAGCGGCTTAATGGCTACCGTTTTATTCGGCAAAACGCCGGCCTGTGTGTGAACCGCGGCAATCACCGAGTCCTTGACACCGTTCGATAGCGTGTTGTATCCATAGTAAAGAATAAGCCCGTTCAGTATTCCGCCAAGCGGCAAAAAAATCATCTGAAGCCATAATGGGATGTGTGCGGTTTGATCGGAAGAAAAAAATAAGGCATGCAAAAACAGGCTGGTTCCTGTTCCGACGATCCCGCCTGTAATGGTTGCCAAGAAGAACCATCGTATCACGGTGGCCAGCATGACCAACGGCTCTATAAAATGAATGCGTGACAATACAAAGCACTTCCTGAACAGAGATGACTACTTAAGATGTGAAAGGATAGCACGAAAAAAGGATAGCACGAAGAAGCGGGAATGTCCATTGCGATGTGTCCGGGTGTGCCGAACGGGGATAAAAGCACGGTGTAAAAATTGTCCATTGACAATTTGGTTGAGAACGATTATCATCGTCAATGGTGCGATGAGAATGGGCTTCATTTTTTCGATGTTCTCACCCCATACTTATCATGTCGACCGGAAAGGCCGACCTACTTCAGGAGGTATTCACTTTGCGTTTATTCAAACCGTTCGCAGCACTCATGATTTTATGTCTGGTATTTGCGCTTGCCGCATGCGGAGGGGCATCGGATCCCGGCGAGTCCAACGCGGCCGCGCCGACGGCGACGCCGTCCGACAGCCCGGCGGCGACGGATTCCCCCAAGCCGGCCGATGGAACCCGCACGTTCAAGCATGCGATGGGCGAAGCTCCCATTACCGGCATCCCGAAGCGGGTGGTCGTTCTGGAATGGACCTACGGTGAAGATTTGCTTGCGCTCGGCGTGCAACCGGTGGGCTTTGCGGATATTCAGGCATACAAGCAATACGTGAATATCGAGCCGCAACTGGACGCTTCGGTGGTCGATGTGGGCACGCGTCAGGAGCCGAATCTGGAGTCCATTATGGCGTTGAAGCCCGACCTCATTATTGCCGTTAAATTTCGCGTGGAAGCTACGTACGACGCGTTGAATAAAATCGCTCCGACCCTGGTATTCAACCCGTATCCCAGTGAAGGGGAAGGCGATCAGTATGAAGAAATGGTGCAAACGTTTAAAACGATAGCCGATGTGTTGGGCAAGACGGCGGAAGCGGATGCCGTTCTCGGCGATCTGGACCGCACTTACGAAGAGGCGAAGGCGAAAATCGTTGCGTCGGGCAAGGACAAGACGCCATTTGCGCTGGCGATGGCCTTCAGCAATCAGAATGCGGTCACGTTCCGCATTTCCACGGACAACTCGTTGGCCGTCAAAACCTTGGAGCATATCGGGCTGACGAACGCTTTTAAATCGAAGCAGTTCGAGGTTTACGGCTTTTCCGCGACCGATGTCGAAGCGTTGCCCGCAGTTCAAAACGCCAACTTCCTGCACATGATTCAGGAAAGCGACAACGTGATTGAGAACCAGTTGAAGAATAACCCGGTATGGAACGGTCTTCAGTTTGTGAAAGAAAACCGGGTATATGCGTTAGGCGGGGATATGTGGCCATACGGCGGCCCGCTGTCCGCGCAGATTATGGCCCGGAAAACGGCTGATTTGCTGACGAAATGAGCCGTCGCACAAAGGAGGCCGCTCCTTCCTCCGTCTCTCGCATCCATCCAGCCCGATCCGCTTCCGGCGGAGCGGGCTGGAAGCCGTTATGGATGCTGGCGGGAGGGCTTGTAGCGCTGCTGGTTGTTGTCTTTTTGAGCCTGACGCAGGGGCTGGCGGATATAGCCGTGCGCACGGTGGTTCAGGCTGTAATATCGCCGCAGGATATCGCCGATCATCACATGATTCGGGGGGTTCGGCTTCCCCGAACGGTGATGGGGCTCTTGTCGGGGGCCGCCCTCGCCGTTGCCGGAGCTTTGATGCAAACGGTGACCCGGAACCCGCTGGCCTCCGAAACCACGTTGGGTGTCAACGCGGGGGCCTATTTGGCCGTGGTCGTCGGCACGATCATCTGGCCTTCCATTTTGCATCAATTTTCCCTCCCCCTGGCTGTCGTCGGAGGCTTATGCTCCGCCGCCGCCGTCTATGGCATGGCCGGCGGCCGCAAGAGCACTCCCGTTCGGGTGGCGTTGTCGGGAATGATCGTCACGTTTGTTTTCTCCTCTCTGACCAGCGCCCTGCTTCTGCTGCATGAGCAAAATGCGCAAAAATTGTTCATCTGGGGCTCAGGCTCGCTGATTCAAAACGATTGGGACGGAGTTTATTTCACCTGGCCCTGGGTGGTCGGCGGGATCGCGCTGATCTGCCTGGCTTCCCGCCATTTGGATCTCCTGTCCTTCAACGAGGACACGGCGCGCTCGCTGGGTCAAAAAGTGGCGGGCACACGCGCTTTCGCGATGGGGACGGCGATACTGATCGCTTGCGTCAGCGTCAGCGTGGTGGGGCCGATCGGCTTCATCGGATTGATCGCCCCGCATTTGGTGCGCCTGTCCGGCATGGCCCGCCATGCCTGGCTGGTCCCCGTCAGCGCGGTTTGGGGCGCGGTGATTCTGGTCGGTTCGGATACGATCGCCCGCGCTTTTGTGGGGATTGTCGGCGAGCTGCCGGCCGGGGCAATCACGGCGATCATCGGCGCGCCCTGGCTCATCTGGCTCGCTTTGCGGGTTTCGCAAAAGATGCAGAGCGGCCCCGGTGCCGGCTCTTCGATGAGCGTGGGCAGTTGGCGCAAGGCCGTCCCTTATGGCGTGTGGGTCATCCTTTTCAGCGCGCTGCTCGTCGTCGTCTGGGTCGGCAGCTTGATGAGCGGCAGCTTGCCGATCTCGTTAACGGAAGTGCTGGCCGTCTTCACAGGCCATGGGGACGACATGCATCGGCAAATCCTGCTGGATTTGCGCCTGCCTCGCTTGCTGACCGCCGGATTGGCCGGGATGGCGCTGGCCGTCAGCGGCAGCTTGCTGCAAAGCGCGGTCCGGAATCCGCTGGGCGACCCGCAGGTCGTCGGCGTAACGAGCGGCGCGGGTGTCGGCGCGATGCTGCTGTTGGTCGCGTTCCCGCATGTTTCGGCAAGCTGGCTGCCGGTTGGCGCCGTGGCGGGCGGCATTCTCGCTTCGGTCATTGTCTACGCGGTATCCTGGCGCCGGGGGATGAATCCGATTATGCTCACGCTCGTCGGTATCGCCGTGGCCGCGGCGGGCGCCGGGGTGATCAACATCCTGGTGATTCAGGCCAAATTAACGATTGCGCCCGCCTTGACCTGGATGGTTGGCAGCACATATGCGCGCGGCTGGCCCGAGGTTTGGCAAATATTTCCCGCGGTCCTGCTGTTGCTGCCCTTGGCCTGGCTGCTGGGCCGCAAGGTCGATTTGCTCTCCTTCCATGACGACAGTGCCACGGGCCTCGGTCTCCAGGTTCGGAATACCCGGCTGATCGTGGCCACGCTTGGCGTTCTGTTGGCGTCCATCGTCGCGGCGACGGTCGGCTCGATCGGCTTCATCGGGCTTCTCGCCCCGCATGCGGCGCGGATCGTGATCGGGGCCCACCACCGCCGGGCGGTGATCGTTTCGGCCTTGCTTGGCTCCGTGCTGCTGGCGGCGGCGGACTGGATCGGCCGAATGGTTTTGCTGCCCAAGGATATTCCCGCGGGCATTATGACGGCGCTTTTGGGCGCGCCGTACTTGTTTTTCCTGATGTTTCGATCCGGCCGAAGCAGCCGCTGATCGCGTCGTTGCCGCCCGTAAGGCAGTCGCTACACGCGCAAGCGCGGCTCGACGGTGGCCGGATTGAACAAATTTTGGAGTAAGAGGTGTCCAAACTTTAGAGTCGGAGGTGCCCAAATTTTGCAGTGAGAGGTATCCAAGCTTGGAGTGGGGGAGTATTAAAATTTTGGAGTAAGAAATGTCCAAACTTTGGAGCGGGAAGTACCCAAGCTTGGGGGGAAACCGTTCTGGCTTGCACCTTCGTTTTGTAGAGGCGGGAGGCCATCATTACCGGGAAAAAGAGGCGTTATTTTCGGCTATATCGGCATTCCTGACTGCATTAACTGGAAAAACTCCTGTTAATTTTGGCCATATCGAGCTTGACCTTGGAAAAACCCGATATTAGCAGGAGGTTTTCCCGTTAGATCGATTTTTCATTTGTTGCAGGCTGATTTAGCGGGAGATTTTCCCGTTAATGCGTAAATGGAATCCTGCCTGGTGACGATTCCCGTGCGCATCAAATATGCTTTTTCAATCAACATGAGCCTGCAACGAAAGGTTGGACCGTGCTTTCTGGGCTGTTTGAGCAATGTACCTGTCTCCCACCTCAAGAGCGGGACCATTTCTCATTCTGGTACTCCGATCGGAGTAGGGAACCGCTTCCTGCCGATATTGCAGCCCGGGGAAAGGCTCGCCTCCCATCCGCAGCTTGACGGCGCCGAGCCCAACTTGCTTCGTTCACGGCGGCTGGCCCCGTTCATGGCGTTGCCCCCCTGTTCACGGCGGCTTGCCCCGTTCATGGTGTGCCCCCCTGTTCACGGGGGTTTGCCCCGTTCATGTGGCGTTGCCTTCCTGTTCACGATGGCCTGCCCTCGTGCCCCTCTGCTCACAGCGGCCGGTGTTCTTCTGCGGCGATCCTGCCTCCCTCGGCAGCGCTTCAAACCTCGCCCCTTAATCGCTTGAACCCTCCCTATGCGTTCGCCGGACATGAAAACCGCGTCAACCGTCGAACCGCTCGTGTTCACCGGCTTTTCGGAATGTTCGTGCGGTCTTGGATTCGGTTTACGTCCGGAAGGGATTCGGCGGTTTCAGACGAATACTAATGGGTATGAGTGATCAAGGGGGAGGGTGAAATCTGCGATGGCGTTTTTACCTGTTCAGCGAAGCAGACGATGGTTTCTTTGGATGGTATATTATGGGGTACTGCTCACGCTGTTGTTGTGGCTGAATCGTTTTGTGGTTTTGGACAGACATTTTTCGTTTCAGATTGCTCTGAATTTTCTGGTCCTGTCGTTTGCCCTGTCCATTGTGGTGAACGGGTTTGGTTGGCTGGGCGCCCGGTGGATATGGTGGATAACGACCGTGGGCACGGTAGCCGGTCTGATGATTATGTTCTACTATGTCTCCAAGGATATGAACGGCTGGGAGGACTTGTCCAGCCTGCTTGGATTTATGGAGAGCGTCGTTTTTGGATTCGGTTTGGGATTACTGGCCGAAGGGGTGCATTGGATTTTCAGGCTATGGAGGCGGGGAGATCGACGTTGAAACACGGTTTCCCGGGAAATGCCCCATGGGAATGACGTAAATGCGAATGCGCATTGCAGCGCATCGAGGCGTGATGTATTGATGTATTCGTGCAAGGGTGCAAGGGTACATCGGCGCAATAATGCAATGATGGATTGGCATGTTGCAGCGCACAGTAAATTTCAAAACAGCCCGTTCCGGACAGGAAAGGCGCTGTTTTTTTGCGGTGGGCCGAAGTTTATTTTTTGTTTGCACGAAAGTTCTATGCGGGGGCTTGTCCCGGCATAGGCATCTCCGCCTCAAGGCGGGGGAAAAAACCGTCTGCGGGCCGTTTTCGCCTCCGGATTCATCTTGCTACACTGGAAAAAGAATAAATTTCCGGTAGCAGGAGAGGGGAAACAATCAATGATCTGGTTTACGAAATGGGCTTTTGGCAATAAGGCGGCCATTATTTTTATGATGGCGCTTATATTGGGCATGGGGATATTCAGCTATATCAAATTGCCGATGGAATTTCTGCCTGCCGCGGACTTTCCGCAAATTAGCGTGACCGCCGTAGGGCAAGGCTTCGACGCCAAATCGATGCTCGACCATGCCACCGTGCCCATTGAAAAAGCGGTATCGGCCATCCCCGGGAAAAAGGAGGTTTTCTCCACGTCCGCGGACGGTTTTATGAAAGTCGACATCACATTTGATTCAAAAATAAAAATGAAAGATGCCCAGGCCAGCGTGCAGGAGGCGATCAGTTCCATCGTTCTTCCGGCGGGGATGTCCAAGCCTTTTGTGGTGCGGCTGAACACGTCCATGATCCCGTTGTCCTGGGTGTCGCTTGATTTTAAAGAGGGCGTAACGAGTGAAAATGTGGCGCTCGCCGAACGTGAGATTGCACCCGAGTTTGAGCGGATCAAAGGTCTTGCCAACGTCGCTGTCGGGGGAAAACCCGTTTCGCAGGTGCTCATCCGCCCGGATGCGGATAAACTGGCGGATGCCGGCGTGCCGGTTCAGGCTCTAATGGGCATCCTGCAGGGACAAAACCTCGCGGTCTCTGTTGGAGAGCGGCCCATCGACGGCAAAACCAGCGGCCTGAAAGTGGTCGGCAACCTCGGCGATCTCGAAACGTTGAAAAGCTTATCCGTGGCTCCCGGAGTTCAGTTGCAGGATGTCGCTTCGGTTGAAGTGGTGTCCAATCATGACGCCATCACGCATGTGGACGGAAAAAACGTCTTGATGCTGGTGATGACCAAGGACGCCAGCTCCAATTCGGTTGCGATCGGCAAGGAAGTGGCGAAAACGGCGGATGAAATATCGGCAAAATATCCGAACGTGACCGCGGAGGTCATTTACTCCACCTCGGAAACCGTCGAAAACTCCGTCAACAGCATGATGAGGGAGGTTCTGCTGGGCGCTTTGTTCGCAACCATCGTCATTTTGCTGTTCTTAAGAAATCTCCGCTTCACGTTCATTACGGTGGTGTCCATTCCGCTGTCGCTCGGACTGACCTTGTTCTTGCTTTCCCAGTCCGGCGTCACGCTGAATATATTGACGCTTGGCGGGGTGGCCGTGGCGGTGGGCCGGCTGGTTGACGACAGCATTGTGGTGATCGAGAATATTTTCCGACGAACGCAGAAAGAAGCGTTTTCCAAAGAGCTGATCATCGATGCCACGCGCGAGGTCGCCCGGGCCATTACCGCCTCCACGCTGACGACGGTCGCCGTTTTCCTGCCGCTGGGGCTGCTGCAAGGCGCTTTGCAGGATTTTCTGCTTCCGTTCGCTTTAACCGTGACGTATTCCCTGCTGTCCTCTTTGTTCGTCGCCTTGACCGTCGTGCCTTTGATCAGCGCCTGGCTGCTGCGCAACGCCCGGTTGAAGGAGCATCAAGCTCCCCGGCGTTTGACCGCTTTGTTGAGGTGGAGCTTAAATCACAAGCTGCTTTCCCTCGGTCTTTCGTTCGTTATTTTCGCGGGGTCGCTTGGACTCTATTTCACTTTGCCGAAAGGCTCGGTCAGCGATTCCAACGCGAGCCAACTGATCGTCAGCCTGTCCTATCCGCCGGATACGCCGATCGAGACGATTCGGGATAAGGGCCTGGAATTGGAGAAATTTGTCGTCGCCCAGGAGGAAGTGGACCACGTCATTCTCCAGCAAGGCAACAGCGAAGACGATGCAAAATGGGGCAGTGTGGCCCCGCCGACGATCGTGAATTTCCAGGTGTTTATGAAAAAGGATGTGAAGACGCAGCATTTTCTGGACCGGATCAAGGATCAGAAGAAAAATTATCCGGCTGCCGATTTGGAAGCGGAGACGGGCTCGTTCGACGGCGGAAGCTCATCCGCGATCACGCTGGATCTGACCGGCGATTCGCTGCAGAGTTTGACCGATGCCGCCGAAAGGGTGACTGCGTCCATCAGCGGTATTGCGGGGGTGGAAAAAGTGACCGGCAATCAGGATGTGACCAAGCCGGGATACGCGATTGTCGTCGATCCGTCCGAAGCGAATCCGCAGGAAATTGCGATGTCCGTTCGTTCGCTGCTCCAGCCCACGCCGATCGGCTCCATGAAAATGAACGATCGGGAGGTTCCGGTCGTATTGGATGCTTTGCTGAATCCGACAACCTTTTCCGACTTGTCCAACATCTTGATTATGACGTCGAAAGGTCCGACGCCGCTGGCCTCGGTCGCCAAAATCGAGCAAACCGACGAAGCCAATTCCATTTTGCATAAAGACGGGAAGCAGTATTTGCGGATTACCGCCCTGGTCGATTCCGCCAAATTGTCCGAGATCGATCAAAAGATCAAGGAGAAAACGGAAGGTCTGACGCTGCCCGCGGGTGTGGCCTTGATTCAAGGCGGAGCGGCGGCTCAGCAATCCAGCGATTTTGCCGACCTGTACATGACGATATTCATTTCGATCGGCATTGTGCTGCTCATTATGGTGATCACGTTCAAAACGTTCCGCGCGCCGATTGCGAGCCTATTCTCGCTGCCTTTTGCGGCGGTGGGCGCGATTGTCGGCATGATGATCACCGGAACGTCTTTTGATGTCACATCCATTTTCGGGTTCCTGATGCTGATCGGCATCGTCGTCACCAATGCGATTGTGCTGGTCGATCGCGTGAAGCAGAACGAGGAAAACATGCCGATCCGCGAGGCGTTGCTGGAAGCGGCGGCCACCCGCATGCGCCCCATTCTGATGACGGCGGTGGCCACCATTTGCGCGATGCTGCCTCTGCTGCTGTCGAAGCCGGAGGAGGGCAGCCTCGTTTCCAAAGGCCTGGCCGTCGTCGTGATCGGCGGATTATCCGCGGCGACCGTGTTTACTTTGATTATCGTGCCTACCGTCTATGAATTGCTGCATTTCGTGAAAGCGCGGCGTCAAAGAAAGCAAACGTCGTTCGCGCCCGTTTCCGCGCTGCAAGCGAAGGAAGCCTGAGCCGTACCAAGCGGCCGGCCCGGCGAAGCCGTTTATTCTTGCTTGCCGTCGGGCCCGCCTTTTGGCTTGCGTTTGGCTAAATAGATATCGTATCGGTCGTCCACTTCTTTGGCTATGCGCCGGTAAGCGGCCGTCTCCTCCACGATCGGATCGAGCGGCGTCTCGATGCGGATTTCGTATTTGGGCGACAGCCTCCTGCGAACGGCTTTTTCCCGGTCCTCATCCTGCATTTGGCCCTCTGTCAGTCTCCCGACGATTTCCTTTTCCAGATCGTCCTTGCGGCGGTTCGAATCCATTGTCCTGACCTCCTTGATTTGACAAGTTTAGCATACCCCATTTTTTCCGTTCTTTCCATTCCGGCAAGTCTGGCAAGTCCGGCAAGCGGGAACAAAAAAGGAGGATGGAAGAATAATCGGAAGGGGCGCAGGCATACTAGAACTATGGAAAATAATAGGAATCCCAAACCTGTATTCAAACCGGAGATTTGGCCGGAGCAGCCGCCTCCGCCGGACGTGGCGGATTGTCGGAAATGCGAGCTGGCCGAACAGCGGAAGCGCGTGATTTGGGGGGAGGGGAACCCCGAAGCGAAGCTGGTGGTGATTTTGGACAACCCCGGCGCGCGCGAGGACCGCTTCGACGAGCCGTTTGTTTGCGGAACGCGCCAAACCTTGCAGCAGGCCGCCGCGGAAGCGGGCCTCGGCGCGGACGACCTGTACGTGACGTACATTTTGAAATGCCGCCCGATCCGCAAATACGACAAAGAGCTTGCCCGCTCCACATGCGTCGCCCATCTGGAGCGGCAGCTTGAAATCGGCCGTCCCCAATTGGCCTTCTGCCTGGGCAATACGGCGCTCCGGGCTTTTAGCGGGGACGCCGAAGCGGACGTGAAAACGGCGCGCGGCCGCTGGCAGACGATCCGGGGCGTTCCGACCGCCGCCTCCTATCATCCGCTGGCCGTCCGAAGACGGCCCGTCCTTTACCGCTTTTTTCTCGAAGATTGGAAAAGAGTAGCCGAGCGGTTGAAATCGGGGCCTTGACGGCCCCTCATTCCAACTGCTGCTTCAGGTCGTGAATCTGCTCCGCTTCGCCGCTGGCCAACAGGAGGTCGCCCAGTTGCACGGGGGTATTCCCGTGGGGGATGATGAAGGATTCCCCGCGATAAATGCGGAGGATCAGAATATGGCCGAGAAGCGGCAATTGCCGCAAAACCGTTTCGTGATAGGCGGGGTTGTTCATCCGCACTTCCTGAATCGATTCGTCGTTCCGGGTGATGAGATGCAGCGCGCTCGGATGCTCAATCAACGCTTTCAGCAGCATTCGGGAGGCGTACAGCGTGGAGAACACGGCGATGCCTTCTTCCTGCGTGGCCTTTTGCTTCTCCGGAGATTCGATTCTGGCGATAACCCGCTTCAACCCGAGCGAATGCGCGTGCTTCGCCAACCGGATGTTGGCGTCGTCTTCCATGCTGCCGAATACGATCACGTCGGTGTCGAACACGTTTCGCTCCGCAAGCGATGCGGGATCAAACCCGGCCACTTCCACCGGCGAGAGTTTGCTGTGGTCTTCGCTTGTCTCCGCGTGTTTGTCGACCGATTCTTTGGAGGCATAGACGCGGACGATATAGCCGGATTTCAGCAAATCCTGGGCGACGGGCAGCGTGACATAGTTCGCTCCGACGATCGACACCCGGGTGCGCCGATCCGTTTCCCGCGGATAGATTTTGCTGAACAGGATCGGGAAGATCAGGCAGGTCAGGATGGCGACCATGATGAGCGCGCCGTGCATCTGGCTGTTGATGATCTCCATTTCGAAGGCGATCGTGGAAGCGGCGATCACCAGGCTGAGCGTCGAGGACATCAGCAGTCCGGAGCCGATGACCCGGGGCCACGGATACCAGACTTTCAGCAACAGGCTGGGAAGCATTTTGGAGACAAAAATGCAGAGGATGAGCAGCGGGATCAACAGTAAAATTTTCAGATCCGTAAGCAACTGCCACAAATCGAGCTTGACTCCGACCATGACGAAAAAAATCGGAATCAGAAAACCGTAGCCGAACGTGTCCAATTGGTGCGCGAACTCTTTGTTGGGCATCAGCAGCGAGACGATCACCCCGGCCAGAAAAGCCCCCAGTATATTTTCCACGCCAAGGGTTTCGGAAAGCACGACGACCAGCAGGATCAAGGCAAAGACCGCCCGGGTGCCCAACTGTGCCGTTCCTTTGCCGAGCAGCGCGAACAATCCGTTTTGCGAAAATCGTCTGGCGACCATGTAGATCACGAAAACCAGCACAAAAAACACAAACAGCAACATCATTTTCTTGACGTCGCCCGATAGCGAGCTCAAATACACCGCCAGCAAAATCATGGTGACGAAGTCGGAGATGACCGTGATGAGCAAAATCGTTTGTCCCAGCCCGGTGTCCATCAGCTTCTTCTCTTTCAGCACCGGCATGACGACGCCAAGCGAGATCGTGGCGATGATCAGCGTCATCAGGTAGGGATTCGGAATGAAGCCGAGTTGCACGAGCCCGAGCGCCATGAGATAAGCGAGCAGCAAAATGAAGCAGAAAATGGCCATGGAAACCGCGAACGGGTTGGGCTCGCCCTTGCGTCGCGCCGATTTGCCGCGGAAGGGCGTGAAGTCGATTTCCACCCCGCTCAAAAACATTAAGTAAATAAAGCCGAGCAAAGACAGCAGCTTGAGCCAGGTGTCTTCGGTGACGATGTTTAGCCCGCTTCGGCCGATGATCAGCCCGGCGACGATTTCCGCAACGACGACCGGAAGCGCATGCAATTTCAATTTATGTAGCACAATCGGGATTAGAAAGGCAACAGTGACGACAATCATCAAAGAGGTTAAAGAAGTGGACTGTTCCATAATTCCCCCCATCGTTATGAAAATAATATAAACCATCATATCAGCAATCGGTATGGCGTACAAGTGAGATATCGTTGCTCTTTTATGAGTGTGGCGAAAAAATAGGCGGCTCGCGCATGGACGTGGATTGGAGAAACGCCGATGGCCGTCTTTGTCCGTGGATTTCTTCTTGAAAGGATATACAATCGGGAAATCGGT
>CAYYCV010000107.1:0-12309 GCA_964470405.1 uncultured Caryophanales bacterium
CTGTTCATCGTTTTCCTTGCCCGTCTCCACCTCGACCTTCACCGCTTTGTTGTCTACCGCTTTGAACACAAAGGCGCGATCCCCGTCGTGGACGACCGCGGTCAACGGCACGAGAATACGCTCCGGCTGATGGATCGTCATCTCGATCGTGGCGCTGTACCCCGGGCGAATATCCCCTTCCGGATGGTCCACGGAAACGAGCAGCTCGATGGAAGGATCTTTGGAAGTCGGATCGGACAGCGCCGCCACCGGCGACAAATAGGTGACCTTGCCGTCATAGACCGTGTCGAACGCGTCGCCGGTCACCTTCGCCTCCATCCCCGGCCGCACGCGATTGGCATCCAGTTCGTTCAGGTTGGCCCGCACCTGCAACCGGCTCACATCCGTCACAACCAGCACGCGGGCGCCCGCCTGAGCCATCTGGCCCTGTTTTACGTTTAATTCCGTCACCACGCCGTCGTGCTCCGCTGTCAGTTCGCTGTTTTTCAGCGATTGGCGCAGCCCTTCCATGCTTAATCGCGCGTTCTCTATTTTCAGATCATACAAGGATAAATCCGCTTCGTCGTCGGAGGTATCCGCGCCTTCGAGCGTATGCTGTCTGAACTGTTCGAAGCTTTGTTTGCGCGCTGCGTTCTTGTCGTTTTCGATCAATTTCAGGTTGTTCTGTTCCATTTGCAATTGGCGTTCCAGATCGGAAGTGTCCAGCTTTAACAGCGTCTGCCCCTTCCGCACGAAGTCGCCCACCTTCAGGCTCAATTCGGCGACATTCCCGCCGGCCTGCAAATAGTACGCCGTAGTTACGGCGGATTCGATCTTCCCGGCCGCAAAGATTTTTTCCGTGATTTCCCCTTTTTCCACGTGGACCAGCCGAACCGGGATGCTGTGGTTTAAACGGATCACATTGACTGCAAACAGGACGGCCACGACAACGACAAGAAGCGTTCCCCAAAACCATTTTTTCTTCAATGCGACTGCCTCCTCATTTTATGCGGAAAACATGGAGCCCAGCGATGCGCCGACCAATTGAAAAGCCACCCACACAATCACAATCCACCAGGCAACCGTCGACACGGAGCGCTTCATCATCACCGCCGACCCGATGACCATCAAAACCAGCCCCCAGATGGCAAAAGGATTCAAAATATTGGCCAGGTGATACACGAAGCCCGTTTTCTCGGTAAAAAACACGCCCGCGCTGATCGCGATATCCTGCATGCTTTGAGCATCGGTGACCCGGGCAAGAATGCCACTGATCACGGAAGAAATCACCGCCGGAACATAGGCCAGCGTGGTCACCTTGACCAACTGCATATACTTCGCTTCCCCGCGGACGATCAAATTCAGCAGGAGCAACAAGACCGCGCCGAAAAACACGGTAAAGGCCGCGCCAAACAGCACGCCGACATACGACGAGGCTCTGGCGAATTTCATCATTTTATCGATATTTTCCATGCCCGCCTTCTCGTAGGCTTCTCTTGCCGCGAGTTCTATCAACGGCATATCCAGCCAGGCGACGATCAACGACACGACGAGTATGGCGACGAATCCCCATACCCAGCCTCCTTTTTCACGCAGCCTCGTGAACGTTTCCGTCGGTGAAAACAATACTGAGAACACATTTTTCATTGCATCCTGCCCCTTTTCCCATATAATAGATACCGCTTGTATCTTATGTCATCGCACGAGGTTTCTTGCAAGTATTCATCCCGTCCGTTTTCGGAGCGGTCGGGAATCGAAGGCGTTCCGCCGCCGGGCGGCGAAGCTGCCGGGCGCGAGGCGCAAGGCGCGAAGCTACCGAGCGCGAGTCGGCGATCACTAGGCGCCGGGCGCGGAACTGCCGAGCGATAAAGCTGCCGGCCGTGCCTCTTACGAACCGAGGAAACGTTATTTCCATCCCAGGGGCGCATTTTCAAATGTAACGAATCCCAGCGGCGCTATTTGCCTCGATTCCCTTCATTTTTTGCCGATTTCAAGCAAATAACGCTTCTACAATTCGTTACAGCATCCGAAAGCTAAAAAATCGGCAAATAGCGTCATCTGTGTTCGTTAGCGCGGCCCGAGCCGGAAGCTCGCGAATACGCCATCCGCCGACGGCATGAATCCAAACGCTTGCCGCCTGTCCATAAAGCACGCAACAACTTGACGGTCCATACACATATCCGATTTTATCCGGTTTGCGGGTTTATTGAATACTTACGAGTTTCTCATAGTAGATTAACATAAAAGCGGTTATCTTGGAATACTTAGAACAGGATGCCATGAAAATTGCACCCATTGATATAATCGACTGATATAATCGCCCGAAACATCCCTCCCGTTTCCAAACGGCCCGGAAATCACGCTATGTATACGTACAGCACGCAGACAATAACACGGCAAAGCAATGCAGTAACGACAATGACAATGGGGGAATACAGTGCAATAACATGGCAAAAACAATGCAACGAAAAACGAAAGCGAAATGAAGACACTGAAATGAATGCGCTTTCATTTTTTTTCAAACAATTGCCCTTACGACTAACGCTTTCGCAATTCCCATGCCCGGAATAGCGGCGCCATCGGCTTCAAGCTCTTTTCCGATGGGCAGCGCGAGCATCCACGGCCACACGCTCACCACCGTGAAGCACCCTCTCTTTGACGCTCACCCAGTCCAGTCCTTTGACGCTCACTCGATCCCTTTTGACGCTCACTCGGTCCCTTTCCGCTCACCCAGTCCTTTGACGCTCATTCGGTCCCTTGTCGCTCACTCGATCCCTTTTGCCGTCACGCAGCCCTTTGACGCTCACCCGGTCCCTTGCCCCTCAAACGATCCCTTTTACCGCTCACACAGTCCTTTGCCACTCCGCCGCCAAACCTGATCATCCGGCCCAAGCTATCGCCAACCGCGATATTCCGGCTTTTACCCGAGCGCCGCGACAAATCGTGCCGGCAACGCAATCGCCATAGGCGAAACATCGGCCGGATTTGTGAACGTCCGCATAAAAAACGGCGCGCAACGCGTAAAGAGCTACGCTTCGCACCGCTTGCGCAATTCGGCCGCCAGGCCCGCCGCCGTTTTCCAAATGTCGCCCGCGCCCATGGTCAACACCAAATCCCCGCTTCGCGCATGCCCCAGCAAATAGCGCTGCACATCCTCCCTGGACGGAATATACTTCACGTTCTCGTTGCTGTTTTGCCGGACCAAATCGGTCAGTCTCGCCGAATTGATGCCTTCAATCTTCTGCTCCCCGGCCGGAGAATAGATGTCCGTGATGATCACCTCGTCGGCTTCGCCGAACGCGCGGCTGAACTGATCGAGCAAAAAGAACGTGCGCGTGTAACGCTGCGGCTGAAACACGGCGATGATTCGTTTCCCCGTCGTTTTCGCCGCGGACACGGTCGCCTGAATCTCCGTCGGATGATGGGCGTAGTCGTCGATCACCAGGATGCCGTCCACGTCCCCCTGCACCTGAAAACGCCGCTTGGCCCCGCGGAATTCCCGGATCGCCCCGGCGATTTGGTCAAAGCTCAACCCCGCTTCCATGCAAGCGATACACGTCGCCAACGCGTTGTATACGTTATGCTTGCCCGCAAGCGAAAGCGTCAGCGCCCCCAATCTCGCCTCGGCCCGATACACGTCGAACGTGATTTTCCGGTCCTCCAGCACGATGCCCCGGGCCGTGAAGTCGGCGGCCGCGTCAATCCCGTACGTCACGGTCTCCGCGGCAAGCGAAGGCAGCAATTCGCGCACATGCGCATCGTCCGTGCAGACAATCGCCTTGCCGTCGGGCTTCACCTGGCTTAGAAAAGTGGCGTATGCCCGCTGCAAGTTGGCGAATTGCCCGTCGTAATTTTCCAGATGGTCCGCCTCAATATTGGTGACCAGGGCCAACGTCGGCCGATATTGCAAAAAGGAACCGTCGCTCTCATCCGCTTCGGCGACCACAAACTCCCCCTGGCCGGCTTTGGCGTTGCTGCCCACGTTGACGATCTCCCCGCCGATAACATACGTGGGATCCATCCCGCATTGCTCCATAACCAGCGCGATCATGGAGGAGGTCGTCGTTTTCCCGTGCGCGCCGGCTACCGCGATCCCCTTCCTGACATTCATGATCCGGGCCAGCATCTCGGCCCTATGCAGCAAGGGGATTCCCCATTGCTCGGCGGCCTTCATCTCCACGTTGTCCTTCGCCAAGGCGGTGGAATAAACGACCATATCCGCTCCGCGCACGTGCTCGGCCCGATGGCCGATATAGACTTGCGCCCCTTTGGCCGCCAGTTTGTCCGTCGATTCCTGCCGGGCCACATCCGATCCCGATACGCGGCAGCCCATCTCCAACATCACCCTGGCAATCGCGCTCATCCCGTATCCGCCGATTCCGATAAAATGAATGTGTTCCGATCCATTCAAGGCCTTCTCACCAACCTTTTTCGCAATTGGATTGATATAAAATCCACGACCTGACATCCGAAATCATATACAACGTCCCCGAAACCACCGCCAGATCGTCTTCCTGCGTCAAGCTTTGAAGAAGATCAAGCGCCTTTTTCCAATCCGGTTCAACGATGATTTCAACGGGTCGGTCTGCGCCCTGCGGCAAAAGCTGATTCACCACCTGGTAAAGTTCATCGGCAGGCATTTTTTTGCGAAAATCCGGTTCCGTAATCACCAGAGTATCCACTATAGGCAGTATATGCCTCAAATAACCGGAATGATTCTTGTAGGAGAGCATGCCGAACATGAAGCGAAGCCGACGATAGCGATAAACCTGTTTCAGGGCGAGCGCCAGCGACTCCGCCCCTTCCGGATTGTGCGCGCCGTCGATCAAGATGCGCGGCTTTTCCGAGATCATCTCCAGCCGGCCGGGCCAGTGCGTCGCCTTCATCCCCGCGATCAGGTTTTCTTCGTCGATGATCACCGCGGTGTACTGTCTCAACACTTCCAGCGTCATGATCGCGACGGCGGCGTTGTCCAACTGATGCGCGCCGCTCAACGAAATCGAGACATTCCCGTACCGGCGAAAAGGCCCGACAAAATCGAACGTTTGCGCGTTTTCTCCGCTCGCGGCAGATTCCACATGATACTGCCTTCCAAGCAAATACAAGGTGCTCTGTTTGTCCCGGGCCGCCCGCTCGATCACCGCGATCGTTTCCGGCTGCTTCGCGGCGCTGATGACAGGGACGCCCGATTTGATGATCCCCGCTTTCTCCAGCGCGACTTTCTCCAGCGTATCGCCGAGAATTTCCATGTGGTCATGGCCGATATTGGTAATGACCGAAACGACCGGGTAAACAATATTGGTCGAATCCAGTCTTCCCCCAAGCCCCGTTTCCCAAACCACATAATCGGGATAAGCCACGTTGGCGTAATATTCGATCGCAAGCGCCGTCACCACGTCGAACATGGCCGGGGAAGCCAGCTCGGTTTGCGCCACTTCATCGACCAGCGGCTTGATTTTATTGGCAAGCTCCAACAATTCCCGCTCTTCTATATCCTTCCCGTTGCATTGAATGCGGTTGGTGAATTTTTCGATGTACGGCGAAGTGAACGTGCCGACCGTATACCCGCACTGCATCAATACACCGGTCAAAAAGGCGCAGGTCGATCCTTTGCCGTTCGTTCCGGCCACATGAATAAATTTCAACCGCCGCTGCGGGTTTCCCAGCTTGTTCAACAGCGCTTCCACCCGCTTCAACCCGGGCTTGATCTGCATCGGGGTCAGCCCGATCATCCATTGAACCGCCTCGTCGTAACTGTGAAAGGGGGCGGAAGCCCGTTCCGTGTCGCGCATCTGTCTCATTCCTAGCCTTTCAATTCGGCAATTCTGGCCGTTATTTTATCGCGTTTGTCCATATAGCCCTGCTGTTTTGCCCTTTCCTCTTCAATGACTTTGGCCGGCGCCTTGGAGACAAAACCGGGGTTGGCCAATTTGCGCTCCACCCGCTCCACCTCCGCGTGCATCGTCTTCAATTCCTTCTCCAAACGCTCGATTTCCTGCCCGATATCAATCAATCCGGCCAGCGGAAAATAAAGCTCGATCCCGCTGACAATGGCCGTCATCGCTTTCTCCGGATGGACCAGCGAAAGGCTGATCTCCAGCTTCGAAGTGCCGCTGAACCGCCGGATATACTCCTCATTTCGAACGAGCAACGCCATCGTCTCCGGGCGGCCCGGCTTGATCAGCAGCTCGATTTTTTTGCTCATCGGCACATTGACTTCGGCCCGAATGTTGCGGACGGAACGAATCAGCTCCTTCAGCACATTCACTTCTTCCACGGCGTCCGGCGCCTCCAGAGCGGAATCGGCCTGCGGCCACGCGGCCAGCATGATCGTTTCGCCCCGATGCGGCAAATGCTGCCAAATCTCCTCGCTGATGAACGGCATGAACGGATGGATCAGCCGCAGCGTCCGGTCGAGCACATAGGTCAGCACGGAGCGCGCCGCGCGTTGGGCCTCCGGATTGTCGCCGTACAGTCTGAGCTTCGTAAACTCAATATACCAATCGCAAAGGTCATCCCATATAAAATCATACAGCAGCCGGCCGGTTTCGCCGAATTCATATTGATCGATCAAACGGGTGATGTCCCGCGCGGTTTCGTTAAAACGGTGCAAAATCCAGCGATCCGTGACGTCCAGCCCGCCGGTCAGGTCGATATCCTCCGCTGCGAATCCCTCGAGATTCATCAGGGCAAACCGGGAAGCATTCCAAATTTTGTTCGCAAAATTGCGCGCTTGTTCCACCCGTTCCCAATGGAAGCGCAAATCCTGCCCCGGCGTGCTGCCGGTGGAGATCATAAAGCGCATCGCATCGGCCCCGTACCGGTCGATGACTTCCAGCGGATCGACGCCGTTGCCGAGCGACTTGGACATTTTCCGGCCCTCCGCGTCGCGGACCAGCCCGTGTATCAGCACATCCCGAAACGGAATTTCGTCCGTGAATTCCAAAGCGCTGAAAATCATGCGCGCCACCCAGAAATAAATGATGTCATACCCCGTCACCAGCACGTCGGTCGGATAAAAGCGTTTCAAATCCTCGTGCGCTTCCGGCCATCCCAGCGTGGAAAAAGGCCAGAGCGCGGAGCTGAACCACGTGTCCAGCACGTCCTCGTCCTGCTTCAGGTTCGTGCCGCCGCAGCGGGAACAGCATGACGCGTCGGTCGAAGACACGGTGATTTCATGGCAGTCGCCGCAATGCCACGCCGGGATGCGATGCCCCCACCACAACTGCCTGGAAATGCACCAATCCCGCACGTTTTCAATCCAGTGCAGATAGATTTTTTCAAAGCGGTCCGGGATAAAACGAACCCCGCTGCCGGAGGACTGGCAGCCAATCGCCCGCTCGGCCAAAGGCTTCATCCTGACGAACCATTGCGTGGACAAATAAGGCTCCACCACGGCTCCGCTGCGCTCGCTGTGGCCGACTTGATGCACGTGCTCCTCCACCCGAACGAGGACGCCCCGGTCTTTCAAATCGGCCACGAGCCGCTTGCGGCATTCGAAGCGGTCCAAGCCTTGATACGGTCCGGCCTGCTCGTTCATGACGGCGCTCTCGTCCATCACCAGCACCTGCGGCAAATCGTGGCGCAATCCGACTTCGAAATCGTTCGGATCGTGAGCCGGGGTGATTTTGACCGCGCCGCTGCCGAACTCCTTATCGACGTATTCGTCGGCCACGATCGGAATTTCCCGGCCGATGATCGGCAGCACCAGCGTTTTGCCGATCAAATGGCGGTACCGCTCGTCATCCGGATGCACAGCGACGGCCGTGTCGCCCAACATCGTCTCCGGCCGCGTCGTGGCCACGATAATGCCGCCTCCCCCTTCCTTCAAGGGGTATTGCAGGTGGTACAGCTTGCCTTGCACTTCCTTGTGCTCGACCTCAATATCGGACAGCGCCGTGCGCGTGGCCGGGTCCCAGTTGATGATATATTTGCCGCGATAAATCAAACCGCGCTCGTACAATTTGACGAAAACCTCCCGCACCGCGCGGGACAATCCGTCATCCAGGGTAAAGCGCTCGCGGGAATAATCGAGCGAAAGCCCCATTTTCGCCCACTGTTCACGAATGCGGCCCGCGTACAGTTCCTTCCATTCCCAGACCTTGTCGAGAAACTTTTCGCGCCCGAGGTCATGACGGCTCAGGCCCTCTCCGCGCAGCGTCTGCTCCACCTTGGTTTGCGTGGCGATGCCGGCATGGTCCGAGCCGGGAAGCCACAAGGCATCGAATCCTTGCATCCGCTTCGCGCGCACCAGAATATCCTGCAATGTAAAATCAAGAGCATGGCCGATATGCAGCATTCCGGTCACATTCGGGGGCGGGATCACAATCGTGAACCGCTCCGCCTGCTTATTTTGGCCTGCCTCGAAATATTTTCCCTTCAACCAGTAATCGTACCATTTCTTTTCCGTCGCCTTCGGATCGTACGTCGTTGGCATGGCGATGCCGGGCTTTAAATCGCTGCTTTCTGACATGCAACCAACCTCCATTTCATTGAAAAAACCTCTCGCCGCAAAGGACGAAAGGCTACGCTTCCGTGGTATCACCTTTTTTCCAACTTCAGCATATAACGGCTGCGATTTTATAATCCATATAATACCGATGTTCGCTGGTAGAGTCAATATTTAACGGGCGATTTGAAGATATTTCTTTTCATCTCATCATATCCGGCTTTGTCCGCTTCATAAACTACCTTAAGGCTGATTTTCGCAGATGAAATAAAGGTGGTGTGCGTATGCAGCGCTGGTGGTGGAAAACCCGGTTCGCCATTAGGGGACTGCTGTTCCCGTTAATTTGCATCCAATTTATCCGAACGCTGATTATTCCCAACCCGTTGGATGTGTTTATTTTATTCGTTCTGTTCCTTGCCTTTATCGGGCTGCTGTTTTTCTGGTAAGCCCCCGGTCGGCCCGCGAAACAAAACAGAGCCGCGCCGTATCGCGCGACTCTTTCGCTTTGCCTCATTCGGCCGAAGCCGCAGTCCCTCCCTATTTGGGGATATAGAGAATTTGCCCTTCCGTGATCCCCTGTTCGCCCAAACGGTTAAACAAAATAATTTCGCGCGAATTCATGCCGTATCTCTCCGCGATCGTCTCCACCGTTTCTTCCTTCTGCACGATGCACATCTTCATTCTGCTGAAACGGGCCTCCTGATTGGCCGGCAGAAACAATTTTTTCCACTCCAGCGCATCGCTTGCCGGGCTTTGGACCGCGGCGGCGGCGGCCGGAGGCTCCGCTGTCGATACCGCGGAAACGGGCGGCAAAGGCTCGGGCTCGGTAGCGTCCACGCTCGGCTCCTCCAGCATTTTTTTGCCCGAAAAAGCGATCTTTAATTCCTTGACAAGCTCCGGTTCGTCCGGTTCCTGCGCCGCATGCTGCGCATCCTCCCCGCCGGCCTTTGCATCTTCCGATTTCTCATCTTCCGACTCCTCGTCCGCTTCCGCAACCAAATCCGCGGCCGAATCCGCCGTCTGGTGTACGAAAACGACCTCGTCCTCCTGATCCCACTGCCCTTCCTGCTGATCATCCAGCGTGACGCCGCGAAGCGTCAGCACACCGGTGACATTCAGGCTGCGCGTGGAGATCAGATCCACATCAAAATTTTCTATTTCAGCGCCGACCTGCTCCAAATTCTGACTGCTGCGATTCATCGGCAAAGTGATTTCCACGGGAATTCGGTAATCCAGCAGACGGCTTTCCTCCGCTCCCCCTTCCGCCACATAGGTTCCCGATAATCGCAAATGCCCTTTCAGCAGCGTTTTCTCTTCGTTTTCCTGCACGTGAATATGGGGGGTAAGCTCGATTTCCTCCAGTTCGAATATGCCATCCACATGATCCGGCAAATGTACGCGTTCATAAATATCGAAACGCAAGCCCGACGTTTGATCGACCACCGTACCATCCTCCCTTCCGTCAATCTTTGTTCCCTATATTTATATGGACGCGGAAGGAAGACCATGACTATATTTTAAAAGTGCGGGGAAAAACGCGAAACAGGAGGTGGACACGGGTTGGCGAAACGAAAGCGATCGCCTTGGCCCGCCGATTTCTTCCGCAAAAGTCGGGGAAATCGGGAAGATCGGCGGCCAACACGATCGGAAACGCGGGCTTAAGCGCGGATCTGCCCGTTGTTTCCTGCATTTTTAAAAGGCCGGGGAAACAGAGAACGGGGAAAAAAGTCGGGGGAAAAAAGCCAAGTAAAACAAGGCAAGAAAAGCCGAGCAAGACAAGGCAAAAAGGCCGGGGAAAAAAAGTCGAGCAAAAAGGCAGAGCAAAAAAGACAGAGCGAAAAAGACAGCTCAAAAAGACAGAGCGAGAAAGACAGAGCGAGAAAAACAGAAAAAAAAAGACAAAGCAAAAAGACAGGGCGAGAAAGACAGTTCAAAAAGACAGCTCAAAAAGACAGGGCAAAGAAAAAAACGGACCGCTTCGCGGCGAAACGCGGGCTTTCGATCGCTGCGCCCGCCATCACAAGCGGCCGCCGCTGTCTTTTCGCCCCCTATCCACCCCCTGCGGCCCGTTCATCGACCTTGCAAATACCGAAACACTTCGGCGGCGGCGTCCTTTCCCTGCTTGATGCAATCCGGGATGCCCACCCCGCCGTATCCCGCGCCGGTGAGGTACACGCCCGTCCATTCCCGCGCCAGTTGCTCCCGCACCTGCCGCATCCGCTCGGGATGCCCCACCGGATACTGCGGCATCGAGCGGTCCCAGCGCGTCACCTGATAAAACAACGGCTGCGCCGTGACACCCATGGTCTTTCGCAGGTCATCGCGCACCCGGCGCACGATTTCGTCGTCCGGCAGTTCCACCCGCTCCTCCTCGCCCGAACGCCCCACATAGCAGCGAAGCAGGATGCGCCCGCGCGGGGCGGTATGCAGCCACTTGGAGGACGTCCAGGTGCAAGCGGTAATGAACGTGCCCTCGCCGCGCGGGATCACAAAGCCCGAGCCGTCGGGATCGCGGCCGAAATCCCGGCGATCGAAGGCAAGCACCACGTTGGCGACCGAGACATAGCGGATGTCCCTCAGCGTTCGAGCGGCCGGCAAAAAAGCAAGAAGCTCCGCCGCGCCGAACGCCGGCAAAGCGAGAACCGCCGCATCGGCCCGAAGCTCCGTCCCGTCGCTGAACGACGCCCGGTAGGACGCGCCTTCCTTCGCGACGGCCGTTAGCCGGACGCCGCAGCGAAGACGCTGCGTCCGCAGGCGCTGTTCCAGCGCTCCGACCAGCGTTTGCAGCCCCCCGCGAAACGTCAGAAAAGCGGAGTCGGCCAAATGGGGCGCCAATTCGATTTTTTGCGCGCCCGCTTCTTCGGCGGCCTGCCGCCGGCTTTTCATCATGCCTAAAACCAGGCTGCCGTATTTTCGCTCCAACTGCTGAAATTGCGGAAACGTGGATTGCACGCTCAAGCTGCGCGTATCCCCCGCATAAATGCCGGCCAGCAGCGGCTCGGCGATATGATCCAGCACCTCGCGGCCCAGCCTTCTGGAAATCAGGTCGCCGAGCGATTCGTCCGAGGCCGATTGGCGGCGCGGGCGCACCAAATCCAATGCGGCGCGAATTTTGCCCGAGGGCGAAATCAACCCGGTTTTAAGAAAAGGCGCCCACTGCGTCGGGATGCCCAGCACCAATCCCGGCGGCATCCGATGCAACCGTCCTTTATGCAGAATATAGCTTTTCCTGGCATCGGGATTGAGCGCGGTTAACTCCGCTTCCAACCCCAGCTCGAACGTCAAATCCAGCACCGGCCGTTTGCGCGCAAGGAAAGAATCGGGCCCCCGCTCCAGAACAAACCCGTCCCGGCTGATCGTTTGAATTTTGCCGCCAAGGGATTCGCCCTGTTCGACAAGCGTGATTTCCACGGGCAACCCGGCTTCCTGAAACCGCTGCTGCACGTAAAAAGCCGTGGATAAACCGCTGATTCCGCCGCCGGCAATCAGTATTTTAGGGGGAGTATCCTGCATCGCAGTCCGTCCTTTCAGGGGCATGCCGTCGATCAACGCTGACGATCATTCCAATAAGGGCATTTCATGTATCTATTTGCGGTCAATAAGCCTGACTTTTAGTAAATAGATACAATTTACGCTCTTATTTTACTGGATTTCATTCAAAATATTGCCCTGTCCATAAATATAAGCACATCAAATGTACCTATTTTGAAAAATCAACACAATTAACGCGGAATATGTACATTAAATGTATCTATTCCCAAGCCAGGAGCAATTCAAGCAGGAAGGGGCAGTTGCAAGGAACCAAAGTATCCGTCCTTCGGTTCTCCGGTTCCACGGTTCTCCGAGTGGTCCAGTATACCTGTTCGGCGGTTTACGCGTGT
>CAYYCV010000107.1:12319-16448 GCA_964470405.1 uncultured Caryophanales bacterium
TTCCGTTCTGTTGGTTATGCTGTGCTACGTTTCCACTGTTCTCCTGTTCTCCGGTTCTCCTGTTTCTCAGTTCTACGATATTTCCGTTCCCCTGTTTCCCAGCCCTTCCGTTCTTCACGTTCCTCGGTTCTCCGGTTTCTCAGCCCCCGGCTCCCCGGTCCCCCAACTCACTCATTTTACCCAGCCAAACGTTCCAATTTTATGTGAAATTCCGATTTTAAACGATTATTCCGTTTTCATATGGCTATATACGCGCTCCGCCAGGCACTCCATGAACTTCTCGTCCGTATTCAGAGAAGCCGTCCGCTCCAGATGCATATCCAATTGCCCCGCCAATTGACGGCATTCGATATCGATATCATACAGCACTTCCAGATGGTCGGAAACAAACCCCAACGGGCACATCAAAACGCAGCGGACCTGCTCCTCCGAGCGAATGCGCCGCAGCACATCGAGAATATCCGGCCCCAGCCAGGGGACCGACGTCCTTCCCGCGCTCTGCCAGGCAAACTGCCAATCGGCGACTCCCGCTCGCTTCGCTACCGCTTCGGACGTTTCCAGCAACTGCCGCGGATACGGGTCTCCCATTTCCAAAATGCTTTCAGGCAAGCTGTGCGCGCTGAATATGACGCGAACCTGTTCCCGCTCCTGCGGAGAAAATCGATTCATCGCGTCGGAAACCTTTAAGGTCAATGCCTCGACCAACTGGGGATGGAGATGATAGCTCTCGACAAAATTCATCGGCAAGCCATGCTTTTCGGCGGCTTCCCGCGCTCTTTTGATATAGCTGCCCACGCTCATCACCGAATAATGCGGCGCCAGCACGATCCCCACCGCTTGATCAACGCCGTCCGCAGCCATCTGTTCAACGCCGTCCTCAATAAACGGCCGGGCATGCTTCAACCCCTGGTAGCACACAAACCGTCGTTGGCCTTGGTCCGCATACCGCCGGTTTAACGTTTCCTCCAGCGTCCGCACCTGACGATCGGTGTTTTCGCGCAACGGGAAAAAGCCGCCGACGATCGCTTCGTAACGTTTTTTCAAATTGTCCAGTTGCTCGGGAGAAGGCGGGTTCCCCCTGCGGATATGCGTATAATAGGCCTCAATCTGGTCCATGCTTTCCGGCGTGCCGTAGGACATCACCAGGACGCCAATCTTTCGCGGGTTCATTCCATCATCTCTTTCGGTATTGAAATGGTATTGCAAAAAGGCTTTAAAATCGCGATGACTTCAACGCTTCGGCGGAATATTCATGCACAAAGGCGGTCAACCGTTGCAGCTTTTCGAGGGACGCTTCGGGAAACAACCCGTGGCCGAGATTGAAAATATACCCCGGCTGTTGGATGCCCTGGTCGATGATTTCCCTGGCATATTGTTCAATCACGCGCATCGGCGCGGTCAGGACATAGGGGTCCAGATTGCCCTGGATGGCAAAGCGCGCGGCGGTTCGCCGTCTTCCTTCGGAGATCGGCACCCGCCAATCCAGCCCGACCACATCGGCCCGCACTTCCCCCAAAAGCGAAAGAAGCTCGCCCGAACCGACGCCGGGAAAATAAATTTTCGGCTGCGGCAACTCCGACAGTTCCCGGAAAATCCGTTCTATCGTCGGTAAAACGTACCGCTTGAAATCGGCGGGAGCCAAAGCCCCGACCCAACTGTCAAACAATTGCACCGCATCCGCCCCGGCGGCAATGTGCGCTTTCAGGTAGCGAATCGCCATGTCGCCCAGCTTGTCCATGAGCTGGAACCATACCTCGGGCGCGTTGTACATCAGTTCTTTGGTGCGGATATAGCTTTTGGAAGGGCTGCCTTCGATCAGATAACTGGCGATGGTGAACGGGGCCCCGGCAAACGTAATCAATGGAACCGCCAATTCGCGGTGCAAAATTCGTATCGTTTCAATAATATGGGGCAAGTCCGCCTCCACATCGATCGGCCTCAATCGCGCGATGTCTTCCTTTGAACGAATCGGCTGTTGAATGACCGGACCGATGTTGGGGACAATTTCAAATTCGACGCCCATCGAGGCGGTCGGGTTCATGATATCCGAGTACAAAATCGCCGCGTCCACGCCGAGCTTTTTCACGGGCATCATGGTGACTTCCGCGGCCAGCTCGGGCTGCCGGCAAATTTCCAGCAAAGAATATTTCTCTTTGATTTTGCGGTAATCCGGGTCGTATCGGCCCGCCTGCCTCATGTACCAAACCGGCACAACGTCCGCGCTCCGCTTCCCGCATGCCTGGATAAAACACCGGTTGTCGCTCGTGACATCCCATTTGCCGTTCATGACATCCCTCTTTCAACCTGTTCTGCTAATTAACATTATGCCCTTTTTGCCTGTGTACAACAAGCTTACAAACGCCGATGATCTGACAAAAGTATGACAAAATGCGCAGCGCAAAAACACGTCCCGAAAGGAACATGCCCGCCGACTCTACGCCGGATTCACGAATTGCGGAAAACGGCGCGAAAAATCGGGATGTTCCCGTGGCCCGCCAACTCAAGCATAGGAAATCGAGATGTCCCCATGGCCCACCGACCCGAGCGCGAGAAATTGGGATGCCACCATGGCCCACCGACTGGGGCAGGAGAAGTCGGGAAATTCCGAGGAAGCATCGAAGCTGATAGACTGCCGGGCCCCGGGCCGGTTCGTCGCTTAACGCCGACCGCACACTAGGCAAGCCTTCCACTTGATGCCATTTCACACGTCGCCATGCTTAAAATAAACCTTCCGCATGCCACCCTTTCGCGGCGCTCCCTTTCGCGCACGTCGTCGCGTCGTAAAGCAGTCCGCCGCAAACCAGCCGCGCCTCAATCCCGCTGTAGCCGATCCGGCTTTACCAGACCGCCTCCTCCAGCGCATGCGGTTGCCGATTGCCGCCATGCGGCGAATCACGTGCGCAACAGTTGGTGCGGACACTCATACCTGCAAAAGTGCATCTATTTTTGCCCCATCATGGACGATGAAGGAAAATACCTGCAAATATACAGGTATTTCAAGGCCAATCGCCTCCAGCAAAAGCTTTAGCGTAAAACACCTGCACATTTGCAGGTATTTCTTTCATTTAGATCGCTACAGTAAAAATAAATGTACTTTTGCAGGTGTTTTAACCGGAGACTTGATTTCGACATCCGTGGAGCAGCGTACCTTTTTCGCGACGCCCTATCAAGCGAATTTAACGATCAACCTCCAATGCAGCCATCTAATAACGAGATTGACATTGAGAATGATAACCATTATCATTTAATTGAATCGATCCGACAGAGGAGGCTTTACCATGGCGTTCAAATCTACGAAGGATTACTCGAAAATGCCCGGTCATTGGATTCTCGCCAGCCTTGGAAAAACAGTATTGCGCCCTGGAGGAATCGAGCTGACGAACAAAATGTTGGACCATATCGCGATCACCCCCAGCGATCATGTGGTCGAATTTGCCCCAGGCATGGGGACCACCGCGCGAATCGCTTTGAGCCGCCGGCCGCATTCCTATACGGGCGTCGAACAAGATCAGGAAGCGGCCGCCCTCGTATCAGGTTATTTAAATGGACAAAATCAATCCTGCATCACGGCCAA
This sequence comes from uncultured Caryophanales bacterium, assembly GCA_964470405.1. Classification (GTDB taxonomy): domain Bacteria; phylum Bacillota; class Bacilli; order Paenibacillales; family CAYYCV01; genus CAYYCV01. The sequence continues at coordinate 15,894 of CAYYCV010000107.1, forward strand.
CGCCGACAAAACCGATTTGCCGGATGAATCCGCAACCGTGGTTTACGGCGAAGCGATGCTGACCATGCTTTCGGACAAGCAGAAAGAGAATACGGTAGCGGAAGCGCTGCGTCTTCTGGTGAAAGGCGGTCGATACGGCATCCACGAAATGTGCCTGATCCCGGAGGATATCTCCGAATCGCTCAAGGCAACCATCCAAAAGGAACTCGCAACCGTTATTCGGGTCAATGCGCGGCCTCTGACCATCAGCGAATGGAAAGAACGGCTCGAACACGCGGGATTCCAGGTGACGTCCCAATCGACAGCGCCCATGCATTTGTTAAAATTCAAAAGAATGATCGACGACGAAGGATTTTGGGGCACGCTTAAGATCGCGTTCAACTGTGTGACTCGCCCAAGCGCATTGAAAAGGGTGTTGTCGATGTACAAAACGTTCCAAAAGTACCGAAATCACTTGGGGGCGATCACCCTGATCGGCGAGAAACGGTAACAACCCGTTCCGAAAATCAGAACCACCCGTCCAACGGGTGGTTTGCTCTTCGGGTATAACCCCCT
>CAYYCV010000108.1:0-16432 GCA_964470405.1 uncultured Caryophanales bacterium
GTCCATGTCCATATACGGCGAATAGTATTTGGGGCCCTTCGGCACGCCGGCGAGCAGGGCGCTCTCGGCGAGCGTAAGCTCCGCGGCCGGTTTGCCGAAGTACAGCTCGGAGGCGGCCTCCGCGCCGTAAGCGGCATGTCCGTAGTAGATTTGGTTCAAATATTGGGTGAGAATTTCCTTCTTGCTGTAGCGGGTTTCCAATTGGATGGTGTAGAAGGCTTCCCTGATTTTTCGGGTCCATGTTTTTTCCTGCGTCAGGTACAGGTTGCGGGCCAACTGTTGCGTGATGGTGCTGGCTCCCTGTTTTCGGGACATATGCTGCAGATCGACCCACACGGCCCTTCCCAGCCCCATCAGGTCAAAGCCGGGATGCTCGTAGAACCGGTGGTCCTCGATCGCCAGCGTGGCTTGCTGCAGGTAGGGAGAAATTTCATCGAGCGAGACCAACTGCCGGTTTTGGCCGTTGTATAACGAATCGATCAATTCGCCGTGCACATCGTAAATTTCGGTGGTTTGCTGAATGGCGGAAACGGGCAGCGCCTGGGCGCGCAAATATAGGACGAGCACAACCAGGGCGATTCCGCCGACGAGAATGCAGGAGAACGCAATGGAAAATAAGGCTTTCATCCGCCTCCACCGGCGGAAACCGGAGCGATCGGCGGAAAAACGATGAGGTTGGCGGTCCCCTTTGCGGGCCATCGGGTTGCTCCTTTCCGGAACCTTGATCCTGTACTGAACCGATGAAGGTACGTTATTCTCAGTATGGAAAAGTTTAGAAGGCGCTATTCATGCCGCGATAAAAAAATGGGATGATTTTTTGCGTTGTGGTACAATGAATTGGAATTTTGCAACGGGCCGCATTTAGAAAACGATGAACAAGAGAAAGAGGGTTTTGCAGATGGAACTATGGTACACCGAGAAACAAACGGAGCATTTCGGCATCACGGCTAAAATCAAACAATCGCTGGTGGCGGAAAAGACCGCTTTTCAGGATCTGGCGATCATCGATACGTTGGAGTTCGGCCGCATGCTGGTGTTGGACGGCATGGTGATGACGACGGTCAAGGATGAATTCGTCTATCACGAGATGATTTCCCATCCCGCATTGTTTACCCATCCCGATCCGAAGCACGTGCTGGTTGTCGGCGGCGGGGACGGCGGGGTGATCCGCGAGGTGCTGAAGCATCCGCAAGTGGAGAAGGCGGTGCTGGTGGAGATCGACGGCAAGGTGATCGAGTATTCCAAAAAATTTCTTCCGGAAATCGCCGGCGCGCTGGACGACAGCAGGGTGGAAGTGATCGTCAATGACGGGTATATGCACATTCATGAGAAAAAGAATACATACGATGTCGTCATGGTGGATTCGACCGAGCCGGTCGGCCCGGCGGTGCAGTTGTTTGAGCGCGGGTTTTACCAGGCGATTTTCGAGGCGTTGAAGGAGGACGGGATTTTCGTTGCGCAAACGGACAACCCTTGGTTCAAAGCGGATTTGATCCGCAAGGTGACCCGCGACGTGAGGGAAATTTTCCCGATCACCCGCGTCTATCAGGCGAACATTCCGACGTATCCGAGCGGGATGTGGACGTTTACGATGGGCAGCAAGCGGCACGATCCGCTCCAGGTCGACGAAAATAGCATACCGGAAATCCAAACGAGGTATTATTCCCCCCGGTTGCACAAAGCGGCGTTTGCCCTGCCCCGGTTTGTGGAGGATTTGACGAAATAAAGACGGGAGGATGCTTGTTTATGCGATTTGACGAAGCGTATTCCGGCAATGTGTTCATTGCCAGCTCCATGAATTACGAGCAAGCCCGCGCCGTGATTTACGGCATGCCGATGGATTATACGGTCAGCTTTCGACCCGGCTCCCGGTTTGGCCCGGCGCGCATCCGGGAGGTCTCGATCGGGCTGGAGGAGTACAGTCCCTATCTCGATAAAAGCCTCGAGGATATCGCTTATTTCGACGCCGGCGATCTGCTGCTGCCGTTCGGGAATGCGGCGCGCAGCCTGGACCTGATCGGGGATTACGTTCGCGGCCTGCTGAATGACGGCAAATTCCCGCTCGGCCTGGGCGGCGAGCATCTGGTGAGTTGGCCGGTCATCCGCGAGGTGTATGCGAAGCACCCCGATCTGGCGCTGATCCATATCGATGCGCATGCCGATCTGCGCGAGCAGTACGAGGGCGAGCCGCTGTCGCACTCCACGCCGATCCGCAAAGCGGCCGAATGCATCGGCGGCCGGAACGTGTACCAGTTCGGCATTCGTTCCGGCACGCGCGAAGAGTTCGCCTACGCCCGCGAGCATTTGCACACGCATCTCTTCGACGTGCTCGAGCCGTTGAAGCGCGTGCTGCCCGAGCTTTCCGGCCGGCCGGTTTACGTGACGATCGACATCGACGTGCTGGACCCGTCGGCCGCTCCGGGCACGGGCACCGCCGAAGCGGGCGGGATCACCTCCAGGGAACTGCTGGCCGCGATTCACGCGATCGCCGCCTCGGAAGTGCGGGTGGTCGGCGCGGACGTCGTGGAGGTGGCCCCGGTGTACGATCCCTCGGAGCAGACGCAGATCGCAGCGGCCAAACTGGTCCGCGAGATGCTGCTCGGGTTTGTGAAGTAGAGTGGCGTATTTTATGATACAGTAGTTGTAGGCTCGTAACGGATTGTGGATTCCCGTCGTCGGGAAATTAAAGGATCAAAGGAGGCGTGGAAATGTCTTATATCGTGGATTTTAATAAAGTGTCTACAGTTGGCCTGGAGTCTTCGCCTGTAGCGGAAGCGCTTGCCGGTTTACGTGCGAATGAAGCCCGTTACTTTATGAATAAATACAAGCATGAGTTTACGGTTGTGCCGGCTGGCGAAAGTCAGGAGACCCTTGATTTATGTGAACCGAGTATTGAAAGAAGAACGCGGCATTGCGTTTGCGGCCAAACCTTTGGAAACGTCTCGTTTTCAAGTGGAAAATATCAAAATGGCTTACGTCTTTTATGAGGATGGTCTTGGGCTCAACGTCATGTATACGGTGGATGATCCTAAGAAGCGGGCCGTTGGTTTTAAGCTTTCTGAGGGGATGGAGGTACCGAAGGAGTTGGAAGGGAATTTTAAGTTTGCCAGGCAGAAGTCCAAATTGGCCGGAACCATTCGGGGCTCGTTTTTTGTGATTAAGGGGGAATATTAAAGTAGGCAGGAACGCAATCGGAGGATCGAAGAAGGGGCCATCCGCGAAGGATGGCCCTACTTGCCGTTACAGACAGCGCAGGGAACCGTATCATGGGCATGCTCCTATTTCTGCCCGTGCTATCCTCTGTATAGCTGCATCCAGTTCTCTTTATCTTGAAGCGGCTCGAAGCCGAATTTGGCGTACAGCGCTTGCGCGTCTTCGGTTACGAGCAAGAAGCGTCTCAGCCCTTGCAGCTTTGGATGATGGATGATCACCTCCATGATCCGCTTGGACAAGCCACGGCCACGATACTCGGATACGATGAAGACATCGGTCAAGTAGGCGAACGTAGCGCAGTCCGAGACGACCCTGGCGAAGCCGATCAGTCGTCCGTTTTTTGAATCGTATGCACCAATCACGACGGCCGAATGGGCAACAGCTCGCTCAAAGTCGTCAAAAGTCAGAGTCTTCGCCCAGTACATATGTTCATGAAGATACCGGTACGCAAATGTCAGGTTCACCAAGTCTCGCTCGGTGGACAGCGTCACGCCATCCGAATAAAATTCAACCATGCTCATATCCAATCGCCATCCTCCGGGATATCGACTCGATCGAGCAGGTTGTCGACGGCGAGCCTGGCCCGCAGTTTGCTTCGCGTGACATGACAATGATTGATCGTGTCCATATGAACAGCAACTGCCCGGGTGTAGGGGGCGTATCGAACCAGTTCAATCACGTCGTCTTCATCCATTGTGATCGCTTCACCGATGACAAATTTGGCCCCGCCGGCGTTAACGATCGTCATATCGGGCTTGTAGGCATCGAGCGCCGCCTTCACGTCATCACACCAGATGGTGTCTCCCGCTATATAGAGAGCAGGCTCGCCCTGAGCTCGAAAGACGAATCCGGACACCTGTCCCATTTTCAAACCGATCTTCCCAGTCCCATGTTGGCCGCCCGTACGATCAATGGCGATGTCTTGAAAGATCGTGGAAGTATGGATCTCGGTTACGTTGGTAAAGCCCGATGAACGGATCGCCTGGCCGTCTCCTTTCTGGCACAATATAGCCGATGCTTTCGGCAGTGCCCTGATCGCCGCTTCGTCCCAGTGGTCGCGATGCAAATGGGTCACGAGGACGGCATCCGGAGCCAGCCATGGGTCCGGCGCACCGGGCAACGGGACGAGCGGATTGCGCAGTTCGTTGCCGGAATTGGAAATCGGAGGATGAACGGACTTGTCGCCGAACATCGGGTCGATCAGGAAGGTCGCTCCCGCATATTCCAACCATAAAGACGCATGACGAATAAGCTGTATGTTCATTTGAATTCTCCTTCCCGTTTTTTTGTGATAAGATCGACTATAACATTAGCTCGGGGCAAGATATATAACGTGCTGAACGTGTTATGGCGGGTTTGCTTTCGTCGTGAAAGGAGAAGGTTCAAATGGTCAGCCAATCCATAGATGATATCGATCTGAGGATTCTGCATGCGCTGCTGGACAATGCGCTTCTTACCCACAAGGAGATTGGAAAGATCGTTCATCTCACGGGGCAGGCGGTTGGCGCGCGGGTTCGCAAGCTGGAAGATCTCGGAGTGATCGATGGTTATACGCTTCGTTGGAATCCCGAGAAGGTCGGGATTCACGTTCACGCCTTTTTAATCATGTTCATGAATTCGAATCAATCGCATCAAGCGTTCAGGAATTTCGTCCATTTGACCGAGTCTGTGCAGGAAGTGCATCGTGTAGGCGGAGAAGGTTGCTATTGGCTGCGCATTCGGACCAACGACAGCTTGGAACTGAACAAGCTATTGGAGGAAGTGCTGAAGTACGGCAATTATAAGCTGAGTTTATCGATTGAACAGATCAAATAAGGAAAATTTTCCGCTGTGGACAATGCGCTGAACCGTGCCTCAAGCGACGGCAAGCTTTGAGTGAGACGTGCGAGAATGATTGCAACGGGTTCACTTCCTTCCGAAAAACACAGCAAAGTCCAAGTATTTATACATACAATCTACATCGCGAAATCCGGCTTGCTCCATCCAATGGATTTGATCCGCCAATTTTGCGTTAATATCCAACTTTCTTCTTTCCACGGATGCGTCTATTGATTCCCGGGCAAGACCGCTCTCGTTAATGTACGCTAACCACTGTCGTTTGTAAAATTCATCGTTTTGCAAATGATTGCCTGCTACCTGGTCTGCATTCACAAAGATGCCGCCGTCATGGAGCGACTGATACACTGTTGAAAATAATTGTCTTTTGGCTGCGTGAGTCAGGTGATGGATGGATAACGATGAAATGACGATGTCAAACGATTGGTGAAATATGAAGTTGGAGTAGTCGCCGACAATATATTGGACATGATCCAACTTCCGAAATCTCTCACGCGCAGCATCGAGCATTTTGGCGCTTAAATCTATAAGCGTAATTTGCGAGTCGGGAAATTTTTGCAGGACCATACTGGAAAACAGTCCGGTACCGGCGCCAAGGTCAAGAATTTTCGGTGAAGGGTTGCTGCTTTCAACCAAGGATAGGGCCATTCCATAAAATTCTTCGAAGCAAGGGATGAGCTGTTTCCTTTGCCGATCATAATCAATTGCGACCGCATCAAAAAGTGTTTTAATGGATAAATTCAATCGTTGCACCTCCTCGACTTATAGTTCCATTGTAACGAAAAAGATTTAATTGTAAAAATATATAAAACAAATAAACGTAATAAGTAATACCTATAATGTGATCAGCCAGAACTGGTTTGCTTGATTGCGGGGCTTGAATGATGTATTCCCGTCATCGCAATCTACGTCCACGCGGCGAGAATCGCGGAAGCGACGAGTATGGAGACGACGTAATATCCGGCGGTAATGAGATAGTGCGGAAACGTTTTTTGATTAAAGATAAAATCGTTGCCGAAGATCGCCGCGACCAGGATTGCCGCAAAGATTCCGACTAGGAAGCATTCCCCGAAGTTGGCGCCGTGGCTCATCTGCATCAAGACGGCCAGGGACAATGAGATGACAAAAGCCAGCAAGGCTGCCCACAAAATAGGAGCCCACGATCCTTTCATATCCTCCCGTTTCAAACCGAGGTATTTCATCCATGCTTTTCCGAACAGCAGTTGGGAGTACCATAGCGATCCGATGATCATGAAAGCAAGCGTAGCGACCAGGACTGCCCAATAATTGATATCCGACCAAGACCAACCCATGATTCGTTCCACCTTTCCAACGTTTAATTAACCGCTTACAATTTTATCATATAGTGAAATTCGTATTCCGGCAATTGTTTTTGGCGCAGCCTTGCGCTGCCGTGATGGAACATGCGATAAAGAGGGGAGAGGATGGTTGAATATCAAACGAACGTTCGGTAGAATAATCAAAGATGAAGAAAATGGCGATATGGCATCGGATTGACATGTGTTTTACCGGAGGATGGACCCGCAAGTGCTTTTCCCGGCTATAAAAAGGTGCCTGATTACCGATTTCGAACAGTCCACAGAGAGCATGAGAAGACAGGATTTAGGTTCCCATAAACCGTATGATTTATGAGATTATTTGCGGCGGCGCCGTCTGACGCTGGCGGCCAAGGAGTTGATCGGCACGGAATGCAAAATTATCGACCTTGCCTATAAGTACGGCTATGAAACTCCCGAAGCTTTCACCAAAGCTTTCCGCAAACAGCATGGCGTGACTCCAAGCGAAGCCCGGAATGGGATCGGAAAGCTGCAATCTTATAACCGCCTGACGATAGAGGTGAGTTTGAAAGGAGCAGAACCTATGAATTACCGCATTATGGAAAGGGAGGCGTTCCAAGTCGTGGGTGTCAAGCGCGAATGTCCTTGCGGCGAGAAGGCGGAGGGACGGGAGATCCCGGAATTTTGGGGTGAAGCGAACGCAGACGGAACGGTCGACAAATTGGCTCAGTTGCTCAACGGCAAGATCAAAGGCGTATTGGGGATGACCGACAATTACAACGCGGAGAAAAGCACGATAGATTACTGGATTGCCGCGGAACATGCCGGAAACGTGCCGGACGGTTTAACGAGCTTTGATTTCCCCGCATCGAAATGGGTGGTTTTTGAGGTGCAAGGATATGCCCCGACCGCCATGGTTAATGCCTGGAAGCGAATATATTCGGAATGGCTCCCTTCCAACGGGTATGTGCCTGCCGAACTTCCGGCTATAGAAGCTTATGTTAGTCCGGACCTTTCCAGCCCAAATTCCGTGAATGAAATCTGGCTTGCGGTGCAATAAAATAAGGGGCCGTCTGGAACAGGACCGGAGTTCGGCCCTGCTCGCCGGCGGCTCCCGCTTGCGGAAACGGGACGCTACTCCAGGGTGATCGCGGAGAGGCTGCCGTTCGTTGAGAAGTCATCCGAGAAAACGATCGTCGCTTTTGCTGTAACGGTGCCGTTCGGGCCTGTAATCGTTACGGCGGGAGCCGAGGAGTACCCCGATCCCGGGTTCGTGATTGTGACTCCGGTAACGACGCCGTCCGTCAAGACCGGCACGGCGGTCGCCAATGTATGCTTCCACAGCGCTCCGTTCCTGCCGTTATAGCGATAATAGTTCGATACTTCGTCCAGGCGGTCGTTCGTAATGCCGTAGGGCGCGAGGACGTCCATCAGCGCCGCCTTGTTGCGCTGCGCTTCCTCGCTGGTCGGTCCGCGATCCAAGCCTGCGGGCGTCACGCCGCTGAACGCTTCCCGGAACACCTCCGTCGGCACCTTGAGCGCGGCGGCGATCAGGGCGACCGGTCTGCCGTGGTCCTGCGGATCCGTGTCGAAACCGCCGGAGACGGTGACGGTATAGTCCCCTTGCACGGTTTCGCTGGCGGAAGCGGCGGCATTTCCCGCGGCTGCGGCGTTCCCCGCATCGGTCGCGCTCCCTGCGGCGGCGCCGCCCGCCGCTTCAGCGGGCCGGCATGCTCCGTCGCGCCGGGGAGGGCGCTGCTTCGGAGTCGGAGGATTGTCCGTTGCGGCGGGGCTCGGCTGCGGCGTGTTCGTCTCGGTATTCGCGGCGGCCGCGCTGTTATGGCTTAGGCTGACCGAGAGCAAACCGCCCCCCGCAACGACGGCGGCCAGCACGCTTGCGACAAGCACCTTTTTCATATTGTTCATAGATCATCTTCCTTTCGACAGGGGATTTGTTGTTTCTGAGATCATCCTACCTGCGTTTGGTGAAAATTCGGTGAAAGCGCAAGAAGTTTCGAAATATATTCCTGATTTCAAATGGTGAAATCGGGAAGGAGGGCGCGGCGATGAAGATATTGCTCGCGGAGGATGACGCCAGACTGGGCGAACTGACCGCCCACATGATCAGGAAGAAGACAGGCGCCGTCGTGGATTGGGTGACGACGGGCGGCAGCGCGTTCGACTATGCGACCGCTTCGAGCTACGACGTCGTCGTGCTCGACTGGATGATGCCGGACGGGGACGGATACGAAACGTGCGTGAAGCTCCGGCAGGCCGGCTATCGCGGCGCGATCCTGATGCTGACGGCGAAGGATGCCGTGCAGGATCGTGTGCAGGGGCTCGACGGCGGCGCGGACGATTATATGGTCAAGCCGTTCGAGGCGGACGAGCTGTTGGCCCGGCTGCGGACGTTGATGCGCCGAAACTTTGCCCCGCTGCAAGACGACATCGTCCGGGTCGGAGACTGGGAGCTGCGGCGGACCAGCCAGACCGTCTTTCGAGACGGTCGGGAAGTGCAACTGTCGCCGAGAGAATTTCAAATTTTGGACCTGTTGCTGCAAAATCGGGGGCTCACGTTGTCCCGCGAATTGATTTTGGATAAAGTTTGGGGCCTGGACGCCGACGTGAATTTAAAGGCGATCGATGCGATCGTCAAGCTCATAAGGAAGAAGCTGGAGCGCTCCGCTTCGCGCGAATTGATTCAAAGCGTCAGAGGCGTCGGGTACAAAATCGATGCGTAGCGCCGGCGCTGTGCCCCATGTGTTCGACCGGATGCGCCGCAGGCTGACGCTGCAGTACAGCGGCGTGCTCATGCTGTTCCTGGCGTTGTTCGCCGCGATCGTCTACGGGCTGCTGTACGCTTCGATCTGGAACGACCAGCGTTCCCGCCTGACCGCGATGGCCGACAGCGAGATCCGCATCCTGCAAGATTGGGCGAACCGCGACGACAATCCGAACCGTCTGCCCCCGCGGTCGGTCGAGGATGCGTTCTCGATCAGCGCGGATCAATCGTTCTATTATCTCATCGCGGCGAACGGCGCCTTGCAGTTGGGCGACGAGATTCAGCCGCAACTGCGGGCGCAGGTGATGGGGCTGATCGGTGAAGGCCGGTTCCGGGAAGGCCGGATCGAAAAAGTGGCGCTGCTCACGTACGACGCTCCGTCCGGGAACGAACAAGCCCGTACGACAGGGGGAGACGCCGCGGCCTTCCTCGTCGTCGATCGGGATTTGTTGTGGAACGGAGAGCGGATCGGCAAGCTGTACGTGGGGAAGGAAGTGACGTTCCAGCACGACCTGTTCCGATTTTTGCTCGCCTTGCTGATCGGGCTGGCGGTTTTGTTTGTCGCGGTGGCGTTATGGCTGAGCCACTACATGTCGCGCCGAGCGATCCTGCCCGTTGCGCAGGCGTACGATCGGCAGCGCGAATTCGCGGCCGACGCCTCCCACGAGCTGCGCACGCCGCTGAGCGTCATGCTGGCATCGATCGAGGCGCTGCAACTGGAGGCCGGCGCGGAGGCGGGCTCCTTCTCCCGCAAAGTGCTGGAGGGCATGAAGGAGGAGGTGCTCTCGCTGACGAAGCTGACCGGGAGCTTGCTGCAACTGGCGCGGTCCGATTCGGACCATGCCGCCCTCGACCATGCTCCGTTCGATATCGGAGGGACGGCTCGCAGGGTTGTGGACAAGCTGGCGCCGTTCGCGCGCGACAAAGCGATCGCTGTGCGGCTGCAGGCCCCCGACGGACAGACGGTGACGTGGGATGAGGAGAAACTGGAGCGGCTGCTCGTCGTGTTGATCGAAAACGCGATCAAGTATACTCCCGACGGCGGGAAGGTCGACGTTGCGCTGGCGGTGGTTTCGGAGAAAGGGGAGCGCCGGTTGACGATCGAGGTTCAGGATAACGGGATCGGCATCTCCGCCGAAGCGCTCCCGCGCATCTTCGACCGGTTTTACCGCCAGGATCGGGCGAGAACGCGCCGAAGCGGCGGCCATGGGCTTGGGCTGGCGATCGCGAGGAACATTGTGGAGATGGGGCAAGGTACGATTCGAGCGGAGAGCAAGGAAGGCGAAGGCAGCATTTTTTATGTGCGGATTCCATTGCGGGACAATGGATGAAGGGCAGCAGGCTGGGATAAGGAATCAGCGCCTGCTCTCTGCGGATTTTTCCCGTCCTTCGCATGTTCGTGTCGGAAAAGCGAATCGGGCATGCTCTGAAAGGCCGCTAGGGAATGCTCTTCGATTCCCGTGTGCCGGCGGCTTCGGGGAGCCTTTTTGTTTGACGCGGTCGCGTCAAATCATGGCAAAGCAACAACGCCGCCAGTTTGGGCCGCCGTCAGGTGGTCTTTTTTGAGTTGTGCGCAAAAAATTCACCGTTGCGGACGCGCGAGGAAGCGTACTACATTAAGGCCAAATAAAGGCAGGTTTTTGGGCGTACGAATGAACAAATCCGCGACCATACGTACGTAAAGCAAAGTGACACGGTTCAGGGGGGGAATGTGTTCGAAAAATCGAACACGTTTGCAATCCGGGAGGCGGGGTTCGCCGAATGCATTCGAAAAATCGAACATATTCGCAGTCCGGAAAGCGGGAAACACCGAATATGTTCGAAAAATCGAACACATTCGCAGTCCGGGAAGCGGAAAACACCGAATGTGTTCGAAAAATCGAACACACCCTCAATCCAGGAGGCGGAAAACACCGAATGTATTCGAAAAATCGAACACACTTGCAATCCGGCAAGCGGAAGTCGCCCGCAACATGACCGTTGCGGTACGACTGGGTAATGGAACCAAACCGTGCAAACCGTGCAATAGACTTGACATGGAAGTGCCTATCATCTAAGATCGTTAACAAAATAGAATGGCGACAGCTTCGGCCAAGGAACATGTTAACGAATTCGCGGCGCAAAGAGGGAACTCGGAACGGCAAGGCCCCCCCTCAAGCGGAATATCCCCGCCTTGCGAGCTGCAGCGGCGAAAGCAACCGTTTGCTGTTCGAAGAGAGGAGTGAAACTATGAATCGCGTGATTTCAAAGGACGGTACGACAATCGCCTATACGAAAGTCGGTCAAGGCCCCGCCTTGATTTTGGTCGACGGCGCGCTTTGCTACCGGGCATCGGGCCCGAGCGGGCCGTTGGCCGAGCAGCTATCCCCGTATTTTACCGTGTATACTTATGACCGCCGGGGGCGGGGAGAAAGCAACGAGGTGAAACCTTATGCGATAGAGCGGGAGGTTGAGGATATTTCGGCGCTGATCGAGGCGGCGGGAGGGGCGGCCTTCGTTTACGGCGCTTCCTCCGGAGCGGCCTTGGCGCTCGAGGCGGCCAAACGTCTCCCGTCCATAACGAAGCTCGTATTGTATGAGGCGCCGTTTGTCGTCGATCAAAGCCGGCCTCCGATGTCGGAACGGGATGCCTCCGTGTTCGATGAACTGATGGCTGCGAATCGGCGCAGCGCGGCGGTCAAGCGTTTTATGAGAAACGTGGGGCTTCCCGCAATCGTTGTGGCGCTAATGCCGCTCATGCCCGCATGGTCGAAGCTTAAGGCGGTTGCGCACACGCTCCCGTACGATACGCAACTGACGGCGCGCTTTCAGAGAGGAGAGCCGCTGTCGGCCGACTATTGGTCTTCGGTGAACATACCGACGCTCGTTGTATACGGCGGCAAAAGCCCCGCGTGGATGCAAAACGGGATGAAGGCGCTCGTCGAGGCGCTGCCTCAAGCGGAAGGCCGGGCTTTGGAAGGGGCGACGCACATGGTGAAGCCGCAATGGCTTGCGCCGCTGATCGTGGATTTCTGTACGGATGATCATGAAACCAGGGAAGGTGTGTCATGAAATTTAAAACGACGCTTGAACTGAGCAAGAAAACCGCCACCGGCATTCAAGTCCCGGACGACCTGGTCGAAGCGCTTGGAGCGGGCAGGAAGCCGCCTGTCAAAGTCACGATCGGCTCGTATACGTATCGCAGCACGATCGCGTCGATGGGCGGAAGGTTCATGCTGCCTGTCAGCGCGGAGAATCGTGCCGGAGCGGGCATTCAGGCGGGGGATGAAATAGAGGTCCACATCGAGCTGGACACCGCGCCGCGCGAAGTAGACGTACCGCGCGATTTTGCCGATGCGTTGGATCGTGCCGCGGAGGCCCGGTCGTTTTTTGACGGTTTGTCCTACAGCAACAAACGCCGGTTTGTGTTGAATATCGAGGGCGCCAAAAGCGTTGAAACGAGACAGCGGCGCATTGAGAAGTCCGTCCAATTGCTGCGCGAAGGCAAGCTGCAGTAAATGGAACGGGTCTTTGCCAAAAGTTTGGCGGAAAACGGGCTGCTCCCGCGATGAAGTCCGGGGTTCCGACCGGTGCATGATTTCCGGGGTCGGATGCGTGTCCTCCAGATGGGTGCCGTTGCATGATGTGAATACGAAAGGGGATCGTGAAAATGGAAGCGGAAAAGAAAGCCGTCATAACGGTAGAAACCGTGGTACATGCGCCGGTTGGCGCAGTTTGGAAACATTGGACGGAGCCGAGGCACATCACGAAGTGGAGCTTTGCATCCGAGGATTGGCACGCGCCGAGAGCCGAAAATGATGTAAGGGTCGGCGGAAATTTTCTGACCAGAATGGAAGCCAAGGACGGCAGTTTCGGATTCGATTTTGGCGGAGTGTATGATGAAGTGAGAACGAACGAGTTGATTTCCTACACGTTGGGCGATGGAAGAAAAGTGAGAATTGATTTTATTAGCCGGGACGACGGCACGAAGATCGTGGAAGCGTTCGAAGCGGAAACGACCAATCCCATCGAAATGCAAAAAGCGGGGTGGCAGGCGTTTCTGGACAATTTTAAAAAATACAGTGAGGCCTCCAAAGAAGAGTAGGAGAACCTGATAGTCGCTCAGGCAAACCAACTTGAACCGCTCGCGCGCATCGCGCGAATGGGTTCGACAATTAGTTGACATGAGTCAACTAATTGCATTATAATCGCATCGAGGTGATCCTGTTGAACGAGGATGACAAACGAACGATTCGCTCTTTTTTTCAAGCTTGTTCCCGCAGTTATGTCGTCTACAATCAACAAGCCCGCGAGAGATGGGGATTGTCCACGGCGGTGCAAGGCCATGTGCTGCATGTTCTACATGCCGAGCCGGGCTTGTCGCTCAATGAGCTGACCGATCGGCTGTCCGTGGATAAAGGATTTCTGAGCAAGCAGGTTCAACAATTGGTGCGGATGAAGCTCGTCGCAAAAGGCGTCAATCCGCTGGACAAAAGGTCGATTTCCTTGAATCTTACGGATGCGGGAAAGAAACTGAAGCTGCAAATCGATGATTCGATGGAATCCTACATTGACGGCATCATGGCGGGCGTGCCCAGCGACAAGCAAGCCCAAACGGTCGAAAGTCTGGCGTGGATGCTTATTGGACTGCAAGAAATTTTGGCTAAACAGATGGAGGAATGGAGGAAATGAAGTGAAAATCAAGCGCTTGTCCGAACATATTTATGGGTTGAAAACCGTGCTGAATATTCAAATGTGGCTTGTGCAGAGCGATCAGGGCCTGGTGTTGATCGATTCAGGCATCCCGCCGATGGGCCGCCGTATTTTGCAATGCATCGAGCAGCTTGCCGCGGGGCCGCTGGCCGGCATATTGCTCACGCATGGCCATCCCGATCATGTAGGGGGACTGGAGGCGGTGCTTGCGAAGCATCGCGTTCCTGTCTATGCGCATGCGGACGAAATTCCGTACTTGGAAGGCTCGGCGCCCTATCCTCCGTTCAAGAAGGCCAAGGTCAGGGTCCGGCCGGGCATCGTTCAAACCTTGCCGGCGGATTCGAAGCCCGACCGCCCCCTTTCCCCGCTGTTCGGCCTTACCCCTTATCCGGCGCCGGGCCATTCCCCCGGTCATGTGGTCTACTATCACGAAGAGGACCAGGTGCTTGTTGCGGGAGACTTGTTCATGACGAGATTCGGCAAATTGAAGAAGCCGCTGCCTTATCCGCTGACGACCGATATGCGGCAAGCCGTCGAGAGCGGGGGGATTGTCACCCGGCTTCAACCGCAACTGCTGACCGTATGCCACGGCAAGGAAATCGCTCAGCCGCACCGGCAGTACGAGTTCTACAAAGCCAAATATGCCGCGGCTGCACGAAGATGAGGAGATTCGTTGTCCGATCGGAAGGGGGAAGAATGAATCGCTCCATTTTTGCGCACTATTTTAAAATAAAGCTTGAACCTGACGTTGCGTCAGGTTTTATAATAGGGTTACCGGTATAGAGCTGGCGTTCAGGAGAGGGGATGGTTATGAAGAGGCGTTGGAAGGTCGGGGATCTCGCCGGGTTGACGGGGCTTACCGTGCGCGCTTTGCGCTTTTACGATCAGATCGGTTTGTTTTCCCCGTCGGACCAGACGGAATCCGGGCACAGGCTGTACAGTGAATCGGATTTGTCGCGCCTGCATCAGATTTTGTCGCTGAAGGGAATGGGGCTGACTCTGGAGGAGATCAAGTCGGTGCTGGACGGCGGGCGGATCAGCCCGATGGAGATCGTCGATCTGCAAATCGATCGGGTGAAAGAGCGGATTCGGTTGCAGCAGAAGCTGCTGGAGCAACTTAGACATGTATCCAAGCTGATGCAGGGCCAGGAACCGTTGACGGTTGAAGATTTTACAAGCCTTCTGCAGGCGATGCATGTGGAGTTTGAGAAGCCCGTTTTTGAACGGCAGAAAAGTTGGGAGCAGCATTTGGAGCGGTTGGGACAATTTCTTGTCCAGGAGAATGAAACGCCAAAACCCAGGGAGGAACCTCAATGAACGAACGATTTGTCAAACATGCGACCTTCGTCGTCGAGCGGACCTATGCCGCTTCGCCGAAGCAGGTTTATCGCGCCTGGTCCGACCCGGAGGTCAAAGCGAAATGGTTTTCGCGGCCGGATAGGTTCGACTTTCAGGTCGGCGGGCGCGAGTACAGCAGCGGCGGGCCGCCGGAAGGGCCGGTCTTTACGTTCGATGCCCGCTATCAGGAGATCGTTCCGGAGCGGCGCATCGTCTATACGTATACGTTGGATTCGGGCGGCGTTCGCATCTCGGTCTCGATCACAACCGTCGAGCTGATCGGGGTGGAGGGCGGCACGAAGCTGATTTTCACCGAACAAGGCGCGTTTTTTGACGGACACGATACGCCGGAAATACGGGAACACGGCACGAACGCCATGTTGGATGCGCTGGGCAAGCTGTGGAATGAGGGGGCGGAGGCATGACGACCGGCGAGAATGAAATTGTTTCTTCCCGCGTGTTCGATTTCCCGCGAGAGCTTGTGTTTCGGGCCTGGACAACCCCGGATTTGCTCGCCCGGTGGTGGGGGCCGGCGGGTTTCACGAATACGTTTCACGCATTCGATCCGAGGCCGGGCGGCGCGTGGCGGTTCGTCATGCACGGACCGGACGGCGCGGATTATCCCAACCACAGCGTTTTTGTGGAGATCGCGCCGCCGGGACGGATCGTGTTCGATCACCTGTCCGGCCACACCTTCCGGGTTACGGCCACGTTCGAGGACCGGGACGGCGGACGCACCCGGGTCACTTTCCGCCAGCTTTTCGAGGACGCGGAGGAGTTTGAACGGGTCAAGGCGTATTGCGTGGAAGGCAACGAGCAAAATTTCGACCGGTTGGGCGCGCTGCTGGCGGAAGGGACTTCGTGACGGAAGCTGCAACGGAGGCGGCGTCCCGCGGCTTGCGCCATGTGCGTCAATCGAAACCGTCCGATCATAAATAACCGCATCGTTCGATCAAGGGCACCTGCTTGCGGGTGTCCTTGAACCGCGTGGTGAAAAAGGCGGCGCAGGGGTTGGGCATCGGCTGGAGAAACGGAAGTTCGCCTTTGTCCGCGAATCCCCGCGTGCGCACAGCCCAAATAAAAACCCGACCCATGGGCCGGGTTTGACTATACAAATGGATTGCGTACGAAAAGATACTATGGTATGATGAAGAAATGACTGCTATCCATCAAAAAATAAGTATAAATAACCTATTTTATTTCACTAGCATTGCATAAATAAAATTTCGATTTGTCAAGTGTTATTTGTAAAATAAGCTCAATCAAATTATCA
>CAYYCV010000109.1:0-16371 GCA_964470405.1 uncultured Caryophanales bacterium
GGAAAGGGTAACCCCCCTCCCTTTACGATACCATTTTCTCTATCTTTGAGAAATCCGATTTATTTTTTGTTTGATTCTACAATTTTATCCATGCTATTCTTCATGTTCTTCAATGCGGTTTGTATATCCTGATTGCCCAACAGGTACTTTTCGGACTCGTCCACATACACTTTATCCAATTCGTTCGCGTAAGCGGGAGGCATGACCGTTACCCCTTCCGCGGCGCCAAGCGTATAAAGAAGCGATTCGCGATCCAGCATTTCAGGATTTTTCGCTTCGGAAAGGATGGTGTCGATAATATCATTGGCGTTTGTATTTTTCCACGAATGCAGCTTCTTCCCTTGCAGATCAAGGCCTTCCGTCGTAAACCATCTTATGAACGTATACGCGGCCTCTTTATTGGGAGAATTTTTGGCGATGGCCAGCATCGTCGGTTTGGCATACGTATAATTCGATTCCTGATTATCGGCATTTTGCGGGAATGGAGCAAAAGCCGTCGGAAATGAAACGGGCAGCACTTCAGTCCCCGCCACTTCGGGAATCATCCAGCTCCCTGTCACCAGCATGCTGACCTTTTCCGTCAAATATTCGTCGCGATAACTTAATTTTTGTGAAATGCTTGTGGAAAGGGGAACCGCCGATTGATCCACATTCTCCATATTGTATCGAAGCTCCAGCGATTTTTTCACCAACGGATCTTCCACGTTGTGCGTGCCGTCGGATTTATAGATATCGTTATTTTGCTGCTGAGCGTACAACGGGAACTTGTAATCATAGTGCCAGGTGTGAAAGTAGGTTCCGTATCTTTTCGATACCCCTTCCCCTTTGGTCAGGATTTTGGAATATTCCCTGAATGTATCCCACGTCCATTGTTTGGGAACCTCCAAATTCGCTTCGGCCAGGTGGTTTTTATTCAAAAGCACCAAGTAGGTCGTTAACGGTCCGGGCAAAGCATAATATTCTCCGTCTATTCGCAAGTCGGCTTGATAGGTGTCGGAATAATGGATCCCTTCATTCCCCATATAGGCGTTCAACGGCTCCAGCAAGCCAAGCTTCATATACCGCACATAGTCGGGAAGATCAGCGATAAACAGCACGCCCAGTTCATCCCCCGAGGAAGCCAACAGGTCCAATTTCTTCATAAAATCAGCCTTGCTGTTGTTGTTCACCAATTGATGCCCTTCCACGTGAATATTCGGATGCTCTTTTTCAAAAGCGGCGGATAGCTTCTCCCATTGCATCAATTCTTCGGGATAATAATAATAAAATTTAACGGTAACCGGTTCATTTTTGACGGCTTCATCGGTGCTTCCCCCTCCCGAATCGTTATTTTCGGATTGCGCCCCTTCGTTTTGCGGACTATTCGACGAGTTGCCCGAACAACCGGCCAAGATCGCCAGCGCTGCGAACAAAACCAGCACCGCCCCAAAAAACATTCTCTTCAAAATGACTCATCTCCTTTTCTGTTGTTGAATTTAAAGGTATCATGTCCTTCCGGCTTTTTCAGGATAATATCTTTACCTATACGGGATTTTATTTACCTGATTATCCTTTGACTCCGCCCAGTTGAATGCCTTCAATGACCCGCTTCTGCCCAATGATGAAAATGACGAACAACGGTAAAATCGCCGAGACGGCTCCCGCCATAACCAGGGAGTAAAACTGGCCGTTCATGTCCGCAAATTGATTGATTCCCAGTTGCAAGGTATGCAGTTTTTCGGAATGCAAAAAAATCAGCGGCATCTGATAATCGTTCCATGTCCATATGAATCGAAGGATCGCGTACGTTGCTATTGCGGGTTGAACAATGGGCAGGCCAATGCGCAGAAAAATTTTGAAATGGCCGGCTCCGTCCATTTTGGCCGATTCCAAAAAATCGTCGTGAACACTCAGAAAGAACTGTCTAAGCATGAACGTCCCCAATACGCTGAAGCAATGGAGAAAAACCAGGCCCAGGTGCGAATCGTACAAGCCCAACCACCTGTATAAAATGAATTGAGGCACAAACAGCGTTTGCGGCGGAACCATATAGGTAGCCAGGACCAGTAAAAAAACGATCTCCCTTCCTTTAAAACGCACCTTGGCAAAGGAGTAAGCGGCAAGCGAGGATACGCTGACCGATATGAGCGTTGTAAACACCGTGACCTTAATCGAATTCCAATAATACAGCGAGAAAGGCGGCTGCGTCTCCAACCAGACTCTTCTATAATTTGCAATCGCATTCCAGGAGTCGGGAATCCATTGAATCGGATAACGGAACACTTCGGATTCCGGTTTAAATGAAGTGGATAACATCCACAGAAACGGTGAAAGAAAAAATAACCCGATCCCCAACATGACGAGGGTAATGATCACCTTTTTTATATGAACCGTTTTGTTGAACACAGTAAATTTTCCCACGTACACCCCTCCTTTAGTAATGTACCCATTTTTTTTGACCGTACCAGTTGGCCAGGGTAATGATAAAAATCAACAGGAATAACACCAAAGAAATCGTTGAAGCATAGCCTGTTTTCAAATTAATGAATGCCGTTTCATACAAATAGTATATCGGTATATTCGTGGAGTTTCCGGGCCCGCCTTGAGTCAAGACCGATATCAAATCGAAAATTTTAAAAGAATTGATGATGCCCGTAATAAGAAGAAAAAAGGTGGTGCCGGACAGCATGGGAAGCGTGATGTTTTTAAATTTTTGCCATGGATTGGCCCCGTCGATATTAGCGGCTTCATACAGATCGTTGGGAATCCCCTTCAAACCCGCCAAATAAATAATCAGACTGAACCCCAAATGAATATACAATTGAATGATCATAATGGAAACAAGGGCGAAATCCGTATCGGCAAGCCAGGCAGGCGGGTGATCGACGCCCAGCGACATAAGGAAATAGTTGATCGGTCCGAATTGCGGGTGAAACAAAACCCGGAAAACAATGGCCACGGCCACGACGCTCGAAATAAACGGCAAGAAAAAAATCACTTTAAAAAAGTCTTTGAAATAAGTGAACCGGTCAATCAAAATGGCGATAAATAAAGAGAGGATCAATTTGATAGGAATGACGGCAAGCAAATAAATATTATTTAAAAGGGATTTAAAAAAAGTATCGTCCTGAGATAGCTGAACAAAGTTTATAAAGCCAACAAAATGAATGCCCTTTAGCCCCGTAACCAGCCTCCAATCGGTGAAGCTTAAAATGAAAGAGGCCACAATCGGAATGATGCTGATCACAGTCAGGCCGATCATCAGCGGCGAAACAAACAGATAACCCGCCACGGTTTCTCTCCATGCCAACGATCGCAGGCCGCGCTTCAGTTTAATGTTATAAAGAAATTCAAACCTTTTCGGATTGCTTTCTGTCGATTTCAACGGCTCCCCAACTCCCTTGACCCTTTTGCGAACACTTCCGCAGCTTACCCATATTATATTTTTAAAAGAGGGTCGTTCGTAATCCACTATATTTACCAATCCTAAATTATTTTTACGTTTAACGAATCCCAAAACAAAAGCTCCCGAACAGGTCGGGAGCCAAGGGGCCTTTCGCCGGAAATGCCGAAAAGGAATCAGGCCGGCGGAAATCCGCTATATACAGTGCTATACCGTGCTATACCGCACTATTGTAAAGTAATGACCGATTTATCGGCGATCAAAATCGGCGAATCATACACCGGAATGGAAGTGAAGGTATAGGTTGTGCCGCTTACGCTCCAGTTGGCGTCCGGTATTTCGTACACTTTGCCGTCCCTCAAATCGACATAAACCGGGTCTGAAAAATTCCCCGATTGGAAGGTGAAATCCACGGGCGTTTTGCCGTTGGAATCCGAAGGCTCGGCGCCGGAAAGCCACAGCGTGACAACCTGTTTGTTCGTGCCGTTCTTGCCGTAAGCAAACAATTGCAGCTCCGAGCTGGTATTATCCGTATACGAATAGTTGGGAATCCGCGTCAAAGTGTCGTCGAAGATGGCGGTCAGGTTTTGCACCGCATAATACGCCGGCTTGGCATAAGCCACCGTTTTATCCGTGTTGGCCTTGAGCAGCCCTTTGGAGTTCCAGCCCGTGCTGTACTTCAGGTCGATGATGGTAAAACAGTTCGAGGGAATATCCCGGCCCAAATCTCCCAGCAAACGCCGAAGATCCCATTTGGCCTGCTTCAGTTCCGTCCAATCGCCGCCGCTCAAAGCGCCAAATCCGCCTTTTTGGGACGGGGCCCCGTTCTCCCCTTGCCTGACGGTGATGGTGGACGAGTAATCGGCTATGGTGTCCCGCAAATTTTGCACAGCGCTGTAATGGCTTTCCGGACGGGCCGTATATTTGTGATACGTAATCGCGGTAATCAAATCCAGTTTATTCAATTGCTGCACGCGGGTCAGAAACGTATTGACATAAGTAAGGTTCGTATTCGCCAAAGCCAACGCGTAAATTTTGGAGGACGGTTGAACACTGCGGATGATTTCCGCCGTACGGACGAAAAAGTCCGCATAGTCTGTGGCATTCACGTGGCCGTCCGGCTCGTTCCAGATCTCCCACTCATCCACATCGTTCTGATACCTGGCCACCATTGCGCCGACCCAGTTGTCCCACGCCGTCAATGCCGCCGCCGAGGTCGGAATCCCGCCGCCCAGTCCGGTGCCGCCTCCGCCGGAATAAATCGTATTCCCGTAGGATGTCTCGATCCACGGCTGGATTCCTTGCGAAACCGCGTCATTCACAATGTTGTCCAGCCAGGTCCAATCGTAAACGCCCGCCGTGGTTTCCGTCTTGGCCCATCCGCCCTGAAGCCGGATTTTCTTCGCGCCCAACGGACCGAGATAAGCCTTGTAATTGTCGTACACCGCATAGTCGCGATCCAGCGTTTCCCCGCCGATGGACCAGTTCGAGCCGGAAATTTCCGCGGCCGAACGGGCTTTTACATTTCCGTTCAGCGAAAAAGGAACGGCGTCGCTCGCCACGTCCGATGTCGCAACCAACACATCGTTCCAATAGGTGATTCCGGTATCGGCGGTGCTTGAATTAAGGTAGACGTTGTTGAAGCTGTCGACGTCATTGCGGAAATGCTGCGCGCCCAGCTTCTGCACGCCGTCGATATACAGATCGAATAGATGAGTGGCCGGATCGGCCGCAATTTTCACCGTATACCACGCATTCGCGGCATAAGCCTGCACATTCGTTTTCGTTGTTCCGTCATACGTATAAATATATCCGTTTAAATCGAAAGCGACGGTCACGGCGGAGGTGCCTCCGGCATTCCTCAAGCTGATGCCGTGAACCGCATTCGTCTGCGCGGCCATCATCTTGAATTCCGCCGTGGTTTCGCCCGTCGCGGCAGCGTCAAAAGCCTTATAAGCGGTCACTTTGCCCGACGCGCTCGTGTCGTGAAGGCTTAGGCTCTTGTCCGCGCTGTCGGGGGTTTCCTTCACGCCGACCGCGCCGCCGGAAGCGTCGGCCGTCCAGCCGGAAGGAAGGCTGTCCGTCGCGGTCGAATCAAAGCTTTCGTCCAGCACGGGCTGGACTGTTTCAATCTCCGTTTCGCATATGCTGATCCAATCGTTGGCGCTGTTTCCGTGGCCGGTAATGCGCACGTAGCGCGCCGGAGCGTTCGGGATGTCGTAGGTTTCCAGCCCCGCGGTCGTTCCGCTGCTGACCCATCCCGCTCCCGCGGAAGTCCAGACCGAGCCGTCCAGCGAAACATCGATATCGAATTCCGATGTTCTGGCGTCGCCGAGGTACCAGGCGATGCTCACGGCATCCACAACCGCGTCCGCGGACAATTCATACCGGATCCACTGACCGTCGCCTTCCAGCGCCCATCGGGTGCCAAGGTTTCCGTCGATCGTTTTGTCCGCTTCATAACCGGGGGTCGATGTGCCGCTGGCGGTGACCGCATCGATGTCCGCCGCCGACAGCGCAGCCGTCGAAAAGGAAAAAACGGACGCCAGCATGATCGCGGCCAGGAACATCGACCACCCTTTCACTGTTTTCATCATCATCATTTGTGCCTCCTGTATTTTTTAATGTTTGTTACCGCTTACAAAAATGCGATTCGAATCGTCGGAAATCCGGGCAACTCGGGGAAATCTCCGGCCGTTCAGGACGAATTCCCGGCATAGACCGTAGCGGCCGAAACGCCGCAAACCCCTTCTTCCACCCGATTCCGGCCATCCGCCCATTCGATCCAATATCTGTACGGAGCGGACGCCGTCAGGCCCGCGCGCATCAGATCGCAATCATAATCCAGCACGGCGAACCGGTCCTTCGTCTCCATGTGAAGGCGGAACCGCTTTGTGTACAAAAACCCGCCGACCAGGAGCCGGCCGCGGGCGGGCAATTCCACCGGCACGGCATGATCCGCCCGATTCCGCTCCGACGCCTCCACGATCCGCAAACGCTGTTCCTCCGTTGCACCGGTCAAATGCCCTTCCCCGCCGACGCCGCGCCATTCGTCGTATCGCACCAACTCCCCTTTGCCCAACCGGCGCATCTCCTCCGCATACAGACGGGAGTGCGAGACGGGCACGCGAACATCCCCGTCTCCGTGCGCCATATACAACGGCGTGCGCACGTTGGCGGCGAGCCGAATGCCGCTTCTCGCCGCGTAGCATTCGGGCGCCTCCGCCGGACGGCCGCCGATCCAGACATCCATATCGTCGCGAAATTCGCCGGTGCGGTCCTGCTCGTACCAGGCGGCGTAATCCGATATGCCGTACAGCGCCGTGGCGGCGGCGAACAAATCGGGGAACTTGGCCACGGCGGCAAGCACATTGCCGCCCCCGCCGCTGCCTCCTTCCAAAAACACCAGCTCGGGCGACAGCAGCATATCCCGATATTCCGCCCGAACGAATTGCACGGCATCATAAATATCGATGAGCTCATACCCGTTGCAATCCGGGCGCCCCTCCGAAAACGCCCTGCCGCGCATGTCCACCTGGACGACCACGTACGGGCCGTCGCCGGGAACCTCCCGCCGCTGCGGGCGCGGCATGCTCATGTGCCAGCCGTGAAGCTGCACGAGCATTCGGCCCGCCCGCGCCGGCTTGATCACATTCAGGCCCAGCCGAACGCCCGGAGTCACGGAGGATTCGTACAGCCTGAAATCCTGATAAGGCGAGCGAAACGCTTCCTCTTTTTCGTTGTTCCGAAATCGTATCCGGTCCTCATACTGCTCAAACATGGCCGTAAAACCTCCTTTGCCGCCGAGCCGCCGCCAGTATGGCGACTACGAGTTCAGCAGCAAGTAAATTTGATTCCCCTCCACTTCCACTTCATACCCGCGCAGCTTGACGCCGTCTTCATCCGCCAGATGCTTCCCGCTGATCAAATCGAACTCCCAGCCGTGCCACGGGCAACGCAGCACCTCCTGATCTTTGCAGTACGCATACTCGTATACGCCCGACAGCGACCTTGTCCCGCATACCGTGCCCTCGCAAACCGGAGCGGCGGCGTGGGGGCACACGTTGCGCCACGCGTAAAATTCGCCGTTGACGCGAAAAAGACCGATCTGCACCCCTTTGACCTCCACGATGACATGCCGGTTTTCGGCAAAATCGGATACTTTGGCCGCCTCATAACGCACTTTGGCTCCCATCGCTTACGCCTCCTCCAAGCTATTGTCCGAAACATCGGCAGATTTTTCCTCCGCATGCGGGGGGCGCAATCCATACAGCTTCATGGCGTTTTCATACAGGATCTTATCCCGCAAGTCCTTGCGGATTTCACGCAAAGCCAGCTTCGGATTGTCAAAATCCCAATGCGGGTAATCCGAGGAAAACATCACCATTTGATCGGACCCGATCATATCCAGAATTTGATTCAAATGGTCCGGATGGCTCGGCTCTTCAATCGGCTGCGTCGTCAAACGAACATGCCGGCGAATGTAGGCCGAGGGCATCTGCTTCAACCAAGGGGCCTGATCCCGCAACGCTTTATAGTTTTTATCCATCCGCCACATCAGATGCGGCAGCCAGGCCAGTCCTCCTTCAACTCCGACAAAGACCAGCCCGGGAAATTTCTCGAACACGCCCTCGCACACCAGACTGTTGATATGCGCCATATAATTGGCGGGCAAAATATTGTGCCATTCCATGTATCGGGTCGGATAGCCGGACGGCGTCGGCGCCCCTGCAACGCCCCGTCCTTCCGTGCCCGGATGAACCGCCACCGGAAGCCCGTTGCGCTCGGCGGCCTCGTAGATCGGATGATAAAAGCGCTGCCCGTACAGCATGCGGGCCCCGCTGCACATGATCACCTGCACCATATCGGGGTGGCCCCCCATGCGGTCGATCTCCTTCGCCGCGGCGGCGGGGTCGGCATGGTTCACCAGAATCGACCCTTTGTACTTCGGGCTCGCTTTCAGCCAGGTTTCGGCCAGCCAATCGTTGTAGGCGCTCGCCACGGCGTTGCCATAGTCGGGGTCCGGCTGAAGCGAGATGCCCAGAATGCCCGATCCGGTCAGGACGGCATAATCGATCCCGTAAGGATCGAGATGATGTTTTTTCAAATAATGCGGATCGCTGCCGGGCGTTCCTCCCCCTTCGGGATCCGCGTCCCTCCGCATCACGCCGATCGGCGAGTACCAGCCGCCGCCGTATCCCGGCCCCGCATTCAGCCACTGCTCGTGCCATGTCCGCGCCAGGAAGGGAAGCAGGTCCTGCGGCTTGGCGATGGCGTTGTGAACGTCCGCGTCCACGATTGTCGGTTTGCTGCTCATACCTTATCTCCTCCGTTTCAGGGCCTTCGCGCCCTTGATTCCAATATAGCGAAGCAAGGGGCGGCCGTACATGAAGAGAAGTTACGGGAAATCTGGACAATTGTCAGACGAGGCGTCCCCGTCCCCGGTGTGCCGCTTCACGCATTTCTGAAATCGCGGGGAGGCATCCCCGTCTCCTTGGTGAATAAACGGGTAAAATAAAACGAATCGGAAAACCCGACCTCCCAGGCGACTTTTCTCACGGGAAGACCGGTCGTTTTCAGCAATTGCTTCGCCCGGTCGAGGCGGATTTTGTTCAAATACTGAATCGGGCTGATGCCGGTGTTTTTCTTGAAAAAGACCGAGAAATAGCCGGGGGACATGCAGAAGATTTTCGCCAGGTCGTCCCTCGATATGCCCTCGTTGTAATGCTTCTTCATGTAATCGATGGTGTTTTGCACCACGGCCGCCGATTCGTTCGACACGCTTTCTTCGCGGGATTCCAAAACGGAAAGCTGCTGCAAAATTTGAAAAAAGCTGTTTTTTACAAACCATTCATATCCGTTGGCTTTCTCCATCCACCGCTCGTACGCTTTGCTGAATTCGTCGTGCAGCAGCGGATTTTCCGGATGATTCCGCACCCGGGGGAAGGGCAGCGCTTCGCCGCAGCCGCGCGCGATCATCTCCGCGCCTTCCCAGGCAACCAGACCGTAAAAAAAATGGACGGAATAGAAACAAACCGGATCCGCGGGCGACGTCGTCAACCGCATATATTCGCCCGGCCGGATTTGAAACACGCAGCCCGGCGACGGCGGGGTCCGCTGTCCCCCCCATTGCAGCATGCCATTGCCCCGATAAACGTAAGCCAACGTATGCAGCAAAGTCGTATCCCGCTCCAACACATAATGAAAGCGCTCCCAAAATTGTTGCTCCCGCTCCACCACCTCCAGAATGCGAGGCGTAAAGCTGCGCAAGAACACGAAATCCACAACACCTCACCCCCTTCCGGATCCGTGCGGAATTTGAAGAACGATCGACACGCCGCAATCCGGATTGTTCCATACGGTCATTTCCGCATGCTCGCCGTAGGAAAGCTTCAAACGCCTGAACGTGTTGACCAGCCCCAAATGCTGCGTTTCCGTCGGCAGCTCCCCGGCCGAATCGGACAATTTGGCGCGAAGCTCGTTCAGCGCGGCCTCCTCCATGCCCTTCCCATTATCGGCGATTAGCAGGTAGACGAATCCGGCCTCTTCCCAGGCGGAAATGGACACGGCCGGATGCGGCACAGGATCGGAAAATCCGTGCAGAACGGCGTTTTCCACCATCGGCTGCAAAAACAAACGCGGCATGGGGAACTCCGCCAGCGAATCGGCGATGTCGGTCTCCAGGCGGATCGCAAGATCGTTCCGAATTTTCATAATATTGAGATAGTCGTGCAGCAGGTTCACTTCCGCGCTCAAATGGCTCTGCTCGTGAACCCGGATATAGGATCGCAGCATGTTCGTCAAGGATTGCAGCAGCCGGCCGTGAAACGCGTCGCCCTTCAATTGCAGACTGCATTTGATGGCGTACAGAGTATTGATCAAAAAGTGCGGGCGAATTTGCGAGTACAGCGCCTGCAACTCGATCATCCGCTTTTCCTCCTGCTCCCGCTCCATATTGACAATCAGCTCGTTGATTTGGCCCAGCATCATGTTAAAAGCGTTGCCCAGCACGGCGATTTCATCTTTTCCTTTGACCGGGTAACGAACGTTCCGGTTGCCTGAGGCGAATTGCTCGACCAGCCTTCTCAATTTTTGAATCGGCTTGTGAACGCCCAGCGCCAACAGCACGGAAATCAGCAGAAAAACGCCGACGCTGATGCAGATCAAAGTCGTCATGTAATAAAATACTTTTTTCAGCTCACCCGTTGCCTGATTTTCCGACGTCTCGTACACGAGCGTCCAGTCCGTTTTTTGAATGTCCATCTGGTTGCGAATCAGCTTTCGCCCGGTTCCCGCCGGTATGCGGTCCGCCCCCTGAATCCAGCGCTTGCCCTGCTTGTCGGTAAGGTAAAAGCGGCCGTCGGACGACTGGTCAAACAGCTTCATGAAATACGATTCCGGGATGCCGATGTACAGCGTTCCGAGCGCGTCGTTGTTGACCGGGCTGCGAATGAGACGGGCCGCGTAATAATACTTCTCCGCAGCGCCCGTCAACGGGATCGTCTCCGGGTCGAGCCAGTGAATCCGGCCGACCTTCAGCTCCCGCTCGTCGACCATGAACGATTGAACGTTTTTGCTGATGCTGCCGTATCCCGGACTGTCTTTGGAAAGCACAAGCCCCGCCTGCGTCACGATAAAAATTTGCGATTGCAGATGGCGGGAGCGCATGAAAGACAAAGAGATGAAATCCTGAACGGCCGAATAATTCAAAAAATCCTCGTAATTTCCGATCGAGCGCAGGTCCTTCAAATATTCCAGGTTGGCCAATATCGATTTCTCCTGCACAAAATAATTGGACGCATAGGCGATATCGTTAATCGTTTCATCCAGCTCCGAGGCGATGACTTTGACCAACTGCTGATTGTTGTGGCTTATTTTTTCGGTGATGACCTGCTTGATCACCATGTATGAGATCATGGAAACGACGATGCAAGGCAAAATCACGAAGATGATCAACAGCGCCTGAATGCGGGTATACAACGAAAAACGATGAATCCATCCCATGGGTCCTACTCCCCTTGTGCCAGTCATGCCTTCCCTATTCCCATTATAGGTGCGTCACCGATGCTTGAACAGCCAAACCGTTTTCAACTTTTGAT
The DNA here is from genome assembly GCA_964470405.1 of uncultured Caryophanales bacterium. GTDB lineage: Bacteria > Bacillota > Bacilli > Paenibacillales > CAYYCV01 > CAYYCV01. The sequence goes on from CAYYCV010000109.1 coordinate 11,482, forward strand.
CCCCCCCATCGTAATCCCGCTAATAATTTGCTTTTGCAAAATAATGAACAGGACGATCAGCGGAATAATGGCCGAAACGGACGCCATCATCGTCACCGCGTAATTCGTCTGGAAAGCTTCCTGAAACTGCTGGATGCCGAGCGGGATCGGATACAGCTTTTCCGAATAAAGAAAAATCAACGGATTCTGATAATCGTTCCAGGTCCAGATGAACTTGATAATCGCCACCGCGGCCAGAATGGGGCGGCTGATCGGCAGCATGATCTGCCAGTAAATCCGCAAATACCCCGCTCCGTCCAATTTCGCCGCTTCGATATATTCCGGGTGGATCGTGATCATAAACTGGCGCAGCAGGAACGTGAAATAGATGGAAAACATCCCCATTAAAATCAACCCGGCATGCGTGTTGTACAGCCCCAGCCATTTGATCATGATATATCGCGGAACCAGCGTGGCCTGCTCCGGAATGATCATCAGCGCGATCAGCAGCATAAACAGCTCGTTTCGGAGCGGAAAGCGCAGCTTGCTGAACGCATAGGCGGAAAGCGACGAGAACAACAAAGTAAACAAGGTCATCGTCACGGACAGCTTGATCGAGTTGTAATAAAACAAGGAGAACGAAACCTTGCCCAACCATACGGTTTGAAAATTTTCAATCCAATGCCAATGCTGCGGAATCCATTGAATTGGAAATTTCATCACCTCCGTTTCCACCTTGGCCGACGCCGACAGCATCCAGATCAGCGGCGCCAGGCAAAACACGGCGAAAGCGCCCATGAAAACCGTGATGATGCTTTTGGATAAATTCAGACCCGACACGTTGCGCATGAATTTGATTTCCTCCCTTGGCTTGCTCTTCCCATCAGTAATGAACTTTACGGTGCTGGACGGCCCAGGTGATGGCGGTCAGGACGCCGACGATCACAAACAAAGCCCACGACAAAGCGGAAGCATACCCCATTCTGAAATTGACAAATCCCTGTTCATACAAGTAATAAACGAGTACGTTTGTGGAATAATTCGGGCCGCCGTCGGTCAGGAAACGAACCAGATCGAACACTTTGAAGGACGCGATCAGCGTAGTGATGCTCAGAAAAAAGATCGTGGGCCCGAGCAGCGGAACGGTAATGCGCCAAAATTGCTGGACTTGGCCGGCCCCGTCCATTCGGGCCGCCTCGTACAATTCGACCGAAATGTTTCCCAGCCCGGCGAGGTAAATAATGATCTTGTAGCCGAGGTTGGCCCATATGACGATGATAATAATCGCGAACAGCGCGTAATGCGGATCGGCCAGCCATTTCGGCGGGTGCTCCACTCCCAGGTGCTTCAACGTCTGGTTGATCGGGCCGAGCGACGGATGAAACAGCGCGCCCCAGACGGCGGCGATGGCGACGGTGGTGGAAACGTAAGGGATAAACAGCGCCGCCTTGAAGAAGTCTTTGCCGTACACTTTGTCGTGAATCAGCACGGACAGGACAAGGGCGATCACCAGCCCCGCCGGGACGACGGCCAGACTGAAAATCAAATTGTTTTTCAGCGCCACGTAAAACAAATCGTCGTGGAACATCTCCGCATAGTTGGCCAACCCCGCGAATTTCAACGACGAGATGCCCCCGATCAGGTTCCATTTGCAGAAGCTGATATACAGGGAAAACAGCAGCGGGAAAACGCCCAGAAGCAAAATGCCGCACGCCTCCGGTGCGGCGAACAGCAATCCCACCGCCGCCTCTCTGCGCCTGTCCGTCCAAAATATTTTCTTTCTCACCGCGATACCTCCATCCAAGACTCACTGGTTTATGTGCCCATTGTAGCAACCTTCGGTGCGGGACGGTTGCAATGTTTTTACTATCGATGTGAACGATTTTTACCTATGTGGGGAGGATCGACGAGCGGGCGGGAAAGATATCGCGCACCGGCGTGGATATCGTCGCGCAGCCTCCGGGCAAGGATCGACGAGCGCGCGGGAAAGGTATCGCGCACGGGGATGCCGAATGGGGCGGCACCGCAATCGAATCGGACAAATGGGAATCGTCCCGTCCATGGAGGCGCGGCGCGAAAAGAAGTACACTGTGCATAGCTTTGGAAATACACGGCCCACGGGCCATGGAGGTGCGACATGTCCAATCCGGCTTTATTCCGGCAAACCATCCCGTTTGAGGTCGAAGCCCCGGCAATGGAAATCCCCGCCGGCAAACGAATTCCCTTCGGTTGGGCCGCAAAAGCGGTCGATCGAATGGGGAGCCGGCGGGAAACCCGATTGAAAATCGTGCGAACCGATCGGGAAGACGCGCCCGTTGCGTCGGAATACGCGTCCGCTTTTTTCCGCATCACGGCGGCCATCGACGTTCGGGAAGAGAAGCGAATCGAGGTGGTGCTGCCGCACGGCGGCGAGGCGATCGGAACGATGGATATCCGGTACGCTTATGCGCTGCAAGTGTTTGAAATCCCCGTCGCGGCCCGCTTCATTCCCGACATCGTTCGCCGGGGCCTGCATCTGCGAATGAGCCTGGGCGAGCAGCCGCTATGGTTTTTCGACGGCGCGGATGCCGCCGGCCGCGACATCCCTCCGACGCTGCTGCCCCACCTGCTGCTCGTTCGACAGGCGGAAAACGAGTCGGATCGAATCTCGTCCTTTTACCGCCAATTGGCGTCGCTGTCGTCGATTCAGCCGTTCGGATGGATGGAAGGCTGCGTGCTGGACGGGCTGTTCGATCTGAGGTCGGCATGTCCGGCCAACCCGGGGTGGGACAAGGCGATCCGGGCGCATTGGGGGAAGTTCGTCGCCGAGGACGGCGGACTGATCTACGAGAATCCGCGAAGCGAGCCGGCGGATCGGCGCATTTACGGCATCGAGGGCGTCCTGCCGTTCGCCGTCATCGCCAAGCTGTCGCCGGCACATCCGCTGCTCGATCGGGCGATCGCATTCATGACGGCGCATCGGCTTGGCGACGACGGCCTGATCGCGGACGGCCCGATTACGGCGGAGGGATCGTACACGATCGCCTACCCGCTGGCGGTGTTGGCGCGGCAGCGGGAACGGGCCGATCTGGCGGAGTTGGCGGTCCAAAATTTGCTGATCCGCCGTCGGGCGCTCGGCATCGATCGAGGGCTGTGCTGGACATATCAGGATGGGGGTCGGGCGTACGAGAGGTATGTGAATTGGGCCAGAGCCTGCGCCTGGCACATGCTGGGGCTGACGCGTTCGATCCTGGAATTGCGAAGGATGAGCGAATCCATCAGACCGTCCACCCGCGAACTGGAAGAGGAATGCCGGCGAATGGCCGAACTGGCGCGATCTTACCAGGGCAGCGACGGCTTGTGGTCGTGCTTCGTGGATGACGCCGCGACCGGCGTCGATACCAGCGGCTCTGCCGGCATGGCCGCGGCGATCGCGCTGGCGTCCGGGCACGGCCTGCTGCCCGGCGGCTTCTTGTCCGGCGCGGAACGAGCCTACGCGGGGTTGCAGGCTTATTTGACCCCGGACGGGTTGCTGACCGGCGTGGCGCAATCGAACCGCAACGGGGAAAAGCTGCAACGAAGCGGTTACCGCGTCATCTCGCAAATGGCCATGGGCTTGATGGGGCAGCTCGGCGCGGCGCTCGGACGAGCGCAAGCGGCGCCCGCGCCCGCGCCCGGACGCGCGGACGGGGGCCCTATCTGTTCATGTAATAGGATGGTTTCACGCCTCCCCGCCGCTTAAACAGCTTGCTGAAATAATAAATATCTTGAAATCCCGCCCTCCGGGAAGCTTCCGTCACGTTGCATTCGCCGCTGAGCAACAAATCGCGCGCTTTGCTGATCTTGACGTGCTGTTGGTATTGAACGACAGTCATGCCCGTCGCCCTCTTGAACAGCAGTCGAAGATACGAAGGGCTGAGGCCCGCAAGCTCGGCAAACTGCCGCACGGTGAACGTGCCCTGACCGCCCGCGGCCATCAGATTCAACAATTTCCCGATCGTATCATAATGGGGATCGCGGATTGCGGACCAACTGTTTCCCCGAATGAACAGGTACAGCAGCTTCAACAAGACGGCGCGGCCTTGGACCAGGTATCCCGCGTTTCCAACATTCCACGCGCGGTACAGCTCCCGAAACAGCGCGGACGGTTCGAACGGGTTCGGGCATTTGACAACGGGGCCCAATCGATGAAATTCCCGCTCGCTCCATTCGTTTGCGAACGACAAGCCGAATTCGGCGGAAAAGCAAGGCGCCGAAGCCTCGCGCTCGCCGCGCCCTTCCCCCGGCGAGCGCGTCGGGAGCAGCAGCAGCTCCCCCGGCCCGATCGAATACGGTCGGCCTTGAATCGAGCAGCGAGCCCTGCCGCTCGCGCAAAGCGCGAGAAAATGACGGCTTTCATCCATATGGCGGCTTATATCATGACCGCTTTCGTCCGCGCGCACCATCGCCCGAGCGGGGCCGGAAGATTGGTCCCCGACTCGGTGAATGCCGGTTACGGTCAAATCGAATTCATGGCGGGTGGCACTCATCCTCTGTACGCTCCTTTGCAAGGCCCTGCGTTTGTGTCCAGGGTCCGTAGAAAAGGAACTGTCCCAAAAGTAAGCTTTAGCTCACTTTGTGACAGCTCGATTTGGAAAAAATCGTACACAGTTGAAAAATGACGGTGTGGGGAGGCTGCTATCGTCGTCAGACGATGCCCCGGGCTGCCGTCATCAGACGATGCCCCGGGCTGCCGTCATCAGACGATGTCCCGGGCTGCCGTCATCAGACGATGTCCCGGGCTGCCGTCATCAGACGACGTCACGGGCTGCCATCATCAGACGACGGGGCGTGCGTTGAGGCACCGCATTTGCAGGATACGCGGCAAAGGTTTTCTTTTTGTATGATAAAACATACAAGGAGCCCTGGTTATGACCCGGCTGGAAGTCATGT
>CAYYCV010000110.1:0-16322 GCA_964470405.1 uncultured Caryophanales bacterium
ATTATATATTCTTAAATGAATTTGTCGTAAATTATTACTTCATGATCAGTCTGTCGACAGTTTTTTATCCGTCGGTGGACTTTTGAACTATTTGGGGGTAAAAATCAGTGAATATTCAATCGAATGTCAAAATGATCGTCATTGGAGTTTGCGCATTGATTCTGTTGTTTGGCACCAATTTGGCTCAGCATTATTTGGTATCGAAGCCGAGGGAGGAACAGTTAACGGCACAGTATTTGCAGCAAATTGCAATCCTTCAAGCGAAAATCAAAAGCATCGGTCCCATGGTATCGATATGGACCGTCAAGGAAGGGCCGCAAGCTTTGCAAGCCGGACAAGCCATCCGTTTGGATGATTTGGAAATGAATGAGCTGCCGGAATCTCTGGTCACGCAAAGCCTCATTCTCGATCCGACTCCGGTGATCGGCAAGTATTATCGGGTGGGGTTGTCCGCCGGAACCCCGTTAACCTGGGACGTGGTGATGGACGATCCGATTGACGATACGACCCGCGATTACGACATCGTCGCCAACATGATGCCGATCGGGCTGAAGCCGGGGGATTATATCGATTTCCGGATCGTGTATCCGCTCGGCGAGGATTTCATTGTGCTGCCTCACAAACGGGTGGAGGCGATCAATGGAAAAACGTTCAAGTTAAAGCTGAATGAAACCGAGATTCATTTCTATCAAGCGACGCTCGTCGATTATTTCCTGCAGGTGGATCGCGGCGCAATGCTCTATTTGACCAAATATGTGGAGCCCGGCACACAGAAGGCGGCTTCTCCGTACTATGCCGTGCCGAAGAATATTTTGGCCATCATGGAGGCGGACCCGAATATTGCGAAGAAAATCAATGCCCGGTTGAACGATGATTTCAGGTCGCATGTGGAATCCGCGGTGAACGGGGTATCCGACGAAGCCGGCCAGGCGGTTCTTTCCGGGCGCAGTCAAATGATGAGCGAGATCGATTCGGGCCAGTCGGAATACCGGAATGAATCGGGCAAACAAGAGGATGCCCGCCAACAGGTTCAAGATCAAATCGATCTGGGAACGCCCGGACCAAGCTCGGCGCCGCAGACCGATTCGTCCGTCTCCGCCAGCCCTTCGCCGGCCATTCCGACATCCATTTTCGAGGAGGGCGTAGTGGAGTAATGCAAATAGGAGTATATGGATACACCGACAAGAGGCCGCTCGTATATGCTCTGATGAAGGTTTTGCAATCGACCGGGGACGTGGTATTGTTCAGCAACAACCGGCATTATAAAAGGTTGCTGGATCAAGGGGAATCGCAAGGCCACTTTGCCAACATCATGATTTCCGTTTCGGACGCCTCGCCCGACGAGGTATTCGAAGAGATCGGATACAGTGAAGATGACTTCGATCACATTCTCTTTGATCTTCAAGAGGCGATTCCCGAGAAGCTTTCACTGATCTTTTACGTCAAGAGCTATCCGCCGAATGAGGATGAGCAGGCTTTCCTGGATATATTGGACCAGTACCATACGGTCAAGATGACCTATGACGGCAGGCGGGAAAAAGGGGCGATCCACCTTGCTCCATTTTCCAACGTGTGGAAAGCAGTGGAAGAAATAGAGGCGTATCGGATTTTAAAGCCGATTCCATCGAAAGCGTTCAATAAAGGGCTGGCTTCCGTTTTGGCTCCCCCTTTGAACATTACGCCGAAAACGGCAATGACTTTGCTGACGAGGAGGTGGAGCAGATGAGAATTTCCGTCATTTCTCCGGATCGCAAGCAGGGCGGAACGACCGTTAGCGCGCTTCTGGCGCTGGCGCTGGCTGAAACGCAAAACCTTTCCACCTGCCTCACCTTCACCGGAAGCCGCAATTTGTCGATGGCCCGCTTTCTCGGAATTAAAGCGAGGGAGGACAAGACCCGCAGCCTGACTCAAATGATTAAAATGCTGGAGTCCAATGCGATATCGGTCGACGAGATCAGGGATTATTGCATTCCGGTTCCCGGGGTAAACCATTTGCAGATGATCGACACGGCATCGGAAAATATTACGGAAAGCGACAATGCCAAAATCACCAAATTCATTATACGAAATCTGAACCACCACATGGTCGTGACCGATGTGACCACGGAAATTTACGACGATGTGACCATGTCGGTCATCGATGACTCCGATTTGGTTGTCATGGTGCTTACCCAATCCGGGGAATTGTTTGAAAAGCTGAAATACTGGAGGTCGTCCAACGTACTGGATTATTTGAATCGAAAAGGGCTTGTCTATATTTTCAATCAATACGATCCGTATGTTCAGGCCTTTAGGGATACGACCAAAAAAATGGGGCTCAAGCACAGCCGTTGCGCCAAAATCGCCTATAATCCCTTCATCAAGCGTACCAGCAATATGGGGAAACTGCAGAGCATCCTGAAATTTATTTTGAACAGAGATCCCAGGGTGATCGAACTCCATAACGATCTGAAGGAGTGTCTGATGGTGGTGCTGGCGAATTTGGGAAGGAACACGAACTGGTCGTAACCGACGGCGGATTCCGGATTTTTCGCGGGATTGGAGGAGCTTTTTTTGAAATTGAACGCCATTCTTATGTTCTTGACTTTGCTTGGAATGATTTCCTTCGTCATCGTTCTTTACTGGAGATCCAGGACGGAAAAGCCGGATGTGGAAGAGTCCGACAAATTCACCTTTGACAAGCTGCTGGAACATGTCAAATACAGTTTGGCCGATTTGATCAAGGATGAGAATTTCGCCGGATTGGCGGATGAGGAATTCGAGTCCATGTACAAACGCAAGGCCCGTATTCAGGAGGCGCTGCAAAACTGCATATATGGAATCGAGTCGGCCAAATTAATCGTTCAGGATTTAATTCGCAGCATTTTGGCGGAGCGGTTAAAAACGGAAAAAGACCTTTTGGAGGTTTGCGATTTTCGCAGCAACCATCTGGAACCGCGCATCAAGTTTGAAATTCTTATGTATTACTATAAAAAAACGCACGGCAAAGATGCGCTGACCGAGATGATCGACGAATACAAGCTGGCCAGAGAGCGTTATTTCATCGAGGAAAAGTCTCAACCGTCCTACCTGATTACGGAGGAGGATATCGACACCATCTACGAGGAGAAAAACTTCGAGCTATCCTACCACGTCATGCTGGACATCCTTTCTATTTTGATCTACCAACGCTACAAAGGATTCGGCATTATCGACACGCTGCGGGAGATGAATATCAACGGCTTCAACTGCGGGACATCGGGTTCCATATTGAGCGCCTTTCATCAAAAAGACCGCAAAATCGCGCAAGCGCCGCAGTCCGTCTGGCTGTATTTCAACGGGAAGTATATCCACCTCCGGTTTTTGAGCTTCCAGACGGAAGAGGAACTGAGGCGGGTGGTGCAACTGCTGTGCCGGTACAATAACCCGGGGCCGCTAACCGAGAAACGCGGCTATATGGTCAATACGATGTACGACAAATCGCGTGTTTTGGCGATGCGGCCTCCCGCCGCGGAGTATTGGGCGGTGTTTGTCCGCAAATTCACGCTCAGCGACACCTCCTTGACGGCCTTGATCGAAAAGCCTTACGTGAACAACGCTTTTCTGGCAATCAATCTGGTCAAATATTTGATGATGGGCCAGGTGACCTGCGGGTTTACCGGGCGGCAGGGCGCCGGGAAAACGGTGATGATGACCGCCGCGGTCAAATACATCGATCCGAGATACACCATACGGGTGCTGGAAATGGCGCCGGAGATGTATTTGCGGGAGCTGTATCCGGAACGGAACATCCTGTCCGTTCAGGAAACCCAGTATGTGTCCGCCCAGGAATTGCAGGATGCGCTGAAAAAATCCGACGCCGCCGTTTCCATCGTGGGGGAGGTTGCGACCGACGCCATTGCGGCGCGGATGATCCAGATGGGGCAAGTCGCCTCGATTTTCACGATTTTTTCCCATCACGCGAACTTGGCGGAGCATCTCGTCTATGCCATTCGAAACTCGCTTGTGAACGCGGGCGGATTTACCGGCAATATGATCACGGCGGAGCAGCAGGTGATCGAAGTCATCCGCGTCGATATTCATCTGAACTATACGACGGACGGAAGAAGGTACATCGAGCGCATTTCGGAGATCGTCAAGCTGGATGTCAGCATGCAATATCCGGAATACGACCGGGACGAGCCGCTGCATTCCATGAACGCCATCACCCAGGAATACTACTATCGCCAGACGGACCGCAAGTCTTTCACCACCCGGGATATTTTGAAATACAACCTGGAGACGAACACCTACGAAACCTGCGATTGGTTTACGACGGAATTGACCCGTAAAATGCTGGATGTCATGCCGCCGGACCAAGTGCGGGACTATAAGAAATTCATACTGGATCATTGGAGGTTGTAGCGCCGATATGATATTTCTTATTATTGCGATTCTCCTCACATCGATTGTCGCCATCGCCATGATCGTGGTTTCGGACAAGAAGCGGGCGAGGGCCAAAAAGGGAGCGTTATCCAAGAAAACGACGTTCATTCCCATGTCCGCGTATTTGAAGGCGAACGATATTTTGGACGAATTTTTCCTGACCCGCGGCGGATATCGCAAAATCAGGAACCGGGTGGCGCTGCTTTCCATCTATACGAGCCAGGAAATCAAAATGAATTCGGTTCGGGTGTATGCCATTGCCCTGTCCTCCTCGTTGGCTTTGGTGCTGGCGGGAGCTTTCATCTTCAAAGATCTTTTTTCCACTCTGCTGGTCATTCTGTATGCGATCATCATGAATTCGGTTCTGATCGGCAAGCAACTGGATCGGGTGCATTTCAAGCTGTTGAAGCAACTGGCGATGGCGCTGTCTTCCCTTAGGCAAAACTACTTGCGGGTCAACTCCATCCCCCAGGCGGTGGCGGAGGCGGAAACGGGCTCGGAGCTCAAGCGTCCGTTCGAGGAAATCTACAATATTCTGACCGATCCCGACGGAAAGAAGCGCTTGAACGAGTTTTATGCGACGACGCCTTTTCGGCTGCTGAGCACCTTGGCCGGCGTGTGCTACATTTTGAACAATTCGGGGGACGCCAAGCTAAGCGACGGTTCGTCGAACTTTCTGCAAGCGATGGGCATGATGGCGGATGAGGTGAATTTGGAGATTCGGCGGATTGCCTTGCAGAAAGCCAGGTTCGGTTTTCTGGAATATTTGCCGATCGCGCCCCTGCTGGCGATCGGGGTCATCGAAAGCTTCTTCACCTCGATTATTCCGGGAACGGAGGTGATGTACCACGGGCCGATCGGCTATGTCTCCAGGGCGGTCATTCTGCTCTCTTCCATTATCGGTTATGTGGTCATCGTCAATGTGAACAGCGCGGTTTCAATCAAGCGGGACGACCGCATTCCGTTCGTGCTCAAGCTTCTGCGGCGGGGATGGTTTTCCCGCATCGTGGACGATATGGTTCCCAAAAAGCGGGTGAAGCAGTTAAGAAAGCTGCGGCTGATCAAGAGCGCGCTGAGCACGACCGATCTCAGGCACCTGTTCGCCAGCAAAATGCTGTTTGCGTTGTCGGCTTTTGCTCTGACGCTGGCTTGCTTGTTTTTTGCGGTGTATCTCGGGAAACAGTTCATTCTCGATAATGTGAAGGAGGTCTCGCTGGTTGGAGGGGAGCATCTGAATGCGAAGGACATTGTCATCCGGCACAAGATGGACCAGGTGTATCTGTCCATGCCCCAGCTTCCGACCGAGAACCAGACGAGGGAGTTTGTGAAGGCGGTGCTGCCGACGCTGCCCGCATATGATCAGGATGCGCAAGTGCGGCGGCTGGAGGAGAAATACAAGAGCTATTACAATACGTATTTCAAATGGTGGATGCTGATCATCGCCTTCCTGGTCGGCGCCGGCTCCTACAAAGCGCCGGAGCTGCTGCTGCGGGGCAGGGCCTGGATGCTCAAAACAGAAAGCGAGGAAGATGTCCTGCAGTTGCAGACCATTATTTCTATCCTGATGAACACGCCCTCCGACACGCTGGAGACGCTGTATTGGATGGAGAAGCAGAGCCGAGTTCATCGGAACGCGATCCTCGACGCCTATCACGAGTATCCGTCCGATCCGGATCTGGCCTTGAACCGGTTGAAGGCCAAGGCGGTTCTTCCCGGCTTCCGGCGGCTGGTGGACAAGATGATCCTGACGATTCATCAGATCACGCTGGCGGAGGCTTTCAGCGATTTGGTGACCGAGAGGGATCACGTCCTGCGGATTCGGGAAATTTCGCAAAATTCAACGCTCAGCAAGAAGCGGTCGTTTGTGAGCCCGCTAGCCATGGCGCCGCTTGTGTTGACGGCGGTTTTATATATTTTGACTCCGCTTGGGATTTTGGGATTCAAGGAGTTCATGAATGCGTTGTCTCAAGTGTCGATGTAGACGCGCCGCGCATTTGAATTCCATCAGGGAGGTGAATGGACTCACGATCACTGCGTCCCTTCGGGGAACGTTCATCTAAACCAATATTTTAAATTTAAAGGAGTGGGCAAACAATGGAAGGCGAATTGGGTTCAGGCGCTCGCATTGCGATTGCGCTCATTGTGATCGGGGTTATTATTTCGGTCATCTTCGTTATTCTGGGTTTTACAAGAGGGACGACCAACCAGGGGATATCCAAGGTGCAAAGCTCGATGGATTCCATGTCGCTGGCGGAATTTGACGACTACGATCAGAAGCTGATGTCCGGCACGCAGGTCGTCTCGGCGATTAAGCTGTTCGAGGGCAGGCCGGTTGCGACCGTCACCAGAACGACGGCGCAGATGGATACGACTAAAGGAGGAGAAGCTAATACCGGATTTAACTACGGGGCTCTTTTAGATGACACAGACGGCAATTATGTAACGGAGCCATTAACGAAGGGTGATTCGGAGGCATGGTATGAATCGAGCTTGGAAATATCGACGTCAGGCACGCTTACATTTAACATGAATTACAAGCCTTTGACCAAAACTGCGACGAACACGTTTGTTCGTCCCACCGGGCTTTTTCTGGCGGAACTGATTAAGGATTCGACGGGCACGATTATCGGTATCTGCTTTACTCAGCAATAGCGGAAGACCGTGGGGTTTCGTACTGTTAGCGCCCGGGATGGCCGATGAAGACCGAGCCATCCCGGACCCGATAGAGTATGGAAAGGGGATGAATCCGGATGAACGAGTGGTCTTCGGCGATTTGGGCAAGCCTCAGCGCGATGACGGCTGCCCTGGTGCTTACGCTGATTTTCACGCTTGGCACTTTGACGCGCGAAAGCGCGCATATCCAGCAGGAGCAGGACAACGCCATCGCGATTTTGAAGGAGTATCGGAAGTACAGCCCCTATGACGGGGCGGAGAATCTGCTGCCCCAGGATGTCGTTGCGGCGATCGCCGAGTCCCGGGGTCTGCCCGAGATAGAGGTCGATACCTTGTTGAAGGATGGAACGAGCTATAGCTGGGAATGGACGGAGGCGTCGAAGAAAGAGGAGTTCTCCATATCCGATCTTCTGGCCAAGTTTGCCGTCATTCCGGCTTCCGTCAGATATAGTTCGGATCTGAACAAAAATTTGAACGGGGCCATCACATCGATTAAATTTGAGGGGGATGAAAGCGATGGAGGATGAGATGAGCAGCAGTATGCTAATCACCGTTAATATGGTGGTGGTCTCCGTACTCATTGTGATCTTCATGCTGTACATTACCCAAGGTCTCGGTTATGCACGCTACGAGGTGAACTCGCTCACCCGAGCTGTCAACGGGGCGTATGAAACGAAATTGCTCCATGTTTCCAATTACGGAGCGGTTCCTGCCGTAACCGCCTATCTTGCGTTGCAGGAGAACGCCGATATCGTCGGTGAAATTTCGGGGGATGCCTATGGTGTAACCGTTGAGAACGCGGCGGATTTGATGAAGCTGTTTGACAAGAAAATTCGCCTGGAGATCTCGGAATTCGATGATCCGGAAGACCCGGATAGCGGAAAATACACTGTAGCCGTAAAGGAGGAGTAGCGGTTGAACGAAACCGAGGACGCATTCGATGTCGTTGTGCTCATCGCGGCGATCATGATTTTCATTCCGGTTATGATTTATTGCACACTGCCTTTTTTAAAAGGCGACGTCGGCGGGTTCGATGCGATGGTTGAAAAAACGGCGCGGCAGACGGAGAGTGAGATTATTCCGGTTGAGCGCCCGCTGACGACCGAGGACGTGATCCTGATGCTGGTGGTGGCCGATCGCTACGCGCCGCGCCCCGGGACGTTAAGGATCAGCACTTCCGGCGCTCCGTTGCAAATTGAATTGAACGACGCGTTTTTTGCGAATCGGACAACCGCTCTGCAGAATGCCAGGGCCAAGCTGCCGGTGAACCAGCCCGTTGAGCTTGAATTGTATAGCGGACCGTCCGGCATGAGATACTGGGATGTTCATCAATGAAGGCAAGCTCACGCAGGCTTGAGGGAGGGGGGCGGCTGTGACCGATATTTTCAATAAAATTCTGGGGGTATTTCTTGCCTTTATTCTTCTGGCGGGAGCGCCCCTTATTATCCGCACGATGGGCAAGGATTTGACCATGGAGCGGAGCGTGCTGAACGAGATGACCAACCTGATCGATAAAGTGACCGACAGCGGCTTGTTGACCAAGCAGGATTTGACCGACTTCTATTTGGGGGTTTCTTCGCACGGCGTGGCGATGGATGCGACGATCCAGCGATACATGAAGATTGTAAGTCCCGATGGCGCGGGCGGAACCTATGCTTCTTATGTGTTAAGCGACGACAACCGTTCCTGGGCTAAAGGAGACATTATCAAAGTGACGGTCAAAGCGATCGACTACACGGGCGCTCAGCGAATCCAGAACAGATTGCTGCACATTACGCCGCTCCGGTTCGACCAAACCTTGGCGGGAATGGTCAGAAAGTAGGTTTTTACGGATGAGCCGAAATTTTGGTGTGATCAATATGATCGTTATTATTTTTATTGCCGCCTTGCTGATCGGGTATTTGAATTATATGCGGAACGTAAAGGACGAAATAGAGCAGCTCAAGCTGTCCTATGCGATAGACTATGCGTCGGATGCCGGCGCGGCGGCGACGCTCAAGCTGAGCCACCTGGGGATGGATTATGCGGAGAACGGCGATTTCGCGATGGATCCCGCCCTTGCGCTGGACACGTTTCTGGATGTATTTTGTTTCAATTATGATATGCCGCCCACGCCATTCAACAAGGCGCTGATCAAAAATTATATCCCCGTCGCCGCGGTCGCGGCGTATGACGGGTATTATATCGCTTCCCGCCAACTGGTGGGAAACAACGGCGGAAACTATCCCGAGACGCCTGTAGACGATGGGGATTGGGATTTGGTTTTCGGGATGAAGCTGCCGTATCGATATCGTTTCGGCAATACCGACTATGCGTTGAACATGGGGTTGGAGCATACGGCCGCGCTGGAAAGCACCACCTTGTCAACCATCACGGGTCTGCCTCCCGTCGATGCCGGAGGAGGAACAAAAGACATGAGCGAGGATGAAGCCAGGGCGCTTATGAACGATACCGTTGTGCAGGATATGGCCTATGCGATCAACAAAACCAATGAAAGCAATCCGCATTGGAAAAACGCTTTTTACATACCGAGCAAGCTCACAACGTACAGCGGGGTGAACCCGATCGAAGGGCCGAGCTTTCTGATTATGGTTCAGAATTTGAACCTCACGACCTCCCGGCCGATCAGCGGCTTCAGCGTGGCCGGCTCCAAAATCGGCAAGACGAGATATGTGGCGGGTTACAGCAGGGACAGCAGGCTGCGATATACTTATGCGGATCGCGTTCCGGCCGGTGTCGTCGTGGATCGGCTGTTTTCGACCCCGGAGGAAGCGGCGGCGGAAGGATATTATCCGGATGCGGAGTTTATGAATTGAGCGGCGGGCGAAGTAGTACGCAAGCATAATCGATTTTTGAGGTAGTTTCTTTGCCGGAATTGGGGATGCGATTGAAATACGACGCTTATAGCCTGGAGGGCAAAAAAACATGGCGAAGAAAATAATATGGTCCTTGGTGATGACTGGAATGGCCGTCCTTTTCATCGGCGGAGGTACTGGAAAAGCGATCGCGGACGGGAGTGAACCGTCATCCTGGGCCAGGAACCAGATTGAGGAAGCTGTTCGTGCGGGCATTGTGCCCGCGCAATTATTGGGAAATTATCAAAACACCATAACCAGAGAAGAGTTTGCCTCCTTGTTTGTTCAGACGGTGTTTGCCTGGCAACAAAGGTATGGCGATTACGGTGTCACGCGGGAGGATTTCCTGCAGGCGGTGCACATCGAAGATTTCTCGTTTACGGATGCCCGGTCGGAGGATGTCAGGTTGGCTTATGCGCTGGGGTTTGTAAACGGCACTTCACCGACCGCCTTTTCACCGAATACGCCCATCACCCGGCAAGAGGCCGCAGTCATGCTGATCAACTATTTCCAATTGTTCGCCGAACCCCATTTTGCGGATGGCGAAATCGGAGACGTTTCTTTTGTCGCGGATTGGGCGAGGGATTCCGTTATTTTGGCGTACAACCTTCAATTTTTTGAGGGAACCAGGGCGGCCCAGTACAGCAAAACAGGCAGATTGACGCAGCGCGCGCTGGTGGATCCGGAAGGGAATTTTACGAGAGAGCAAGCCATTCTTGTGGCGTATCGAATGTTTAAAAGGCCGGATGCGGGGATTCGCTTAAGGGGGCTCGTTCCATTTTCCAAGGCATCCATGAAATATCGATTCGAATTAAGCAGAGACAGCATCACGTTGGTCCGGGCTTTGGATTCCGAGGCGAATCAAGCGTTTTATGCCAAACTTCTTTATCCGGAGGGGCGCTTCCCCACTGAGCGATGGAATAAAGAAACGACGGAAGCGATCGATGAAGCCAAGGGGCCGCTGGTGCCCAAAGTGGTTGGCGAGGACCTGTACAAAGCGCTGGCCGAGGGGGAGAATGCCGTATTTGATTTAGGTTGGGGAACATACGAAATTTTGAACCCGCAGTTCCTGTTCCGTTATGTTATCCGGGAAGAGGCCGGTGTTCACAACTACAATTATTATGGGGGCGCGGCGTTGAAGCCGACGACTTTTATAACTATTCGGCCGGGAGATTAAACAGAATCGTCAGGACGAATGCATCCTCTCGTTTTTCCGCCATGATTTCTCCGTTCATCATTTCAACGAGGCTTTTGGTAATCGACAATCCCAATCCGGTCGTTTTCCGGCGGCGGGACGCATCGGCCGTATAAAACCGCTCAAACAGCTTCCCGACTTCCGGTTCTTCCAAATCAGTCGCGCGATTTTGAAATTGCATCCTGACTTTACCGTTCGATTTTTCCACTTGAACCTTGAAGTCGCCCTCGCCGTGGGTTAAGGCGTTGCGAATCACATTTCCCAATATTCGCTGCAGCGCCTGGGCGTCTCCGATGATGTAAAGCGGAACATCCGGCAATTGCAATTGAGGCCCGGCATGTTTCCCGATAAAATCGCGATGAAAAAGATAGATCGTTTCCACGAAGATTTGACAAACATTAATTTTTTCAAGCTGCAGCGCATATTCGTCCGATTCAATACGCGCCAGTTCAAACAAATCATCCAGCATTTGCACAAGGTGACGAATGCGATCCTTGGCAATCCGGTAATATGCTTCCCGTTCCACCCTGGTGGTTTTCTTGTTCTCCAACATTTCGATATATCCGACAACCGAAGTTAATGGGGTGCGCAAATCGTGCGAGACGTTGGTTATCGCCTTTTTGAAGGCCTGCTCTGCCTTGTGCAAAGCCGCTCGTTCATCCCGGGATTGCGTCAGGACGGCGTTCAACTGTTTCGCCAAATCCTGAAATTCTTTCGCCCGCAGAGAAAGCTCGAGCTGCCGGTTGGTGTCATTTCGACGGATAAAATTCAATTGTTCCGACAGGGATTTGATTTGTTTCTTGTACATCCATACATAGGCGGATACCGCACCCAAAGCCATCGCCAGGACAATCAAGCCGATCCGCATGATACCCGCCTCCCGATTCCTACTTCATATCACGTTTTGCAAAAACGCCGTATCCGATTGCAAATGAAACCAGCAAGTAAGCAACGGTGACGGCAAGGACAGCGGTTGCCATTTCGACGCGTAATGGGCCGTTGACGGCTACCATCGCCGTTGCGGGCCATGCGTTGAAAACAGGACTACCCGGAGAAAACACGCTGGCGACGATCACTGTCACAAACAGCGCAACACAGAAATGAATAGCCATGACGATGGCCGTATGCCGAACGACAAAGGCAATCGTTGTGAACAAGACGGCCAAAGCGATCGATAATCCGATGACGAGCAAGGTTCGTGCTCCGAATTGGATAATGTCCCGAAAGGCGGGTTCATCATGGAATCCATCCAACATCGATAAGGCTATGAATACCGAAACGAGCGTGCAGAGAAGCAGGATGACGACGGATGCCGTACTTGCCGCAACGCATTTTGAGAAAAACACGTGGAAACGGCTGTGTCCAAGGGTCACCGGGTCTCTCATCGTGCCGTACGCAAAGTCGTTGGTGACCAAAAGGCAGATCACGATGCCGAGCGCAAGCGGAACGATCATCGGCATAAACTGCCATACGGCAAATGGATCAAACGCCGCTTGCAGGAAGTGGTCATACGTTGATCGGTAGCTATCCGGATAGTTGCTGAGATCAAACAGGATGAAGAAATCGAAAAAGGCGGCCAGGATCGCGACCACATAAAAGGATTTCAGATGTGCAAGCTTGTATAGATCTGCGCGCAATACATTAAGCATGTTGAAACCCTCCCATCAAATTCAAAAAGTAACTCTCCAAATCGTCCCCTTTGGATTCGATCATTGCCACCTTCACGCCCTCCCGGGCAAGGGCAAGGCAGATGTCGCCGGAGCGGTTCAGATGATCGTAGATGTGAAGCGTCTCCTCATCCACCACCCGGTAATCGGTTGTTTTCAGTTTGTTTTCCAAAACAAAGGTTGCCTTCTCGATGTGATCCACTTGTACCTGTAAAAATTTCCGGCAGCGGGTTGTGAGTTCGTTATGCGTAAATTCATCGATGAGCACCCCATTGTGAATCACGCCGTAACGTGTTGCAATCTTGGACAATTCGCCGAGAATGTGGCTGGAGATCAGCACGGTCATGTTGTAATTTTGATTAAGGTCCTGCAGCAAGCGACGAATTTCCCGGATTCCCTCCGGGTCCAGCCCGTTGGTCGGTTCATCCAGAATAAGAAAATCGGGGTTGGAAAGCAGGGCAAGCCCGAGTCCGAGCCTTTGCTTCATGCCCAGTGAGAAATGTTTGACTTTCTTTTTCCCGGCATCGGCCAGTCCAACGGTTTTCAGTATTTGAGCGATGCGCTCCTTCTCCGGGGTTCCCAACGTCAATTGGCGAACCTTCATATTTTGATATGCCGTGTACGCCGGATACAGCGAGGGAGTTTCAATGATGCTCCCGATCCGCCGCCGATGCCGGTTGATCTCGACCGCCCCCTTTTGGGAGAAAAGTTCAATTTCCCCTTCACTGGGAGCCGCCAAGCCGGTAATCGTGCGGATCAACGTTGTCTTTCCGGCGCCGTTCCGACCGATTAGGCCGTAAATGTCTCCTTGTTCAATCGTCATGTTGACATGATCGAGCGAGGTCTGCCCGCCGTATTTTTTCGTTAAACCAAAGGTACGCAACACATAGCTCTTCATGAAAAACACCTGCCTTTTTTGATGCCTTTACGATACAGGGCAAGTTGTAAATCATTCGAAAGAAACCTTTAAAAAAGTCTTAAATGTGATCGGCCAGCTTGAAACCAATTCCCCAAAGCGTTTGGATATAGTCCGATTCGGGGTTCACTTGGGCAAGTTTGGTGCGGATTTTGCTGACATGCACATTAACGGTATTCTCATCACCGTAGAATTCATCTCCCCAGACCGCTTCATAAATGTTGGCTTTGGAGAAAACTTTATGCGGATGCCGCATGAACAGTTGAAGGATTAAAAACTCGCGTCGGGTGAGCGGGAGCTGCACTCCGTTCACTTTGGCAACATACGTGTCGGGATCAAGCGTGATATCCTTATAGCTTAGTTCATTTTTCAGGTCTGCCGGTTCGGTACGCCGTAGCCGCACTTCGATCCGCGCCAACAATTCGTCAGGGTAAAAAGGCTTTACAAGATAATCGTCGGCCCCTATCTTTAAAAGATGTACGGTTGACTCTTTATCGCTTTTTGCCGTAATGACGATGATGGGCACTTTCGAGACGGTCCGTATTTTTTGCAAAACCTCCTCGCCCGATAAGCCCGGCAGCATTAAATCGAGCAGCACGAGGTCGAATGCACGGGTTTCAAGAAGCCTCAGCGCTTCGGTGCCGGCATAGGCGGATTCGGTTTGAAAATCGTTCTTATGCAACAGATTCGCCAACATCCCTTGAATGGTGTTATCGTCTTCTACAATGAGTATAGCGCGGCTTGCCATACGCATACCTCCAGATCAGGGCTCTTTGTTTGATAGCCTGCCCTTCAATATAAATCGTAACATACCCTGGATAAAAACACAGCAAGCGAAGGGAAGATATCCGGTACGAGCTTCCCACGGTTCTTGGATCAAGGCCAGGGAATATTAACGAAAAATGCTAAAAACAAGGCTAATGCGCTTAAAATACAATTTAAGGACTCGCCTCTTGCTTACAATTAGAATCTACCTCGCGGCCGAAAACGAATCTCATGAGCGTGAAATTTCAAAAATATAATGGTGGTAACTGGAACAAATAACAGTGCTGCTTTGGCTTTTGTTGATGCAAATATCAAAGAATACTCGCTTTCAAACAGGTGGTTCGGTAATAACAACATTCTTAAATCCCTCTCCTTTAATTGGTATGCTTCAAAGATCAACAAAATCTACCAAATTATTTTTTTATTTGTTATGATTGAGGTGTTTCAATGGAATTATTGGGAATTGTGAGATTGAATGAGAAATGTAAAAACATCCCTATTGCATTTAAAATATCATTCTTAAAGATGGCTGTAGTGGAAAATGGTATTTGGGCTTTATCATTTTGGTCAACCGGTGGTGCGGTCTATGCCGGAGGAAATCAAACTGCTCCGTGTGCCCCAGCGTTTAAGCAATCGGTTGATGGAATAAATATCCCCACAGCTAGAATCTCCCGATACCTCGAACTTTCAAGAAAGATGGCCACCCCCAAGATATTCACCGTAGAACACGCCCATCACAATACATATGGAAAATTCAGAGAAATTCAAGGGCGAAAATGAGGATGTTTAAACAAGTATTGACAATGATCACGATTGTCACGATGGCGCTGTCCGTATTTGGTGTGTGAATTGGTGAAATAGGGCATGTACTGGAAATAAACCGAGGAGGTGAACCGGGTTGTCCCCAATCAAGATCGACCTGAACGAGGTCGAACGATTAAGCGGACAGCTACGGCAACTAGAACAACAACTATCCGGGATGGACAGCGATGTCTCTTCTTTGGTTCGTCGGGTGGAGGAGCCTATACGGACGCGTCGTTCCATCGGAAAGCGGTTCGAAGGCGTGGAACATCATCTGAGTGAACTCCAAAACCGGTTGCGGGAATTACGAAGCTTTGTGCAAGCTTCCGGTGATGCGTACCGCGAAACGGAACAGGAACTTGTCCGCCAAGCGGATCGCATAGGCGTAAAGAAGCAGCTTCAAGGCCTTGAATCGGTGTGGAGGGACACAGCGGGAAATCCGCGGGCAAGGCCGTCGCCGGAAGCGATCCGGGCCGGCTACACTCGAATGGGGCAGGCCGCCGGTTCGGCTGTCGAATGGTTCGTCCGGCATGCTGAACTGCACGAAACGAACCCGGCGAATATGGCGGTATGCGTTCCGATGTCGGGAAACGGCAGAGCCCAAACGGCCGATCCGGCTTCTCCAAATCCATTCATGAAGTCATTACATAGCTTTCAAGAGATCGGTGAAGATTTGCTGTATAGCGCACAAGAACGATCGGAGAAAGCGCTGGATTCACCGTATGATTTTGTGAATTATTGGACGTTGGGCCTATCTGGTGGATGGTACCAAGGGGCGAAGCTGCGGGCGGAGAAAAGATGGGACTCGGCTTTTGACTTTACGAACTGGTTAACAAGCGGGGTGGCGGGTACGATCAAAGGGGCCGTCGCCCCCGAAGAGCCTTTTTCCAAGGAGCATTGGCTGGATAGCATAGGTGCGGCGCTTCTGCTCGTGAACGGGATGAAAGTTTGGAGCGAGAAACCGGATGTTCCGATGCGGGATGGGACTACATTTAAAGCAGATCTTGAAGAAAGGGACAAGGCGGTAGAGGGTGCGAGGCAAAGTG
>CAYYCV010000111.1:0-16211 GCA_964470405.1 uncultured Caryophanales bacterium
CACATGCGTGACCGCGCCGACCAATTTGCCATCCTGAATGATGGGGCTGGGCTGCCGCTCATTCCCTGAACGATCCCGCCCGTTTTCTCCAGCAGCTCCGGATCCGTGACCCGGATCACCAGCCCTTTGGTTGCGGGCACGGCCTGTCTGGACACATGGGTGATTTCAATATCGAACTTCTCTACTTTTTGATTGTTCACGACCGTTAAAATTTGCGCCGGCCCTTCATGCACATCTTCGGCCAGAGCCACGGGGATCGCGCGATTTAAATCCAAATGATCGGGAGGCGTATGCATTCTTCCAAAAATGCCGAACCTCGTATTCTTTTCAATATTGCCCAATACCTGATTTTCCTTGAAGAAATGCGCTCTTTTTTCCCCCGGTTCGCCCGAATGGCTTTTGGAAATCGAACTCACGCTGGAGTTTACAATTTCGCCTTGACCCACCACGATGGGCGTTTGCGTGTCCATATCGGAAATGACATGCCCCAGGGCGCCGTATTTCCCATGCTCCGGCGAGTAAAAAGTCAGCGTTCCGACCCCGGCCGCGGAATCCCGGATATACAATCCGAGCCGGTAAGTTTGCGTCTCCGCATCGTACGCGGGGGTCAATTTGACGTTGATGGTTTTGCCGTCCCGCAGCAAGGCCAAATGAATCGGCTTATGTTTTTTGCCTGCCGTATCGACCTGCTCCGCCACTTTGGACAATTCGGGGCGAACGCCGTTCATTTTCATGATCAGATCCCCCATGCGAATGCCGGCTTGCTCACCCGGCGAGACTTTCTTCCCGTCGGATGCCGGCACCAGATGATGCCCAACCACCAAAATCCCCGCGGACTTGATCTTGACCCCGATCGTCTGTCCACCGGGCACCACCTTTAAATCGGGCATGACATGGACTCTCATCGTTTTCAGCGGAATGGCGCCGAACAGCTTCCATTTCATTTCCGTGCTTCCGATTTCGTCCGATTGTAAAGCGATCGGATGATCCAATTTGATTCGCGAAGTTTGCTTGGCCGCGCCGTTGACGCGAACAATGTCCGGATCTTCCACCGTAATTTGCAGATTCACCGGCACCGACAGGTTGATTTTCTTAACTTGGCCCGAGAAAAGTCTCAATTCGTCGGGCAATGAGGCGAAGACCTGAAAAGGGGTGGACAAACTGAACAACCAAATGAGGAAAACGAGGATAAGACCGGTCCATTTTTTTCTTTGCCTGGAACGCAACAGCATCAGCTCCCTCTGCTTCCTTCGCCTGACGATCAGCTTCGTCAATTGCGTACCTTTAAGTTAACCGCACCCCATTCGTTTTATTACGAATTTGCATCCAAAGTTCTTGGATCAATTTGCGTTTTTTTGCCGCGCCGCCAGCTCCAGCATTTCCATGGCATGCTGCTCCGTCGTTTCCGTGATCTCCACGCCGCCCAGCATTCTGGCCAGTTCCCGCACCCGCTCTTTCCCTTCCAGCAAACGGACCTCGGTAAAGGTGCGCTTGCCGCTGATTTTCTTTTCGATGGAATAGTGCCGATCCGCCATGCAGGCCACCTGCGGCAAATGCGTGATGGAGAACACCTGGCAGTCGCGCGACAGCTTCGACAGCTTGTCGGCAATGCCTTGGGCCGCTCTGCCGCTGACGCCGGTATCGACCTCGTCGAACACCAGCACCGGAATTTGCTCCACCGCCGCAAAGATGGTTTTAAGGGCCAGCATGATCCGCGACAGCTCTCCGCCGGATGCCACCTTGTTCAACGGTCTCAGCGGTTCGCCGGGGTTGGCCGAAATCATAAACTCCATCTGATCCCATCCGTCCTTCGCAAATCGCACGGGAACCCCCTCCACGTCGACTCCGTCGGGATGTTCGCTTCGCTCAAACCGGATTTGGAAACGGGTTCGTTCCATATGAAGCTCCCGCAGTTCGGCTTCCACCTGCCCGGACAACCGTTTGGCCGTCCGCTGGCGAATGGCCGAAAGCTCTCCGGCCCGCCGAATCATCGTCTTTTTCTCCCGCTCCGCATCCTGCTGCAGCCGCCGGATCGTTTCCTCCTTATTTTCCGCCAAGCTCAACTCGCCGCGTATATTCTCCAGGTGATTCAAAATTTGCCCGATATCGCCCCCGTACTTGCGCTTCAACATGGAAATCAAATTCAGCCGCTGTTCGATTTGCTCCAACCGCTCCGGATTGAATTCGATTTTTTCCCGGTAATCCCGAAGCTGAAATGCCGCATCCTCCAGTTGAAAAAACGCGGACCGCATCTGCTCGAGCAGCGGCTCCAACGGCTCCCGATCATAGGCCACGGCATCCTCCAGGCTTCGCATCGCCGCGCTGACGGAATCCATCCCCTGCTGCGCTCCGTAAACCGAATCGTAAGCGGAGGAAATCGATTCGAACAATTTTTCCGCATTGGCTAGTTTGCGCCTTTCATCCATCAACCATTCTTCCTCGTCCGGCTTCAAGTCCGCGGCGGCGATTTCATCGATCTGAAAGCGATACAAATCGGCCATTTGCGCAGACTGGCGCGCGCGGCTTTGCAAATCCGCAATCTGCTTCCGCAGGGAAGCAAACGCTTGAAAGGAAAGGCCGTAATCCCGCTTGATTTTGTCGATCGGCTCCCCGCCGTACAAATCGAGCAGGCGCAAATGCTGGTCCACCCTCAACAACGACTGGTGTTCATGCTGCCCGTGAATGTTGGCCAGCCATTCTCCGATTTCCCGCATCATCGACAGATTGACCAGTTGCCCGTTCATTCTTCCGCTGCTTTTGCCCTGGGCCGTAATCTCCCTGCGCACAATAAACAGCTCGTCCGCTTCGAATTGAATGCCGCGGCTCTCCAACGCGCCCCACACCGGGTGGTCCCGCGGCAGCTCGAAGCTCGCTTCGACCTCCGCTTTGTCGGCGCCGTGGCGAACCAGCTCAGCCGAACCCCGCCCGCCCAAAATCAAATCCAGCGCGTCGACAATGATCGATTTCCCGGCTCCCGTTTCGCCCGTAAAGACATGAAAACCTTGGCCGAAAACAATATGTACTTTTTCAATGACCGCAAAATTTCGAATCGACAGCTCAGCCAGCATGAACACACCCGCTTCCCTATTAAACTACCCCGATGATGGACAAAATTCGCTTGGCCAGTTTACCGCTTTCCTCCCGGCTGCGGCAAACCATCAAGATCGTATCGTCGCCGCACAGCGTTCCGATCAATTCGTTCCACTCCATGTTGTCCATCAATGCGCCGATCGCATTGGCCGTGCCCGGCTGGCATTTCAGCACCACCAGATTCTCGGCGCTGTCGATATGCACGAAATGGTCGACCAGCGCCCGCTTCAACTTGTGCAGCGGATTGAACTTTTGTTCCACAGGCAGCGAATACTTGTATTTTCCGTCGTCCAAAGGAACCTTGATCAGATGCAGCTCTTTGATATCCCGGGAAACCGTGGCCTGCGTCACGTTGAATCCCAGATCGCGCAAAGTTTCCACCAGTTCGTCCTGCGTTTCTATTTTTCCGCTGCTGATCAATTCCCGAATTTTGATATGCCTTTGCCCTTTCATGGCCCTTTTCCTCCAGGTTGGTTGAATTGGATGCGCTTTTCTCATCACATTTTTAAATCGATCGCGATCTTTCGCACTTCCTCTGCCTCCAAATCGACGTATACGACGCCGGACGCCTCTTTAAATATGAGGAAATAGGGCAGCAGCCGCTCTCTGAGGGCGCTCCCCGTCCACTCCATGGGCTGGCGCTCCCTGGAGCACTTGACGATGAACAATTCGTGGCCCCGGCGCGCCACGCCGTCGACAAACAAACGGCTTTCCAACACCTCGTCGTCCACATTCATGCAAATGGAAATCCGCTGCTTGCCGGCCACCCATTCGTAGCCCGATTCCGCCAGCAGGTCCGTCGCCTTGCCTTCGGCGGGCAGCGGGCTTTCGTACGGCAGCGGCAAGCGCACGCTTGGCGGCGTATACAACCATCGCCTGAACCGGTAGGCCAGCCAAATCGCCAGAATGGCCACGATCATAATGACAACGTACATGTCGCCGCTTTGCAACAAATCCATCACCTCGAATGCGAGTGTTTAAACTGCTGAGATGCCTCGCGCACGGTGTCGACGATGCTGTCCATCGCGTATGGATCCTCCCCCGCGGGGTCGGACGGAATGGCGGCGGACCAATGGGCCAGAAATTCGATGTTCCCTTCGCCGCCGGTAATCGGAGAATATGTTAATCCCTTCAGCACGAATCCGATGTCATGGGCAAAAGCAAGAATATGCCGCAGCACTTCTTCATGCACCGCGGGATCGCGAACGACGCCGGATTTTCCCACTTTGTCCCGGCCCGCCTCAAATTGGGGCTTGATCAGCGCGGCGATTTCCATCGCGCCGACGGGTTCCAGAATCGTTTTCAAAGGCGGCAAGATCAGCTTTAAGGAAATGAAGGACACATCGATGACGGCAAAATCGGGGCGAGGGTCGTTGAAATCCTTTGCATCCGCATAGCGAAAATTGGTGCGTTCCATCACTTTCACCTGCGGGTGGCTGCGCAGCGTCCAATCCAATTGGTTATAGCCGACATCGACGGCATACACATAATTCGCGCCGTGCCGCAGCGCGCAATCCGTAAAGCCGCCGGTCGACGCGCCGACGTCCAGCACCGTTTTCCCGGAAAGATCGATGCGGAAATGTTCAAGCGCTTTCTCCAGCTTCAATCCGCCTCGGCTGACGTACGGATGCGGCGCGCCTTTCACAGCGATCGCCGCGCCGCGGGGAACCATCGTCCCCGCCTTCTCCATCCGCTCCCCGTCGACGAAGACCAGACCCGCCATAACCGATGTTTTGGCTTTCTCCCGGCTTTCAAAAAAGCCTTGCTCCACCAGCAACAAATCAATCCGTTCCTTGTTTGCCGCCATTTCCGCTCCCCTTCAAATGATGCGATTATACGCGCTGCCGCTTGCGCGGAAGCCAGGCGTGAATTTGTCCGACCAGCGCTTCGACCGTCAGGCCCACTTCACGCTGCTGCTCGCCGATGCTTCCGTGCTCGACGAAACAATCGGGAATGCCGATGTTCTTCACCCGCAAACCATAAATGTCATGGCGGGCGTAAAATTCAAGCACGGCGCTGCCGAAGCCGCCTGCCAGGCAGGCTTCCTCCATCGTGATCAGATGAAGGTTCCGCTTCGCCAGATCGAGCAGCATCGCCTCATCCAGGGGCTTGATGAACCGGGCGTTGACGACCCGCAAGCGGATGTCCTCCTGGCTGAGCAGTTTGGCCGCCTTGCGGGCGACCGTCACCATCGGCCCGACCGCCAATATGGCGGCGTCATCGCCCTGCTCCACCACTTCCCACGCGCCGATCTCCAACGGCTGGAGGACCGGGTCCTGCGGGACGCCGATGCCGGCAATGCGCGGGTAGCGCACGGCGATCGGGCCATCCTGGTAATCGATGGCCGTTTTCAGCATTCGGCGCAGTTCATTTTCATCCTTGGGCATCATCAGTACCATATTGGGGATATCGCGCAAAAAAGCGATGTCGTACACGCCTTGATGCGTTTCTCCGTCCGGCCCGACAAAGCCGGCCCGATCGATCGCAAACACGACGTTTAAATTTTGCCTGCAAATGTCGTGCACCACCTGATCGTAAGCCCGCTGCAAAAAAGTCGAATAGACCGCGAATACCGGCTTCATGCCTTCGGCGGCCAAAGCGCCGCACAGCGTGGCGGCATGCTGTTCGGCGATGCCCACATCGATCATCCGCCCGGGGAACCGCGACCCGAACTGGATCAAGCCGGACCCCCCGGGCATGGCCGGCGTCACGGCGATAATCCGCGAATCCTGCTCCGCCAGCTCGATCAGCGTATTGCCGAACACCTCCGTATACATCGGAGGATCGGCCGATTTCGACATCTGCCCCGATTCGATTTTATAATTCCCCACCCCGTGCCATTTGTAGGAATCCGCTTCGGCCGGGGAGAATCCCTTTCCTTTCACCGTGGCCACATGGACGAGCACCGGCCCGTTGATCTTCTCCGCGCGCCGGATCGTATTGATCAGCAATTCGATATTGTGTCCGTCCACCGGCCCGCTGTAGGTGATGCCCAACTCCTCAAACAATACGCCGGAAACGACCAGATATTTCAGGCTGTCTTTGAATTTTTCCGCCGTCTTGGCCAACGTGCCGCCGATCGCGGGAATTTTTTTCAACAGATGATCCAGCTCTTCCTTGGCCCGCAAATAGTGCTTATCCGAACGGATCTTGCTCAAATAGTTATGTATGGCCCCGACGTTGGGCGCGATCGACATTTCGTTGTCATTGAGAATGATGATCAGATTTCTCTTCTCATGACCGATATGATTCAACGCTTCCAGCGCCATGCCGCCGGTCATCGCACCGTCTCCGATAACGGCGACGATCCTGTGATCGCCGCCCGCGGCGTCGCGGGCAATCGCCATCCCCATCGCGGCGGACAGCGACGTGCTGCTGTGCCCGGCTTCCCAGACGTCGTGCTCGCTCTCCGAACGCTTGATAAAACCGCACAGCCCTTTATATTTTCGCAGCGTGTCGAACCGATCCATCCGGCCCGTCAGCATTTTGTGTACATAGGACTGATGACCGACATCGAAAATGATTTTATCCTTCGGGCTGTCAAACAGGTAATGCAGAGCCAGCGTGAGCTCGACCACGCCCAAATTCGGAGCGAGGTGCCCGCCTGTAACCGATAATTTCTCGATCAAAAACCGCCGTATTTCTTCGGCCAAAGCGTTTAATTCCGCTATACTCAGTTTTTTCAAGTCGCTAGGTTGGCTGATTCGTTCGAGCATCGCGCTTATTCCCCCGCTTTCCGTTGTTCAACTTGCTCCTTTTGCCCTGAAAGATCCGAATCCCGAAACGATGCTCCAGAAAATAAAATCCCTTTCCAATCCACAGCACAATGTCCGTAGCGTGGTAGATGGCAAACGATTTGCCGAGCGCTTTGCCGCCAACGGTAAGTGCGGACACGACTCCGCTGAACACCACGCTGACCGTCGCGTAGATCAACGTGTGATCGGAATCCATCGAAGCGATCAGTTTCAATACGACCAAAGCGCTGGCCGTGCCGCTGATAATGCCCGATATATCGCCGATCACGTCATTGCAAAAATTGGAAAACCGATCCGCGTTGCGAACGATATTGATCGCTTGGCGCGATCCGGCCACCCTTTTCGAAGCCATTGCGTGAAAGGGCGTTTCCTGGGCCGCGGCCGACGCCAATCCCATAATATCAAACACAATCCCGATCAACACCAAAACGAGCACAGTCAACATGCCCAATCCCCAGCTTGCTCCCTCCAGCACGGAAGTGGTGGTTATGGAGAAAGCGCAGGCGAGCAGGAATGTCGTAATCGATATAAAAATACTCCATTTGATGGAGTGTCTGAATGAAAATTTCATTCCGCCGGATGTCTCCTTAATGCCTGAAAAACAGGCTTTAATTCAATCCGAAAATAAGAGTGGTAACTTTCTGAGTAAACGCTGTGGCTTAGGTCCAGTAGGTTTTCCCAAATCAGACACCCCATCGTCGCCGATCGGGAGGTTTCCCATTACACCGATTTTGATGCCGTTGCCGGACACCAGACTGGATTGCCACTCAGTCCACACTATAATCCCCAAAAAGTCTCATTTTAATGAACAGTCTAGGGGTTTTCCCCAACAGCCTTGAAGCCAAATCTTAGCCTCTTTTGCAAGCCGGATTTCATATAGCATCCGAAAACCGTTTTTTTGGCCTAAAAAACAGCTTCCTACCATCTATAATCCCTTCCGAGCCCGCTCAAGGCAGGCTACGCTGCACGCAGGTCAGATAAGCATGATTCACATTCATCACACAAATGATGACCCACATTTGCAGGTTCATACCCCAAGCCGTAACCGGGCGTACGGTGACGCAAAAGCCACGAACTTGGGCCTCCGCGGAAGCAGGGTCAACGCCCACATGCCATTGTGGATCGCCCCACAACCTTAACTCCCAGCATCAACCCCTGACTGGGCGTCAAAAGCCAACACAAGGAACTTCATCGATGTGCCCTTTGGCGAATTTTTAGGCCCGCCTTCAGAAATGGTAGACTGACTAGAATACTGCACCACTCTAACTGATCCATATTATATCATACCTGCGGAGCAATGCTCAATGGAAGCGAATGGCCCGCGAGCCATCAGCGGTTCCGCGACATGAGCACGTCGGCCAATTCCAACAGCCGCCGGGCGTTCGGAATATCGGCTTCAAGCACGGCCCTTTTGCCTTCTTCCGTCAATTGTTCGACCTTCCGAATGCTCGCATCCAGACCGATTAAATACGGATACGTCACTTTATTCAATTTTTCGTCGCTTTTCAGGTTCTTCCCGAGCGCACCCTGATCTCCGACGATGTCCAAAATGTCGTCCCTGACTTGAAAAGCCAAACCGATCCGCCGGCCGAACAGGGTCAGGGCATCGAGCTGCTTCTCATCCGCGCCGCCGATTCTCCCGCCCGCGCGAAGCGAATACACGATCAAATCGCTCGTTTTGTGAATATGGATATACTCCAGCTCCGCAAGCCCGGTGATTCCCTGCTCGCCCAGCATATCCGCCGCCTGCCCGCCCACCAGACCGGAAGCGCCGGCCAGAAGGGACAGCTCCTCGATCATCGACAGCACCCGCTCCGCCGGAACGGAAAGCTTGCGGTAACATTGAATCAGACAATAAAAAGCATGCGTCAACAACGCATCCCCGGCCAAAATCGCCATAGCCTCTCCAAACACCTTATGATTGGTCGGTTTCCCGCGGCGGAAATCGTCGTTGTCCATCGCCGGCAGGTCGTCATGGATGAGGGAGTAGGTGTGGATCAATTCCACCGCGCAGGCGGCGGGAAGCGCCGTCTGCGGCGGGGCGCCGAACGCTTCCGCGGCGGCGATCACGAGAATGGGACGCATCCGTTTGCCGCCCGCCATCAGCGAATAGGCCATCGATTCGTTCAGCTTGTCCGGGATTTCCCAATCGATCGGAAACACGCGGGACAATTCCTGCTCGACGCATGCCGAATAGCGCTGAATATATTCTGCAATCGTTTCGTTTTTAATCACGCGCATGGTCACCTTTCTCCTGGTCCGATACGGAAAAAGGTTTTTTGACCAACCGCCCGTTTTCCTCCACCAACATTTCGATTTTCCGCTCCGCTTCCTCCAGCTTCAGACCGCACCAGCGGGACAATTCCATGCCTTCCTGAAACAGTTCGATCGCCTGCTCCAAAGCCACATCGTCATTTTCCAACTGCCCCGTAATCTCTTCCAGTCTGGCCATCGCCGCCTCAAAGCTTATCTCCGCTTCCCGTTCCATTTTCCGCGATCTCCCCTTTCGTCGATCGGACTAGACAATCTATTTGGCCGTCGTGCAATTGGATCTTCAGGCGATCGCCGGCCTGAATCTGGCGCACGGACCGCACCAGTTCGTTATGGTTCCCTTCATAGACCAGGCCGTATCCCCGCTGCATGATTTTGAGCGGGCTGAGCGCGTCCAGTTGCCGAATGTGCTGCGCAAGCGCCTGCCGCTGCGCCTTGTGCACGCCCCGAGCGGCGCGCGTTAATTGGCGGTTCGCCTCCTGCCACCGCCTGCGGATGGCGGCGATCCGATTCGACGGGCTGCCGGAAGCCAGGCTTCGATCGGCCGCGCCAAGCTGTCGGCGCAGCCCATGCAAGCGGGCCTTCCACTTGTACGCCAATTGTTCCTTCAATCGATCCAGCCGCTCCGACGGCTGCAGCAAGCGCCTGTACAACCCCTGCTGCAGCCGGAGCTGCAAATGGGCGATGTGCTGCGCAAGCTCCAGCCGATGCGGCACCGCCAGCTCGGCCGCCGCCGTGGGCGTGGCTGCCCGCAGGTCGGCGGTAAAATCGGCGATCGTATAATCGGTTTCATGCCCTACCGCGGATATGACCGGAATGCCCGATGCATGGATGCTGCGGGCTACCGCTTCCTCGTTGAACGGCCACAGCTCTTCCAGGGAGCCGCCGCCCCGCCCTACGATCATGACATCGATGCCGCCGATTTCGTTCAAATCGCCAATCGCCCTGACGATCGACGCAGCCGCGCGTTCCCCTTGAACGCTCGCCGGATAAAGCACGATCCGGGCGGCGGGATACCTGCGCTGAAGGGTGATCAGGATGTCCCTTACGGCGGCCCCCGTGGCGGAAGTCACGACGCCGATCGTTCCGGGGAATCGGGGGATCGCTTTTTTGGCGGCGGAAGCGAACAAGCCTTCCGCTTCCAATTTGCTCTTCAGTTGCTCGAAAGCCAAATACAGACTGCCGATTCCGTCCGGCTGCATTTCCGCGACATACAATTGATAGCCGCCGTCCCGCTCATATATCGAGACGTTGCCGCGCGCCAAAACGGAAGCCCCTTCCCGGGGAATGAACTTCAACCGCTGGTTGTGCGAAGAAAACATGACCGCCTTCAGGCGGCTGTCTTTGTCTTTCAGGGTAAAATACATATGGCCGCTGGAATGGTGGGTAAAGTTGGAAACCTCTCCGCGAACCCATACGTTCTGCAACAAGGCGTCGGACTCCAGCTTCATTCGGATATAGCGGTTCAGTTCCTTCACCGTCAGGATGCGTTCCTGATTTTTCAAGGGCGTCGCCACCTCTTTGTTTTTCACAGCGGACTTGTCATGACCGGATCGTTCGCTTGGCCGACGCCAGCGTGTTGCGAAGCAGCATGGCGATGGTCATCGGGCCGACTCCGCGCGGAACCGGAGTAATGGCCCCGGCCACTTCCGCCGCCTGCTCGAAATCGACATCCCCGGCCAGCGAGCCGTCCTCCAGGCGGTTGATCCCGACATCGATCACGACCGCCCCCGGCTTGATGTGGCGCTTCCCGATCATGCGGGCGCGCCCCACGGCCACAACCAGAATATCGGCCTGTTTGGTGATCTGCTCCATGTTCTCCGTCTTCGAATGGCAGATGGTCACCGTGGCGTGCTCTCTCAAAAGCAAAATGGAGATCGGCTTGCCGACGATGTTGCTTCTTCCGACAACGACCGCATGCTTGCCCGCGATGGCCGTTCCCGTGCGTCGGATCAATTCCATAATCCCGGCGGGCGTACAGGGGAGAAAACCCTCGTTGCCGATCATCAGGTTGCCCACGCTGATCGGGTGAAACCCGTCGACATCTTTTTCCGGCGAAATCGCGTCGATCACCGCTTGTTCCGAAATATGCCGCGGAAGCGGCAGTTGAACGAGAATGCCGTGCACCTTCGCATCCAGATTCAGATCCGCGATCAGCTTCAACAATTCCGCTTCGGGCGTGGACGCGGGGAGCCGGATCACCTGGGAATAAAAACCGAGATTTTCGCAAGCCTTTGCTTTATTCCGGACGTACACCTGCGAAGCAGGATCTTCTCCGACCAGCACGACGGTCAGGCCCGGCCGAATGCCTTTTTCGATCAACCGTTCCGTTTCTTCCTTCAATTCCTGTTTGATCGCATCCGCGATTTCCTTGCCGTTGATAATTTGAGCTGCCATGAATCCTCGAATCCTCCCCCGTAACTTTTACTGATTCAGATTGAGCTGGAATTGCGCCTTGATCCGATCCAATTCCTTGATCATTTTCCCCAGCACGCCGTTTACGAATTTCCCCGACTCCTCCACCCCGAAATGCTTGGCCAGTTCAATCGCTTCGTTGATAACGACCTTGGGCGGAACATCGTCGAGATACACCATTTCATAGACGGCCAGACGCAAAATTTGCCTGTCCACCCGCGATAAACGATCCATCTTCCATCCTTTCAGATAGACGATCAGCAACTGGTCGATCTGCGCTCGAATGGAATACGTCCCGTTTACCAATTTTTCCACATAATGAACCAACGCGGGCTTGTCTTCGACCGTTTGATTGGACTCGTTATCCTGTTCAATTTCTTCCAGCACGGTTTCAATTGCCGCATCCGCGCCGACATCGTTCATTTCCATCTGATAAAGGCTCTGAATTGCTATTTCCCTTGCCAACCTGCGTTTCATTTTCTTTCCTCCCGGCGCTTTCACGCTGCCTGCTTCTTGTGAACAACGAAATAAACCCCATGATATTTCACGGGGTGACGGATACTATCTGAATCGATCCCGGCGTCCGGACAGCCACCGATATATTTCATCCCAAGGCAAAATCCGCTCCCCGCGATCCGATTTCCGGCCGACGTAATACCCCGCCAACACGATCAGGGCAAAAATCAGCATATTCCAAAACCCGCAAATCAGATACACCAAACCGAGCAGGATGCCGATCGCCAGACCGGTCGCCGTTCCCCTCCGCTTTTGCCATAATTCGTTCCACCACTCGCTCCACATGCGAATCACCTCTACTCCACCCTGCTTTTAAAGGACGGCGATTGCGTAATATTGGCCACGAATACGGATACGTCGGAAACGGGAATGCCGGTGATTTCTTCAACATGGTTCTTTACGCTGCGCTGCACGTCTTCCGTCAGCGACGGAATGGGATAATCCCCGTCCACGATCGCGCGAATCACGATGATAATGCCGCTTTCCGCAACCTTCACTCTCGCCCTCAAATCCTTGACCCCGCGAATTTTGGCGGCCGCTTTCAGCGCAAGGTTCTCCACCGTTTCCATCGAGATGCGAATATCGCCGTAATCGCTTCTTTGATCAATCGACTGCGCATGGACATCGTTCCGGCGGACGGAAACATAAAGAAAACGAAGGCTTGCCAGCAAAAAAAGGACCAGCAGAACGATCCAGGCGTTGCGGACCACGTCGTTTTCGTAAAATGCCGTCAGACCTTGCCTGGAAAGGCTGAATGAAATCCAGTGTATCGCCATGGCGACGCCCGTTAGCGAGGCCGCCGCAATGGCCAGGCCGAACAAAAACAAAAGAAGGCGATCAAAAACGCTCATGCACAACTTGTCCCCTTTCACTCGCGCACTTATTAGCGCAAACCCCCTGACAGTAACGCAGGGGGCCCTTTGCATATCGTCCGTTGGTTTATTATTTTACTCTCTGAAGCGACTCCGCCTCAACGACCTTCTCCGCAGGCTTAAAGTAAATGTCATGAATATGTACGTTGACCTCCGTTACTTCCAAACCGGTCATGTCGTGAATCGCCTGCTTCACATTTTGCTGAATCCGCACGGCGACCTCCGGGAGCTTGCAGCCATATTCCGCGACGATGGACACGTCTACAGCCGCCTGCCGTTCTCCGACCTCCACCTTGACGCCTTTGGACAGATTTTTCCGCCCCAAAAGCTCGGCGATCCCTCCGGCAATCCCGCCGCTCATTCCGGCGACGCCCTCCACCTGCACGGCGGCCAGACCGGCGATCACTTCAATGACCTCCGGGGCAATTTGAATGTTCCCCAATTCCGTTCGTTCATATTCCGGGATGACTGTTCCCACGAACATTCACCTCCTATTTTTTCACTCCTGCAAAAAGAAGCGGACAGGTGCGTGTCTTATTATAAATACTATACCATTGCATTAATTTTATGACAAATTATGAATGCGGATCGTTGACATCGTGTTCTTCCAAAAACTTGATGTCAAAATCGCCCTGCACGAACCGCTCATGCTTGAGAAGCTTTAGATGAAAGGGGATCGTCGTGCGGATTCCCTCCACGTCGAATTCGCGCAGCGCCCTGTTCATTCGCGCGATGGCGTCCTGTCTCGTATGGCCCCAGACGATCAGCTTCGCGATCATGGAATCGTAATGCGGCGGGATGAAATACCCTTGGTACGCCGCGCTGTCCACCCTGACGCCGAGCCCGCCCGGCGGCAAATAAAATTCGATCTGTCCGGCGGACGGCATGAATTGGCGATCCGGATCTTCCGCGTTGATCCTGCATTCGATGGACCAGCCGTTGATCTCCACATCCTCCTGGCGGAAGGACAGCGGGTTGCCTTCGGCGATCGAAATCATTTCCTTGACGATATCGACGCCCGTAATCATCTCGGTTACAGGATGCTCCACCTGAATTCTCGTATTCATTTCCATAAAATAAAATTGTCCGTCCGGTCCGAGCAGAAATTCGAGCGTGCCCGCCCCGGAATAATTCACGGCTTCCGCCGCGCGAATGGCGGCCTGGCCCATCCGTCCCCGCGTCTCCGGGGTAATCACCGGGCAGGGCGCTTCCTCAAGCAATTTCTGGCGGCGGCGCTGAATCGAGCAATCGCGTTCGCCCAAATGCACCACATTCCCGTGCTTGTCGGCCAAAATTTGAATTTCCACATGCTTCATGCCGGTCAAATACTTCTCGATGTAAATCCCTTCGTTGCCGAACGCCTTGCCCGCTTCCTGGCGGGCGGCGCCGATCTGGCGAATCAGCATCTCCTCGTCTTCGGCGATTCGGATGCCTTTGCCGCCGCCCCCCGCGGTCGCCTTGATGATGATCGGATAGCCGATATCGCGGGCGATCAGCAAAGCGTCGTCCACATTTTCGACCAGCCCGTCCGAGCCCGGAATGGTCGGAACATTGGCCGTCTTCATCGTGCTCTTGGCCGCCGATTTATCGCCCATCCGATTGATGGCATCCGGGGAGGGGCCGATAAAAGCGATGTTGCAAGCCTCGCAAATTTCCGCAAAATCGGCGTTTTCGGCCAGAAAACCGTATCCGGGATGGATCGCGTCCGCTTCGGTCAACGTGGCCACACTCATGATATTGGTTAGATTCAAATAGCTGTCCTTCGACGGCGTCGGACCGATGCAATACGCTTCGTCGGCCAGCTTCACATGGAGCGATTCGCGATCCGCTTCGGAAAACACGGCAACCGTGTAAATCCCCAGTTCGCGGCACGCCCGGATAATGCGAACGGCGATTTCCCCGCGATTCGCAATCAAAATTTTATGAAATTTCATAAAGGCTCCCCCGATTTATTCCTTTTCCACCAAAAACAACGGCTGCCCATACTCCACCAATTGGCCGTTTTCCACCAAAACCTCAACGATTTTGCCCTTGACCTCGGCTTCGATTTCATTCATTAATTTCATCGCTTCAATAATGCACACAACGGACTTTTCCTTCACGGAATCTCCGATTTTGACGAAGGGCCCCGCACCCGGCGAAGACGCTTCATAGAAAGTTCCGACCATCGGGGAGACGATGCGGTGAAGCTGATCGTTTTTGTTGCCGACGGCTTGAGGCACTTCGGGAGCGGGCTCCGCCGCGGCCTGCGCCGCCTGCACCGCGGTTGCGCCGAGCTGGACGGGAACGCCCGGCTGCGGCAACGGCTGCAGCACAGGAGAAGCTTCCTGATGCGCCGCTTTGCAGATGCGAAGGCGCGAGCCCTCGTTTTCTATCTCGAGTTCATTGATCGACGATTGGTCGACCAGTTTGACCAAATCCTTGATCTCGCTTAATTTGAACATGCTTGCACGATCACTCCTTCTGCATCAGTGAGTCTCTTCCCCCGACCAAACGCTGTGTTCCGCAACGGATTATGTATTCGAGGAACGTTAACACTTCCAAGCACCGTTTGTATTATATCACATTAAACTTATGCATATAAGCCTAATTTTTTTTGAGTTTCCGCAAAAATAATGGTGTATATGAAGACTGGACAGTGAAAAGTTCTCGTTGAAAATAAACGCCTAAGAAAGATAACCCAATCAGCGAATCTGCGGTATCCTTAAGGTTCTTGTACAGGCCAGGTGTGAAAAAATTGCATCAGGAATCTGAGAATTCTTCGAAAGGCGAATACATCTTTAGTCACTTCTTTGGCGCGATTGGTATTCTGGCCGGTACGGCGGAAAAATGTTTTGCTTGCCCTGTTCCCGAACCTGCAGGACGGCGTAAAAGCGATCTTTGGCTGGGGCGATTCATCCGAGGAGCGTCAAGCCTCCCATATCGTGTAAGTGATCGATCAAGCGTTTACTGCTGCGGGTATCTTTGGCCAAGCGCTGCTTTTGCTTGACCGCTACTACCTGTCCATTCCCGCTCTGCAGCGACTGACCGGGGGCAATCGTTCGCGTACGTCCGCTGTGCACATCGTGACCCGAGCCAAGACGAACGCCGTCGCCTACAAGGCGCCTGCCGCGAAGAAGCCAGGGTGGAGACGTCCGCCGAAGAAAGGAAAGATGGTGAAGCTTGCCGCGTTCAATCCACTCCCTTACACGGAGGGAGACAAAAGCCGGAAATCGGCGAGACGGTCCACCGTGATTTGTAAGCGTCAAATAAGTGAGTGTATGGAAACTCCGCTGAGTTTTTGAGACAATTC
>CAYYCV010000112.1:0-16195 GCA_964470405.1 uncultured Caryophanales bacterium
CGGTTCGGCTCACGCGCAGCCGTGATCCGCATTCCGCGCCGTAGCGGCTTGGCTCTCGCCCCGCCACGGCCCGCTTCCCGCACCGCAGCGGCTTAGCTCACGCGCAGCCGTGGCCCGCATTCCGCGCCGTTACGGTTCGGCTCACGCGCAGCCGTGATCCGCATTCCGCGCCGTAGCGGCTTGGCTCACGCGCAGCCGTGGCCCGGATTCCGCGCCGTAGCGGCTTAGCTCACGCGCAGCCGTGGCCCGCTTCCCGCACCGCAGCGGCTCGCCCCGCCGGTCGCCTTGCCGGCTCGCAAACCGCCGGTCGAGCCTCCCGGTTCGCGGGCCTGTCGGCTCGGCTCTCGGGAAGTCGCGTCCCGCTTCCCGAGCCGCGCATTCGGGCAATAATGGCATAATCGCGAAAACGCGATCAAGTGAATGACATTGGATAGGCTCAATGATATAATGATGTAATGGGTCTTCAGGACATATTTTGTGAAAGGAAGTGAATCGCTTTGGTGAAAGAATTGCAGTCCGCAAAGGACTATTCTATATATTTCCAGCCCCCTTCCCTCAAAGACGCCAAACGGCGGGGAAAGGAAGATGTCCACGTACACTATGATTTTTCCGTCCCGCCCGAAATGGCCGGGTTCGGTCAAGGGAAGCACTACCTGATTCGCACCTATGGCTGCCAGATGAACGAGCATGATTCCGAGACGATCAAGGGCATTCTCGAGCAGTTGGGGTATGCGCCCACGGAAGATAAAAACGAGGCGGATATCATTTTATTGAACACTTGCGCAATCAGGGAAAATGCCGAGGATAAAGTGTTCGGCGAACTCGGACATCTGAAGTCGCTCAAGCTGGAAAACCCCGGGCTGCTGCTCGGCGTTTGCGGGTGTATGGCGCAAGAGGAAGCCGTCGTTCGGCGCATTCTGGGCAAGCATCCTTTCGTCGATCTGATTTTCGGAACGCACAACATTCACCGTTTGCCGCACCTGCTGAAAGAGGCCTGGTTCGGCAAGGAAATGGTGGTCGAGGTGTGGTCCAAGGAGGGCGACATCATCGAGAATCTCCCGAAAAAGCGGGAGGGCTTGAAAGCCTGGGTCAACATCATGTATGGCTGCGACAAATTTTGCACGTACTGCATCGTGCCGTTCACCCGCGGCAAGGAGCGGAGCCGCCGTCCGCAGGACGTGATTGCCGAAATCCGGGATCTTGCGCGGCAAGGCTTCATGGAAATTACTTTGCTGGGGCAAAACGTGAATGCGTACGGCAAAGATTTTGAGGATATCGATTACACGTTTGCCGATTTGATGGCGGACATTCAAAAAATCGACATTCCGCGTGTGCGTTTCACCACTTCGCATCCGCGCGATTTTGACGATCGGTTGATCGAGGTGTTGGCGAGGAAGGGCAACCTGGTCGAGCATATTCACCTCCCGGTGCAGTCCGGCAATTCGGAGGTCCTGAAGAAAATGGGCCGCAAGTACACGCGCGAAGCCTATCTTGAGCTGGTGGCCAAGATTAAACAGGCGATCCCCGATGCGGTGCTGACCACGGACATCATTGTCGGATTTCCCGGTGAAACGGACGAGCAATTTGAGGATACGATGTCGCTGGTCCGGGAAGTGGGTTACGATTCGGCGTTTACCTTTATTTATTCGCCCAGGGAAGGAACGCCCGCCGCGACGATGGAGGATACGATTTCCATGGAAGTGAAAAAGGCGAGGCTCCAGCGCCTGAACGATTTGGTCGGCGAAATGAGCCGCCGCAGCAACGAGCTTTTGCAGGAGCAGGTGCTTGAAGTGCTGGTGGAGGGGGAAAGCAAAAACAATCCCGACGTGCTGAGCGGACGCACCCGAACGAACAAACTCGTGCATTTCAAAGGGCCGAAGCAGCTTTGCGGGAAGCTGGTGCGGGTCCGGGTGACGGAAGTCAAAACGTGGTTTATTCACGGGGAGTGGCTCGATTCCAAATCGGCCGCCCTTGCATAGTTTGCGGCGACGGAACGACTACAATCAAGCTAAAAGGAGTGTTGGCATTGCCGAAGGAAGTGTACGCGAACGAGGTGGGCAAAACCATAAAGCACTATTCGAGCACGGAATTGATCGTGCGTGAAGATATCATGGCCAAGGCGAAAGAACTGGCGGAGTTGATTTCCACGTCGGATGAAGTGGAGATGTACCAGAAGGCGGAAAAACAGATTCAAAACCATGAAAAGGTGCAAAGCCTCATTTCGCTGATCAAGAAAAAGCAGAAGGAAATCGTCGCGTTCGAATCGTTTCAGAATCAGCAGATGGTGAAAAAAATCGAAGCGGAAATCAGCGCGCTGGAAGAAGAATTGGACGCGATTCCGATCGTCAACGTGTTCAGGCAAACGCAGCGGGACATCAATTATTTATTGCAGTTGATCATTTCCGTCATGAAAGACAGCTTGTCGGAGAAAATCGCGGTGGAGACAGGCACTTCCGCGCCGCCTTCTTCCTGCAGCGATTGATTTTTCTTGGAACGGAATGCGCGAAACGGAAATAACGGGTATACGGATATATAGATGGGATAGAGGAAGGGAGCAAGTAGTGGAATGGACAAGACCAATACGGAGATGTTCAAGGAAGTGATGGGGAGCTATCCAACCGGAGTGACCATCGTGACTTCGGCCGATGCCGCGGGAGTGCCGGTCGGTCTGACGGTCAATTCGTTCGCATCCGTGTCGCTGGAGCCGATGATGGTGCTCTGGTGCATCGATCATAAGGTGTCGAGCTTTCCCGTGTTTCGGCAATCGGAGGGCTTTGCCGTTCATATTCTGGCAGCGGATCAGAAGGAGCTTTGCTGGACGTTCGCCGGTAAAAGCGGCGATCGTTTCGCCGGGACAGGCTGGACGATGTCCGCCGGCCGCCGGCCGATTTTGCCCGGTTGCTTCGCCGTTATGGAATGCAGGAAGGTGCAGGAAGTTGAAGCGGGCGACCATACGATACTGATCGGCGAAGTGGAGAAGATCGCCAGGGAAGACCGGGAGCCGATGCTTTATTTCCGCAGAAATGCCGGCGCGGTACCGGCGCAATTTTTCACGGAATAATCACGGAATAATTTCAGTTGGGGGGATACGATTGAAATACCGCAGGTTGGGAAAAACAGATCTCAAGGTTTCGGTTGTGGGCGTCGGGACGTGGCAATTCGGAGGGGAATGGGGAAAATCGTTCGATCAGCGGGAAGTCGATCAAATCCTGGACAGAGCCAGGGAGAACGGCATCAACCTGATCGATACGGCCGAATGCTACGGCGATCATCTGTCGGAATCCCTGATTGGCCGTTACATCAAGGGCGCCGGCAGGGGAGACTGGGTCATTGCCACCAAGTTCGGGCATCGGTTTCACCGCAACTTCAGGCGTACGCAGCAATGGACCCCGGGCGAGGTGGCGGAGCAACTGGATCAGTCGCTTAAAGCGCTTGGCACGGATTACGTGGATTTGTACCAGTTTCACTCCGGCAGCGATGACGTTTTCAACAATGACGAGCTGTGGACGTGGCTGGACAAGCAGGTGCAAGCGGGCAAGATCCGTCATCTCGGCATCTCCATCGGCAGCAACGACAACCTTCATCAAACCGACGCCGCGGCGGAAGTGAATGCGCAGGCGATTCAAGTGGTGTACAATCGGCTCGACCGCAAGCCGGAGGAGCGGGTTTTTCCGTCATGCGCAAGGCAGGATCTCGGCGTATTGGCTCGCGTTCCTTTAGCCAGCGGATATTTGAGCGGAAAATACAAGCCCGGCGCGCAGTTTGAAGCGAATGACGTTCGCGCGAACCACGATAAGGAAAAAGCGGCGGAGTTGTTGCGGGAAGCGGAGCGGATCAAGCGGGATGAAGTGCCTGCGGGCATGGACATGGCGCAGTGGGCGCTGGCCTGGTGTCTTAAGCATCCGGCGGTCACCTGCGTGATTCCCGGTTGCAAAAATACCGCGCAGGTGGATTCCAACGCGGCGGCCGCCGAGTTTGTCAGCGACAATCATCCGCATTCCTGGAAGCGCGGCGAGTCGGGCGAGTAAATCTCCGTCAATATGGGGCGATGGATTCCAGACGATCTTTAAAATGCGATTTGCTCATCGTCAGCAGTTCCGAAACCGTAATAAACTGAAACCCTCTCGCTTGAAGTTCGGGCAAAATGCGCTTTAGCGCTTCAATCGTTTGGGTTTTGCCATGAACATGGTCGTGAAAAAGCACGATATCCCCGTTTTTTGCGTTTTTTAACACTTTTCTTACGATTTTGTGGACGCCGGGCGTATTCCAATCCCCCGTGTCCTGATGCCAGGACCACATGACGAAGGTATGATTGGTTTTTTTGGACGCTTCGACGACCCTTTCGTCGTAATATCCGCCCGGTGAACGGAACAACGCGGGCCACTGCCCCGTCGCGGCGTAAATAATGCGATCGGTTTTCCTGATTTGATCCTCCATCTCCGAGATGGGGATTTTTTTGTTGAAATAGGGATGACTATACGTATGATTGGCGATTTCGTGGCCTTCCGCGGCTTCCCGGCGGAGCAAGTCGGGAAAACGCTCGGCGCAATTGCCGACGACAAAAAAGGTGGCTCTGGCGTCATACTCCTGCAGAAGATCCAGGATCATCGCGGTATCCGTCCGATCCGGCCCGTCGTCGAAGGTCAGCGCGAGCACTTTATGATCGGTGGGAACCTCCCATACGATTTCGCCCCTTTCTTCAAAAAACTTTCGGTCTTTGACGACGGGCTTTTGCCAGCCGCATGTGACGGTCGCGGACAAGGCAAGCAGCAACCCGATAGCCATGATTCGGAAATGCAAGTTCGACTCACCTCCGCGTTTCGTTTACGTGAAATGCAAGCAGATATTCCGATATCGCCGACCCGATCGCATCCGCAATCTTGGTCTGATTCCGGCGAAGGGTCAGCATCTGTTGATCGACAGGGCTGCTGATAAATCCCATTTCCACGATGATGGTCGGCTTTGGGGAATGCTTGAGAATGTAAAAGGTTTTGCCGTGAAAAGGCCGGTGGTCGGTGCCATAAAGCGCGTTTAGATGATTTTGCACCAGATGGGCCAAGGTGTAGCTTTGCTGGTTGGCCTGGTACAGGACGATCGGGCCGTGCCGCGACGAACGGGACGACCAGTTGCAATGCAAGCTGACGACCACTTTGGGGTTCAACTGCTCCATGACCAGCTTGCGCTGAGCCAGATCGCGAAGATGTCTCGAACGGCTGCGGAGCCAGTGGTTGTCGTCGCTGGGCGCCATATCCGTCCAGCGGTTCAGCATCGCCCGAATGCGGTGTTCGTTCAATGATTTTTGCAGCAGCTTCGCTATGTCCAGGTTGATGTTTTTTTCCAGCCACGGTTTCTCGGAAGTTCCACCGTCAATTCCTCCATGGCCCACGTCGATCAAAACGTCCGGGGACAGCAACGGTACGGCGTCAGCGGAGGAATGCCCCGCCAAGCCGAAAACTCCGGCGATCGCCATGAATAAAATCGTGAAAATCGAAACCGCGCTTCTCCGTTTGCTGTCCATGTCCCTGTCTCCTAGATCGAATAAGGTTTATGCTGTTCTTCCGCTCCTTTTTTATGCGTTGCAATTAATCCCAGATCAGATGCGGCAAATTTCGTTGGGGCAGTTTTCGCAGTGGCAGCCTTCCCTCAGGTAATCCATATTCAAAATCGTAATGTGGCCGTCATCCCAGTCAATGACGCCGGCTGTTTTCAGATGGCCCAACATGCGATTGACGCTTTCTCGGGCGGCGCCGATATAATCGGCCAATTCGGTATGGGTGAATTTTTTTGAAATCAGAATGCCGGACTCGCTCTTACGCCCGTAAGTGTTGCTTAAACGGATCAGCGTGGAGCACAAAGCGCCGGATTTGCCGTACATCATCAAATCCCGAAATTTGGTTTGCGTCATGCGATGCATCAGCCCCATCCATTTCATGAATTCTCCCGCCAATGGTCCATGCTGGCAAAGCAAAAAGTCCAAATCGCGCTGGTGGAGGATCCCCACCGTGCATTCTTCCAGCGCCGACGCCTGAAAACTCTGCCTGGAGTCGCGGTAATGGTCCATTTGGCCGATCAGGTCCCCTTCGTGAAACAAGTAAAGAATCAATTCTTTGCCGCCCTTGGACGATTTGGTGATCTTCACGCACCCTTTCCGGATGTAAAACCACTTGTTCGCGGCGTCCCCCTCCGAAAACAGAGGAGAACCGACGGGGACTTTTTGCTCATGCATCATTTTCTCCAGCTTGGCAAAGTTTTTCTCGGAGAAGCACGTGGTGTTTTTGATATAGACGACCGGTTTTCGCAGTTTCATTTCTCGGATCCCTCCCGCGAGCTTTGATGATTTGAAGTATACCAGCGGGCGGCGTCGATGTTTGTGATGAATGTCACAATGTTGCCGGCTCCCCCGGGTTGTAACAAAATGTTCACTGCGCGCGAATGTTGCTGTGAGAAAAGTCACAGCACGGGCGGGGGCGGCACGGTACATTTGAAGAAAATGAAAGGGACAGGAAATGGGGGGTGAACAATGCGTCAGTCGGATGCTGGCCAAGAACATTCCTTGACGGCCGGGAGCTTTTGTTTGCGTGCTGTTGCTGGGAGGATTCATCGCCTTATCGCGGTTGGGTGTGTTTTTCTTGTTTATCCATAGAATCTGGAAATGCGGTGTGTGTGTCGATGCATCGCGTTGGCGGGATGCGCGGTGAAGGTTTCCGTTTTTGTATGATTAAACATACATGAGGCCCTGATTGAGCGCGGATGAAAGTTGGGTTTGTACGACTTTTCGTACAATATGCGATGCGGCGGTTTTGAGACGGCGTGGTTTGTATGAAGAATCATACAACCGGCCTGATTGGACGGAGAATCCGTTCCGGGTTATTCGATTTTTCACACAAAGCACTAAAAATGAGTGAAAAAACGGGTGGCCTTGAGCCTTGGGTTTTGTGCTTGGACATAGGGCATAGGGCATAGGTTTCCGATCGCGGTTGTCCGCAGATTTACCGGGCCACGGAATCGATCGCGCGAAGCTCAGGCGTCGTTTGATCGTAAAGCGGAATGCGGGCTAATTTGGGGGGCGAGTTAAAATTCCTGCAAAAGCGCATCTATGTTATCCGGTTAACGATGTGCCGGGTGGAATACCTGCAAATGTGCAGGTATTGTGCGCTCAGTCTTTCGTTTACGACGATCTGCCTTGGAATACCTGTATTTTCGCAGGTATTTTCCCTCGACGCCCGAAATGGGGCACGAAAAGATGTACTTTTGCAGGAAAATGTGCTTTTGCAGGCTTTGGCATCAAGCGGCCCCGAGGCGGCCCATGGTCAATGGGTGTTGAGTACATCCGTTCTCTGCGTTAATCCCGCCGCGATGCCTTTTTCACCCCAACTGCCGGAGGAGGAACTAAAGATGCTGCTGCTGTTCTCCATTCCCGTTGGTTTGCATC
Source organism: uncultured Caryophanales bacterium (assembly GCA_964470405.1). Lineage (GTDB taxonomy): Bacteria > Bacillota > Bacilli > Paenibacillales > CAYYCV01 > CAYYCV01. Next base: position 7,433 of record CAYYCV010000112.1, read on the forward strand.
GTCAGTTGATGGAGCCGGGGATCAGCCCGTTTTGGAAATTCCTTCAGGTCGTCTTGACTTTTATGATGGTCATTCCGTCGATACTGACGGCGTTTTTCTTGTTCGCGACGTTCGAACTGTACGGAAAGTCGAAGGGGCCAAAGACTGGTTCGGTTGGCTGAAAGTGCTGCCCTGGAAAGATGTGCGCTTTTTCGCCCCGTTCATGGGGATGCTGATCTTTATTCCGGCGGGGGCGGGAGGCATCATCAACGCGAGAAATCGGATGAATGCGGTCGTCCATAATACGCTGTGGGTCACGGGACATTTTCATCTGACGGTGGCGTCGAGCGTAGCGCTTACCTTTTTCGGCATCGCCTATTGGCTCATTCCCGCAATCACGGGTGGACGCTCACTTGGGGCATGCACCGTTCGCGATGGCGATTGGCGGAATCATTCTCTTTATTGGTATAATGGTTCTGGTATACATTTTGATTTCATTGTTGAGAACGCCCAAGGGCCGCACCGAATATTCGATTGGAGAAGTGATGGAAACCGCGGAAGCGACCCCGCGAATTTTCGTGCGCTGGGGCGTTTGGATCGGCGTGTCCGTCGTGTTGATCCTGATCGCGTACACCGTTCCGTTGATGGGGATGCTGAACCATCCGTCCGCGGGTTCCGAAGGTTTTATTATGTGGTAGAAAAGGAGTGGAAGGATCATGATGCGTCAGGAGCAGATTGACGAACTGGTGGAGCGGTTTTACGCGCATCTTACGCAGGATGCGTACTACAGCGCCATGTTTGCCGAAAGGAAAGTGGATATCGCATTGCTCAAGGAACGACAAAGGGCGTTCATCGCGCGTTTGGCCAATCCTGAGAAGATCGAGGATGGCCATGGCGAGGTGCGTCAGGTTCAGGAGCGGCATCATTTTGGCGTCGATCCCCGGAGGGCGGAAACCTGGATGGCCCTCATGAAGAAAACGATGGAGGAAATGGAGCTTGAACCGGACGTCATGGAACCGCTGTTGGAAAAGATCCAATTTTTGATGGGAAAAATGGTCAAAGCAGAGTGAAGCCATGTAGGGTTGCAGGGTATGGCATTTCACTGCTTGAGATGGCGGTCTATGAGCTCTGGCGCTGGCGTAACGGTTGCTGAGCGCCGCACACGAACGTAGCGAATGCTGAGCGCCTTGCCCGGAACGTAGCGAATCCGGAGCGCCGTGCCGAGAACGCAGAGAATGCTGAGCGTTTGCGCACTAAACGTAACGAACACAGGCAACGTTATTTGCCGATTTTTCCGGCCTTGGACGATGTAACGAATTCCAGAAACGCTATTCTCCCCGAATCGTCCCAAATAAAGAGGGACAGGGGCGAATAGCTCGGCTGAGGTTCGTTAGAATGGAAAATCCCCCTCCGGGACGGAAATAACGCTTCTCCGGTTCGTAAGAAAATGGGCGGCAACGGCGCACATTCGCGTAAGCATTATTTAACCTTTTTGTAATTATTTACATGTTGATAAATTTGATCAATTGTCATATAATAATCCCTAATTTCATAATCCAAATGTAAAGATTAGAAATAGTAGGAGTGCAACGATCTTTCAGAGAGCCGTTGGCAGGTGCGAAACGGCAGCATCGCTCATTTCGAACTCGTCTATGAACAGTTTGTCCGATTCATGTAGGGCAAGCCGGAGTTCCACCGTTACAGGGATAGATGGTGATGGCCATCGAAAGAGCTCATTTCGCAAAGAAATGAATTAGAGTGGTACCGCGGGTTCAACCTCGTCTCTATACGTAGAGACGGGGTTTTTTGGTTTCGGACGAACCGGAGGACGAAAGGCGGCGCCGGCGATATTTTGCAGCATAGCCTTTTGCGGCAACGGCCCATCCCGCTGTTTGCGACATGTCCTGTCGTTTGCGATATGTGGCCTATCCCGCCGCTTGACATAAAAAACCAAATAGGCATAGGAGGAAACCCGAATGAATCGAAAAATTATTGTGTTTGATACCACTTTGCGCGACGGTGAGCAGGTTCCAGGGGCCAAGCTGAATTTGCATCAAAAAATCGAAATCGCCCAGCAATTGAAACGGCTGCGCGTGGATATCATCGAAGCGGGCTTTCCCGCTTCGTCCGCCGGCGACTTTGAGGCGGTTCGGGAAATCGCCCGAAGCGTGGGGGACAGCGTCTCGATCACGGCGCTTGCGCGCGCGGTCAAGAGCGATATCGACGCCGTGTATGAGAGCGTCAAGTCGGCGCAGAACCCGCTCATTCACATTGTGCTGGGCACCTCGAATATTCATGTGGAGAAGAAGTTCAACCGCTCCAAGGATGCCGTGATGCGCATGGGGGTGGACGCGGTCAAATACGCCAAAACGCTGCTGCCTCACGTGCAGTACTCGACGGAGGACGCGTCCAGGTCGGATTTCGAATACCTGTGGAAAACGATTGAGGCCGTTGTTCAGGCCGGGGCGACGATCATCAATGTGCCCGATACGGTGGGCTATGCCGTCCCGGAAGAATTCGGCGATCTGATCCGCAGGATCAACGAACGGCTGAAAAATCTGCGCGAGGATGTGATCCTCAGCGTGCATTGCCACAATGATCTGGGGCTGGCGACGGCCAACACGCTGAGCGCGATCAAAAACGGCGCCGAGAAGATCGAATGCACGATCAACGGGTTGGGTGAACGGGCAGGCAATGCGTCGTTGGAGGAGGTCGTGATGGGATTGAAGGTGAGGGAGAACCATTACGGCTGCTATACCGACATTCAGACAAAGGAGCTTCTCCGCGCCTCCAGATTGGTGAGCCATATGACCGGACTCGATGTGCAGGTGAACAAAGCGATTACCGGAGAGAACGCCTTTGCTCATTCTTCCGGCATCCATCAAGACGGACTGCTGAAGGATAAGCGGGTCTACGAGATCATGTCGCCCGAAGAGGTCGGCGCGGACAGCATGGAACTGATCCTGACCGCCCGTTCCGGCCGCCACGCTTTCCGCAACGCGGTGGAGAAGATGGGCTTCGACGTGAGCGATGCCGCCGACTTCGAACGGCTGTTCGAGAAATTTCTGGCCTTGGCCGACGCGAAAAAAGAAGTGTATGACCACGACGTGTTTTACCTGGTGACGAACCATCGCACCCCGGAAGCCGGTGGACGGCACCTGTACGAATTGGTATCTTTTCAGGTGGTCAGCAACGATTTTGCTCCGACCGCCACCGTCCAGTTGCAAAAAGGCGCCGAAACGATGAAGGGCAGCGCGGTCGGAGACGGCCCGATCGATGCGTTGTACAGCGTCATCCGATCCTTGGTGGGGTTGGACGTACAATTAAAGGATTACAAAATCAACAGCCTTTCCAGGGGAAAAGACGCCATAGGCCGGGTGAACATCCGCGTCGAATGCCGGGGGAAAATTTACTCCGGGCGCGCCATGGACACGGACATCGTCAAAGCCAGCGCCAACGCCTTCCTGAACGGCATCAACGCCATTCTGCTGGATGCGCCCGATGTCAAACATGCGGAACAGGCGCTTGGTTAACTCCTTTGAAAAATGCGGCGAAAAGCGGGGGCTTCGCGCCGGGGTGCCGGGGCATCGGTTTCCCAAGAGGCGGCTCCGGCCGTCCCAGCCCTTTTCCCGGCCGTTTTTTCGGCCGATGCTCAACCCCCGCGCCGCTTTTTGATTGCGTGATCGAATCGTTTGGCCCGTTCAGTCATGTTGACAAATACAATATCTTGATGTATTCTTGGATTCATACAACTACATATTGTGGGAATAGGTGTTTTTGAGCAGTCAAGCTCAAAGACTTAATAGGGAAATCGGTGCAATGCCGATGCGGTCCCGCCACTGTAACAGCAAGTTTGGACATGAGATGCCACTGGTCTTAACCGACCGGGAAGGTTTGTCCCGACGTTTGACGCTGGAGCCAGGAGACCTGCCTGTTCTGACGACACTGTTGTTCGACCTACGGGAGATAGGGAGGTGTACGAAGAAGCGTCTTGCGTTTAAAGACTGCCGAGCATCGCATCTTGCCCTGATGAGGTAAGATGCTTTTTTGCGTGTTGGCTTGAAATTATTTGTCTGACCAGGAGGAAAAATGGATGGATATTATCAAAAGAAACGGGCGAAGGGAAGAACTGATTTTTTCCAAATTGAAAAAAGTGATCGATTTTGCCTGCGAAGGTTACAGCGGATGCGATCCTCTCGAATTGGAAACCGCCTTGCTGCCCCATTTCCGCAACGGGATTACCACCAAGGAGATTCAACGCACCCTGATTCAGGTCGCTTCGGAAAAGACGAGCATCGAGCAGCCGGACTGGCAATTTGTCGCCGCCAAGCTGCTGGTGTACGATCTGTACAAAGAAGCGGCGGTCCATCGGAAATACGGCTATTTCGGCTATGGCGACTTTTATTCCCTGATCACGTTTCTGACCGAGAAAGACCTGTACGGCTCTTATATCCTCAACCATTATTTCAGGGAGGACATCAATGAACTGGCCGCCTACATCAAGCCCGAACGCGATTTCCTGTTTCACTATGTCGGACTGAAAACCTTGTCGGACCGCTATACGATCAAAGGACTGGACGGCGAAGTGCTGGAGCTTCCCCAGGAATTGTTTATGGGCGTGGCCATGCATCTGGCGATGAAGGAGAAGGACAAGCTTCACTGGGCCAAGCAATTTTACGATGTGTTGAGCAAGCTGGAAATGACGGTGGCCACGCCGACGCTGGCCAATGCCCGGAAGCCGTTCCATCAATTGTCCAGTTGCTTCATTGACACGGTGCCGGACGAGTTGTGGGGCATTTATCATGTCGATCAAAGCTTTGCCCAGGTTTCCAAGCACGGCGGCGGGATGGGCATCTACATCGGCAAGGTTCGCAGCCGAGGCTCCAATATTCGCGGGTATAAAGGTGTGGCCGGCGGCGTCATTCCGTGGATCAAAAATTACAACAACACGGCGGTGGCCGTGGACCAGCTTGGCGTCCGGTCGGGGGCTGTGGCGATCTATCTCGACGTGTGGCACAAGGACATTTTCGATTTCCTGAATGTCAAGACCAACAACGGGGACGACCGCATGAAAGCGCACGATATTTTTCCCGGCGTTTGCATCCCCGATCTGTTTATGCGGAAGGTGCAGGCGCGCGAATCGTGGCATTTGTTCGACCCGCACGAAATTCTCAGCTTCAAGGGATACAGCCTCGAGGACAGTTGGGGCGAGGAATGGGAGCGGAGATACGAGGAATGCATCGGCGATCCGTTGCTTTCCAGGGAAGAGGTGCCGGCGATCGACATCATGAAACGAATTTTGGCCAGCGCGTTTGAAACGGGTTCGCCTTTCCTTTTCTTCCGCGATACGGTGAACCGCGCCAATCCGAACAAGCATCGGGGGATGGTTTATTGTTCGAACCTGTGCACCGAAATTTGCCAGAACATGAGCCCGACCGGGCTGATTTCCAGCACGCATGAGGGCGATGTGATCACGTACCAGATGAAAAGCGGCGATTTCGTCGTCTGCAATTTGTCGTCGTTGAACCTCGGGCGGGTGTCGGAGCGGCAGGACATCGAGCGCGTGGTCAACATTCAGATGCGGATGATGGATAACGTGATCGATCTGAACCATTATCCCGTGGCCCAGGCGGAAATCACGAACAAGAAGTACCGCGCGGTCGGCCTGGGGACGAGCGGCTATCATCAATGGCTGGCTCGGAAAAAAGTGGCGTGGGAATCCGACGAGCATCTGCAGCAAGCGGATGAGTTGTTCGAGTGGATCAATTATTGCGCGATCAAGGCCTCGATGGAAATCGCCAAAGAAAAGTCGGCCTATCCCGTCTTTGAGGGGAGCGAGTGGCAAACGGGCGAATATTTTGCCGTCAGGGGCTATGACAGCCCGGAATGGCGGCAACTGCAAGAGGAAGTCGCGCAGCACGGCGTGCGGAACGCCTGGATGTTCGCGATTGCGCCGACGGCTTCCACTTCGCTGATCGCCGGATCGACGGCCGGCATCGATCCGGTTTTCAGCAAGTTTTTCGTGGAGGAGAAGAAGAATGCCGTCATTCCGCAAACCGTTCCGAACTTGAACGAGGAGACGTTCTGGTACTACAAGGAGGCCCATCAAATCGACCAGCAATGGAGCATCCGGGCGGCCGGGCGCAGGCAGCGCCATATCGACCAGTCGCAATCGTTCAACCTGTACATTACGCCGAATATTCAAGCCAAGGACTTTTTGGAGCTGTACATGAGCGCGTGGGAGCAGGGCTTGAAAACCGTCTATTACTGCCGCAGCAAAAGCCTGGAGGTGGAGGATTGCGTAAGCTGTTCCTCGTGAGCCGTGCGACCGGCGGAAAGGACGGTGCGAGCCGTTCATCGCGGGCTGCGCGTTTGGCGGAGCGGACTGCGTGAGATGTTCTTCATGAGCAATTCGCTCAGTGAAGCGGCATTCGGCGTCGGTGTTGGCAAAACGTGCGGAAATCATCCGAAAAGGAGTTGCGGTCGACATGGAATTGCAAAAAAAGAAGCTTTTTAATGAAAAAGGAGACCGGGATTGGGGCAAACGCCGGATGATCGGCGGAAATTCGACCAACCTGATCGAATTGAACAATGTGAAATACGAGTGGGCCACCAAAATGTATCGCGCCATGATGAACAATTTCTGGATCCCCGAGGAAATCCCTTTGGCCCAGGATGCGAAAGACTACAAGCTTCTAACGTCGGCGGAAAGGCAAAGCTACGATAAAATCATCAGCTTTTTGATTTTTCTCGACTCGCTGCAAACCGCGAACCTGCCCAACATCAACGAGTATATCACCGCGCCCGAGGTCAACCTTTGCCTGACCGTGCAGACGTTCCAGGAAGCCGTGCACAGCCAGAGCTATTCTTACATTCTCGACAGCGTCTGCTCCGCGGAGATGAGGGACCAGATCTACAATCAATGGAGGGAAGACGAGCACCTGCTTCGCCGCAACCGGTTCATTACCGATCTGTACGAAAATTTCATCGCCGCGCCTTCTTCGGAAAATTTGATCCGCACGATTATGGCGAACTACATCCTGGAAGGGATTTATTTTTACAGCGGCTTCAGCTTCTTCTATGCTTTGGGCAGGCAGGGCAAAATGCTTGGCACCGTATCGGAAATCAAATACATCCAAAGGGATGAGTTGACGCATCTGGCTTTGTTCCAGGGGATTTTTCGGGAAATTCGCAAGGAGAACCCCGGTCTGCTTACAGACGACGTGATCGCGCATTTGCGGCAAATGATGCAGACGGCGGTGGAGCATGAAATCGAGTGGGGCCAATACATTACCAACAATCAAATTCCCGGGCTGAGCAACGAAATCATCGACGGGTATATCAAGTATTTGGCCAATGAGCGCTTGAAAAGGCTCGGCCTGGAGGCGCTGTATCCGGAAATCGTCGAACATCCGATGAAATGGGTGGAAAGCTTCAGCAATATGAACGGTATGAAAACCGACTTTTTCGAACAAAAAGTGACGAATTACAGCAAGTCGTCCAACCTGAACTGGTCGGATTTATAAAAACGAAATGGCGGAGGGAAAATGAACGTGCAAAAGATCAAAAGCAGCAATTTGGGTTACCCGCGGATAGGGGAAAACAGAGAATGGAAAAAAGCGCTGGAGGCTTACTGGGCCGGAAAATCCGACTCAGAGCAGTTAGAGGCGGAAATGAAGCGAATTCGCCTGCATCATTTGAGGAAACAGAGCGAGCTGGGCATCGATCTGATTCCGGTCGGGGATTTCACTTATTACGATCATGTGCTCGATCATGCGGCCATGTTCGGGCTTGTCCCGCCGCGGTACGGCTTTGAAAGCGTGCAAGGTTCCGGCCAAGCCGGCGCTCGTCCCGTGCCGCTCGACGTGTATTTTGCCATGGCCCGGGGCAGCAGGCAGGCGACCGCTTGTGAAATGACCAAATGGTTCAACACGAACTATCATTATATCGTGCCGGAATGGAGCGGCGCCGACCCGGTGCTGTTGGAAAATCGCCCGCTGGCGGCTTATCGCGAAGCGAAGCAAGAGCTTGGCATTGAAGGGAAGCCGGTGTTGTTGGGGCCGTTCACTTTTTTAAAGCTGGCCAAAGGTTACGCGGCGGAGCAATTTGAGGAGATCTTCCACCGTTTGCTGCCGGTTTACGAGCAAATATTGGCCGAATTGCAGCAGGAAGGCGTGTCTTGGGTGCAATTGGACGAGCCTTCGCTGGTCACGGCGGTGACGGATCAGGAAATGGGCTGGGTCCGGCAGGCGTGCGAGCGATTCGCGAAAGCCGCGCCGCAAGTGAATGTGATGCTGCAAACGTATTTCGAGGCGGTCGATCGCTACGACGATCTGGTTCAACTGCCTGTTCAAGGGATCGGCCTGGATTTTCTCGATGAGCGCGGAGAACACGTGAAAGCTTTGCTGGACGCCGGTTTTCCGGCGGACAAAACGCTCGGCGCGGGGCTGATCGACGGGCGAAACATTTGGCGGGCCGACCTGACGGAGCGGTTTCGGCTGCTTGAAACGCTGGCCAGGGCGGTGTCCCCCGAGCGGTTGATCGTTCAGCCGTCGTGCAGCCTGCTCCACGTTCCGGTGACGGTCGCCAATGAAAGCGGGCTGGACCCTGTGCTGGCGCAAGGGTTATCCTTCGCCGATGAGAAACTGCGGGAAGTGGCGCTGCTGGCCGACGCTTTCCGAGCGGGCGCGGGCGAAGCGGAAGCCGGGCTCCGGGAGAGCGCGGAAGCCGTGCGGCGGCTGAACGGGATCGCCGCACGAGCGGGCGCGGGCGGCGATCCCGTTC
>CAYYCV010000113.1:0-15860 GCA_964470405.1 uncultured Caryophanales bacterium
CCCTTGATATTCGTATTGAGCAGCAGGGCGATAAACAACGCGAACACCAGATTGATCGGCGTGCCGACAAAAGTGATGTACAGCGTGTTCTTCAAGCTTTTCCAAAATAAATCATCGCGAAGCAGATCGGCGTAATTATCCCATCCGACAAAGCGGGGAGGCTGAAAAACGTTAAACTCCGTAAATCCGTAATATAATGAAAGCAAAAGAGGGTAAAGGGTCAAAACAAAAAATCCGATCAACCAGGGGCTTGCAAACAGCAACCCCTTCACTGTGTTTTTTCCGGTTTTGGACATGGCGCCTCCTCCTGTCTCGACCTGCCTCATGCCCGGTCCGAAATGCCCCACCTCTGTCCGGGTGGGGCATTTCGACCTCCATGATCATGCCGGGAAGTCCGATCAGCTTATTTCAGGGCGTTCGCCTTCTTGCTTGCCGAGCTCATCGCGTCTTCCGCCGACTTCTTGCCGTTGACGGCCAGTTCAAACTCGTCGGAAACGATTTTGCCGTACTCCGCTTGCTGCGGAATGGCGGGGAACGATTTCAGATTCGGATTCACCGCCGCCTCGGCAAACGCCTTGAAATCGGGAATGTTTTGCAGGGACGGATCGTCGTAGCACGATGTCCGCGCCGGCAGGTTGCCGAACATGCTGTTGAATTTGGTCATGTTGTCCCTGGACATCAACCAGCTCATGAACGCCCAGGCGCCTTCCTTGTTCTTCGCATTTTTGGCGATGAAGAAGGTGGACGAGCTGATTTCGCCGCCGCCGGCCATTCCCGGCTCCCCTTGAGGCCCGGGCAGCGGCGCCACGCCGTAATCCAGATCGACCTTCAGCACGTTCTTCACCGTGTTGCCGAACCAGGGGCCGTCGAAGCGGATCGCCTGCTTGCCGGAAATGAACGGATCTGTCGCATCGAGATATTTGGCCGAAGAGCTGAACTTGGTCACGTTGTCGACGCCGAATTGATCGCGGTAACGCTTCATCAGATCGATCGCCGCCACGGTGCCCGCGTTGTCGGGCGTCAGCTTGCCGTCACTCGAGATGAAATCTCCGCCCAGCGCGAAGGACATCGGATTAATGTAGTAAACGAGCGGATAATCCGGGAAACCGAGCGTGTCGATCGAGCCGTCGCTGTTGACTTTGGTCAGCTTGACCGCATCGTCCAACAGCTCGTCGGCCGTTTTCGGAGGAGCGGCGATGCCTTGCTCGGCGAACATTTTCTTGTTGTAAAACATCATGTAGAAGTTGATGTTGATGGGCAGCGCATATGTCTTCCCGTCAAATTGCCCGCCCCGCAACGCGCCGGGAACAAAGTCGGACACGTCGTAATTGTCGCGCTGAATGTAATCGTCCAGCGGCTCCAGGATGCCCTTGTCCGCGTAGGAAGCCGTGTTCGAGCTGAAATTGTCCGTGATATCCGGGCCGTCCCCGCTGGACAGCGCCACGACGACTTTCTGCACGTCGGGAACGGACAAGCCTTTCACGGTGTACTGATCCTGGCTTTTATTGAAATCCGAAATCAGCGATTCCACATATTCCGCTTCCGCGCCTTGCCACAAATACCAAAACTTCACTTCCGACTTTTCTTTCTTCACCGATGTATCCGCTTTCGTAGAATTCGTCGCCTGATTCGAATCGGAATTCGATGCTGCCGACGAATCTCCGTTCGATGAACAGCCGGCCAACGACAAGCTTGCGATCATGACAAACAACAATAATAAAATTGCGCTTCTTCCTGCTTTTTTGACCATTTTCAACCCTCCATTTTTTCTTCCAGCCTGTGCTTAATACATCGCTTGCAATCAAGGGCAACCATCCGGCGGTCTTCGCCATTCCCGCCCTTGGATTGAACACATTATAACATCGAATGAAGCAGAAGTAAATATTTTCTCCGTTTTTTTATTATATTATGGAGAATTTATTCTCCCATTCCTTTTTGTAAAATTCCCTCGCATAGAATGATGTTCGTCGACGCCAAAATGAATCTTCTATCGAAGGAAGGGATTGCGGTCTATACGGTTTTTCGCTCCGCGCCTAATACAGTTTGTCGCTGACGGCCTTCGATGTCAGTTCGATCGCTTTGAAGGCTTTTTCCCTGTATTGAATCGCCATTGCCGTCGTCAAAATGTCCAGCACGTGAATCTGGGTGATTTTGGACCGGAAAGCGCCGCCCTGCAGCGGAGATTCCTTGGAGCAGGACAGAAGCACCGCGTCGGCATACTGGGTGATGGGCGACTTGGCGTGACTGGTCAAACAAACGAAGAATACGCCGTTTTGTTTGGCCATTTTAACCGCATCGACGATATCCTTCGTGCTGCCCGAGGTCGATACCGCAAAAACGACATCCTTGCTCGACATCAGCATGGCGGTCATGGCCATCACATGGGAATCCACGACCAGCTCGGTATTGTAACCCAGCCGCATAAACCGATATTTGGCGTCGGCGGCCGTATTGGCGGAAGAACCTACGCCGATGAAATAAATCTTGTCCGCGCCGGCGATCGCATCGACCACCTTTTGCAGTTCCCTCATGCTTAAAAGCGACAAGGTGTTCTCCAGAAAGATTTTGTTCTCCGCCGTGATTTTCTCGGCGATCGTCTCCAGACCGTCGCCTTCTTCGATTTCGCTGTGAACGCTCTTGACCGGATTGACCAGGTCTTGCGCCAGCGACAATTTGAACTCCTGATATCCCCGAAAACCAAGCTTTCTGCAAAGGCGAAGCACGGAGGTATCCCCCACGCCCGCTTTTTCCGCCAAATCGGTCAGCGTCGCATAAACCACCATTTCCGGATCGCGCTTGATAATATCGGCGATTTTCTGCTCCGTCCGGGTTAACGATTTATATACGCTGTCAATGACCAGCAAGGTATTCGATCCGTCTGTCGCGCCATTCAATTTGGACACAAAATGACCTCCTAATGAAAAATTTATACTTTTTGTTCCCTAGTATAAATGGAGAAATCCATCTTGGCAAGCCGAAGGCGCCGCCGGCTTCGACCCGTCATTTCATGTCCGTGCCGGTCTCTTTTCCCGTCATTCCGCTGATCTTGTTTACAAATTTCCGCGTAATCATCTGCGGACGGGTAATCGCACCTCCAATCACAACGGCGTATGCGCCGCATTCCAGCATGCGGGCCGCCTCCTCCTGCGTCTGAATGCGCCCTTCGGCGAAGACGGGAATCGGAATGCTTCGGGCCAGCTTCTCCACCAGCTCGAAATCGGGGGCATCCGATTGCAGGCTGTACGGCGTATAGCCGGACAACGTGGTGGAAACCAGATCGAAACCGATCCGGCAGGCATCCATACCTTCCTCAAACGTGGACACATCTGCCATTAGCAAGCATGAACAAGAAGATTTCAATTGGCGAACAACGTCCTCCAGCCGTTCTCCGCCAGGCCGCATTCTAGATGTGCTGTCCATGGCCACGATGGAGGCTCCCGCCTCGACGACCGCCTGGGCATCGGCCAATGTCGGCGTAATGTAGACATCGGAGCGCTCGTACTCCTTCTTCCACAGACCGATGATCGGCAAATCCACCGCACGGCGTATGGCCGCGATGTCCTCGGGGGAATTCGCCCGAATGCCGGCGGCTCCTCCATCCTTGGCGGCAATGGCCATCTTGCTCATCATCTCGCTGCCGTACAGCGCATCGCCCGGAAATGCTTGACATGATACGATCAGCTTTCCTTTTAAATCCTGTAAACGAATCGGTTTGCTCATTTGTCCACACTTCCTAAGCCATGAGTTTAAGATCAATGCAAAATATAATGGTTCTTTGCTCCTTTTAATTATTTTTTGGAGGTTATATTCTCCAATTATAGTACGACTTTTGTTTTATGTAAAGCTTAATTTTAGCTCGGACGCCCGCGCTTCGGTTTGCATTCTTCCGCCCAATCATGTATCTTTTATTCTGTATCGACAATATACATAAACGAGGGTTTTGGATATGGCCAAAAAACACTGGATATACAAAAAGGACAAATGGAACATGATGACCGTCGAAGAGCAAGGCAAAAGCCTCATTCTGTCGGAAATATCGGAGCAATGGGGAGAGGAAAGCCGCACGTTTCTGAGCCGCCCGGAGATGATGGACTGGGTCGAACGCCGCTTCTCCAAAGAAACCTTCAACGGCAGCGAACAGGAACGAGAGGAAATCATCAACGCTTTCAGGGCACTGTAGCGTAACGGGATGTGAGAAAAGGTTGGGTGAGACCGGGTCCGCGCTGGCTTTTATTATCTGCGCTTTTTGCTTTGCGCTGGTGATCATATTCAAAAAAAACGAGATTCCCGCTCCGATGCGAAGGGGGCTGGCGATTCTGGCCATCGTGATGGTCGGCTTCTCCTTTTTTCTGATCATTTACACCTTCCTGCATATGTCCTGACCGGAAAGCCATACTAGGGGAAAAGCCCGGCTTGAACCGGGCGGCAGGAGAGTGACAGACGATGGCGCGCGCCGTTCCCTTGGTACTGATATTTTGCCTGTTTTTTACGTCCGTCCCGGCCATGGTTTCCGTGCGGGACGCAAACCAGAAATTCGCAACGACCACCATTAGGAGGGATCATATGAGCCAACTGCCGACAAGAGCGGAAATTCCGCAAGAGGAACGCTGGAGATTGGAAGATTTGTTCGCCGATCAACAAGCCTGGGATAAGGAGTATCAACGCGCGCTTGCCCTGATCAAGCAAATGCCCGATTTTCAAGGCAGGTTGAACGAGGCGAAAACGATCCGCGAATGCTTCGCCCTCGAAGACGAGCTTTCCCTACATACCGAGCGGCTGTACGTGTACGCGAATTTGCGGCATCACGAAGACATGGCCGAATCGGCCTCCCAGGCTTTGGCCGAAAAAGCGCAGAAGCTGAGCGTGCAGGCCGGGGAAGCCACATCGTTCATCACTCCGGAAATTTTGGGGTTGCCCGAAGAGCGGCTGCACCAGTTGATCAGCGACCCGGAGCTGAGCGATTACGCCTTCACGCTGAAGGAAATGCTGCGGGAGAAAGCGCATGTGCTGTCCAAAGCCGAAGAAGCGCTGCTCGCCCAGGTCGGGAACCTGTCGCAGGCCCCCGGCAACATATTCGGCATGCTGAACAACGCCGACATGAAGTTCCCCGTCATTCAAAACGAGGACGGCGAAGAGGTGGAATTGACCCACGGCCGCTATATTCAGTTCCTGGAAAGCCGCGACCGCAACGTGCGCCGGAACGCTTTTGAAGCGATGTATTCCACGTACGGCAAGCAGAAAAACACGATCGCCGCCACGCTGAGCGCCAACGTCACCAAAAACATGTTCTACGCCCATGCGAGAAAGTACCCTTCCGTGCTGGAAATGTCCCTGTACGGCGACAACATTCCCAAGGAAGTGTACACCAACCTGATCGATACGATTCACCAAAGCCTGCCGCTGCTGCAACGCTATTTGAAGCTGCGCAAAAAGCTGCTGAAGGTGGACGAACTGCATATGTACGACTTGTTCGCCCCGCTGGTGGACGAATTCGAGATGGACATCCCGTTTGAGGAAGCCGCGAAAACGGTAGCCGAAGGCTTGAAGCCGCTCGGCCCGGAATATTTGAAGACGTTGCGGGAAGGATTCCACGGCGGCTGGATCGACGTCTATGAAAATCAGGGAAAACGAAGCGGAGCCTACAGTTGGGGAGCCTACGGCACGCATCCGTACGTGCTGCTGAATCACAAGGACAATTTGAACAGCATGTTCACCTTGGCGCACGAAATGGGCCACGCGCTCCATTCTTACTATTCGGATCACGCGCAGAAGTACCGCGACGCCCAATATACGATTTTTCTGGCCGAGGTGGCGTCCACGCTGAACGAAGCGCTGCTGATGAACTATATGCTGAACAAAAGCACCGATCCGAAGGAGAAGATGTATCTTCTCACGTATTACGCCGATCAGTTCCGAACGACGGTATTCCGCCAGACGATGTTTGCCGAATTCGAGAAAATCATTCACGAAAAGGCGGAGAGCGGCGAGGCTTTAACCCCGCAGGAGCTGTCCAAAATCTACTACGATCTGAACAAGCTGTATCACGGCGACGGCATGACGGTCGATCGGGATATCGAAATGGAATGGGCCCGAATCCCCCACTTCTACAACAGCTTTTATGTATACAAATACGCCACCGGGTTTTCCGCCGCCACCAGCTTTGCCAAGCAAATTCTCGATCAGGGACAGCCGGCCGTGGAACGCTATCTCGGTTTCCTACAGAGCGGAGGGAGCGATTATTCCATCAACATACTCAAAAAGGCCGGCGTCGATATGTCCTCTCCGCAGCCTATCCAGCAAGCCATGGACGTGTTCAAGGGCCTGATCGAGGAGATGGAGAAGCTCTCCTGATCGGCCGAATTTCCTGTCGATGAATTTCCTGTCGGCCGGATCTCCCGGTCAGCCGAACACTTTGCGGCCCTTCACATAGGTCGCCAGCACTTCCAGACGCGGGTTCAACACCGTGAAATCGCCGTCCTTGCCGGGCTCGATCGAACCTTTGGTTCCATCGAGCCCGATTTGTTTGGCCGGATTGATCGTCAATGCGGGCAGAACTTGCTCCAGGGGCAATCCGGTAAACCGCACCGCGTTTCGGAGCGCCTGATCCATCGTCAGGCAGCTTCCGGCCAGCGCCCCGCCGTGCTTGAGCGTCGCCGTCCCGTCCTTGACGATCACGGGCAGCCCGCCCAGCACGTATTCGCCGTCGGGGCGGCCGGCGGCCGAAATCGCGTCCGTGATCAGGATCACTTTATCGCGGCCTTTCACCCGAAACACGAAGGAAACCAACTCCCGATGAACGTGAATGCCGTCGCAGATCAACTCCACTCCCAGCTCGTCGCTGATCAGGGCGGCGCCGGCCGTGCCCGGCTCGCGGTGGTGCAACGGCCGCATGCCGTTGAACAGATGGGTCACGTGGCTGGCCCCCCATTGGACGGCCTTTCTCACCGTCTCGTAGTCGGCGTCGGTATGCCCGATGGAAATGGCCACGCCCTCCCCGACCGCATACCGGATAATCTCCTCCGCGCCCTCGTTCTCCGGCGCCACCGTCATCAGCCGCAGCCGCCCTTCGGCCAACTCCACGTATTTCCGCATTTCCTCCATGGTCCCGTTGCGTATATTGGCGGGATTCTGCGCGCCGCAGCGGGCGGCATTGATGAACGGCCCTTCGAGATGGATGCCGACCACCTCGGCCCCGCCCGTGCCGCGCTTCATCGTGCGGACGATGCCTTCGACCGCCCGCTCCAGCGCGGGCTGCGACGCGGACACCGTGGTCGCGAGAAACGAAGTTGTGCCCTTGGAAGCATGGAACCGGCTCATGCCGTCCAAGGCGTTCTCGTCGTCCAGCGCCGACATGACGTCGAAGCCGCCGCCGCCGTGCACGTGGACGTCGATGAAGCCGGGGATCACGATATTCCCCCCCATATCGAGCACGGCTTCCGCCCGGGATTCCGGGCCAGCTTCATCGTCCGGGCCGACCTCGACGATCCGCCCCGCTTCCAGCAGCAGCCCGCCATTTTCAATTCGCCGATGCGGCGTGTAGATCTGTGCGTTCTTAAAATAAATTCGATTTTTTTCCATATTCAGACTCCTTCGTATAGGCTGTCGGACTTCCGTGTGGTAAAATAAACAAATATCCAATCAAAATACATAGAGGTGATCGCCTTGAGGTTTCAGTGGACCCTGCTCTTTGCTCTGATTTTTGCCTTGTTGGTAGCGATTTTTGCCGTATTCAACGTCGACCCCGTACCCGTTGGCTACATATTCGGCGAAGCCGACATTCCCTTGATCCTGGTCATTATCGGATCGGCTTTGCTGGGCGGTCTGGCCGTGGGCCTGTTCGGGATCATTCGCCAATACAAGCTGCAGCGCCAAATGAAAGCCCTGAAGAAAGAATTGGCCGACCATGCGGAAACGCTGGCGAAAGCCCAAGCGTCCGCGCCCGTCGAAACGCCGCATGCCGCGGCGGATTCGGACCTGGCTCCGTCTGACGCCAACACCGACTCCAATGCCAACGTCGGCTTCAGTGTCAACGCCGGCTCCGACGCTGACGCCAACTCCAATGCCGACGCCAACGTCAACTCCGACACCGGCTCCGGCTCCGAAACGAAGGGCGCCTCGGCTTCGGGAGCGGGGCAAGCGCCGGAAGACGGAAAAAAAGACGCGCCGTTCGACGTCTGATCCAACTTATTATAGCACACCATTCTTCCCATTCACCATGCCCCGACAGGAGGGAAATTCACTTTGCGCGAAGATCTGGAGATGAAAGAGGAAAAATTCAAGAGAAGCCCAGGCCCGAAAGAAATGCTGGGCATCATCTTCAATTATGCCGCCAAAATCGCCAATGAGAAAAACCTCGACAAAGTGTTGATGCTGATGGCGAATATGGGCAGGGAAATGGTCGTAAGCGACCGCTGCACAGTATGGCTGATCGACGAGGAACGCGGCGAGTTGTACACCACCTTCGCCCATGGCATCCCGGGCATTCGCATTCCTTTGGGAACCGGCCTCGCCGGACATTCGGTGCAAACGGGCGAGCCGATCGTGATCGACGACGCCTACAAGGACCCGAGGCACAACAAAGACAGCGACAAAAAAACCGGTTACGTCACCCGATCGATTATCGTGATTCCTTTTCGCAACAATGACGGCAAAGTCATCGGATGCTATCAGGCGATCAACAAGATGACGCGCGGCGGCAAATTTACCGAAAAAGACATTGAATATCTGACATTGGCCGCTTCCTACTCGGGCAAATCGCTCGAATCGGTCATGCTGTACAACGAAATTGAAGAAACGCAAAAAGAAATTATTTTCGCGATGGGCGAAATTGGAGAAACCCGTTCGAAAGAAACGGGAAATCATGTCAAACGGGTGGCGGAATATTCCTACATCCTTGCGCTCGGTCTCGGGATGAGCAAAGAGGAAGCGGAGTTGCTGAAAATGGCTTCCCCGATGCACGACATCGGCAAGGTAGCCATCCCGGACGCCGTTTTGAAAAAACCGGGGAAATTGACCGAAGCCGAATACGAAATGATGAAATCCCATGCCTCGATCGGGCACGGGCTTTTAAAAAATTCCAAGCGGCGCATTTTGAAGGCGGCGGCGATTGTCGCTTCGCAGCATCACGAGAAGTGGAACGGGGGCGGCTATCCGCAAAACCTGAAAGGGACGGATATTCACATCTATGGCCGAATCACGGCCCTGGCCGCCGTATTCGACGCGCTGGCCAGCGACCGGGTATACAAGAAAGCCTGGGAGTTGGACCGCATCCTCAATCTGTTCAAGGAAGAACGGGGCCAGCACTTTGACCCGCAGGTGGTGGACGCTTTTTTTGACAAGCTCCCGCAAATTTTTGAGATCAGGGACCGGTATCAGGATGTGATCGCGGACGGCTCGGTGTGACGTTCCGCGACGCGGCGTTCCATGGTGGCGTTCCATGGTGTGACGCGCAACGGCGCAAACGCCGATTGCTGCAACATTCGAACGACATGGAAACGCCGTTGGAACGGAACGCTCATCGCATAGCGTTCATTGAAAACGAGCCACACCGTCCGCTCTGTTTTCCCAGAGCGCGGACTCGACTTGCCCGCTTTCCGATTCGGTGCAGTGAACAAGCAAAAACACATCGATCCGCCGATCTTTGCGTCCGCCGCGTTTCCTTTTACGAACATAGACAAGCCAGTCGACGAAGAAACCGATAGCGAATCCCGACGCAGCCGACACCAGCCCGCAAAAAACGGGCCCCCACGGAAGCCGGTATCCCAGCGACGCTCCTACGATGGTGAAGACGGCGGCGAACATAAAGCCCGTATCCAGCAAAACGGCTTCATCGGGAAAATAGATCAAATCGGAAAGCGATCGCCGCGGGGCTTGCTTTTCCAGCGGGACGGCCAGAATGCTTCCCTTTGGTATCCCGATCCGTTCCAGTTCAAAAACAGCCAATTCCAAATGAACGGAATAACGAAAGGAAGAAATCACATACATCAAGCACCACCTTACTTTCCATCGAGGCTTGGAACGGGCTGTCACCGGTAAATCGGCGGGCAACCGCAATCGGAAATCCGATGCCCATACTCATGCCCAAGGATCACGATCAGAATCGTGCCCAAGATCACGACCAAGATCATGTCAGGATCGTGCCCAAGCACGGAGCCGTCTGTTTTTTACCATACTTTGAGGCCTGTTCGCCTTTTGACAACGGTCAAAGGACAGGAAAACGGGGAGGCGACTGAAATACCTGCAAAAGTGCATCTATTCGCAGGCGGCAACAAGCATTTTGGGAAAATTACTGCTTTTCTGCAGGTATTTCAGCGTATCCTCCTTCATTCGGGGGTTCGAGCCTAAAATACATGCACTTTTGCAGGTATTTGATCCCTGGGCCTCCGATGAACGAAAAAAGATGTATTTTTGCAGGTATTTTCAGTTTAAAAAGGCCAGCCAACACCCAGATCGTGAAAAATACCGATGCCGCTCGACAATTCGCGACTGCCCAGCGGTCCGCAGCCGCCCGACAGCCCGCGGTCGCGCGGCAGTCCGATCCGATGCCGCCGGCATTATGAAAATCTCTGCAGCGATTTTGCCGGGCAAGAGGCGCATCACCGGCGATTTGCTTGTCACCGCGCCTTTGGAGGCATGGCAAAACCGTCGGTCTGTTGATAACGCTCTTGCAACCAGCGCTTCTTTGCAAGCCGGTACAATCGGTTGTTTTCCACCGCGTTCACATAGGCATCGTACGCCGAAAAATAAAATACCGAGGGCAGAAAAAGCAGCCACTGCCATTCCACGATCTCCCGAGCCCGGACCGGATCCCCCGTCAGCGTATAATGGAGCATTTCCAGGCCATGCGACGCGTAGATCATCCCGATCCAGATCGAGGACAGCAGGAAAGCGGCGAAGATGCGGCGGTTATAAAGCTGCCCCAGCCCCGGCAGCAGCAAGGACCAGCCTAGCGCAGCCCACGGATTTCGCAAACGCGGATCATGAATTTCAAAAAAATGCAGGCGGGCGGACGCGGCCCCCAAACCGTCTCCGGCAGCCAGCACGCACTCGTGGTTCAGTTCCACGGCCGTACGGTAACTGTCGCACACGCTGAAAAGAAAGACGGGAGCGTACAGCGCCAGCCAACGAAAGTCGATCGTCTGCCCAGCCAGCTCGAACCGGCCCGTAAACGTGTACAGGATGCCCGAATTGAGGCGGGCTTTCCAGTTGATGATCACTTCCCAGCCCATCAGCAAAAGGCCCGTAACCCATTTGGACAACAGAATGTGGCCGAAGCCCGGAAAAGCCGCCGACCACCATGCGACAATCAGCGGGTTTTTCAAATGCAGCCGGCTCGCATCCCGCATGCGAGGATCGACCGGATTTCGCCAACGGGGATCGAATTTCGAATGGTTCCACATTTTTATAATTTGCCCCATTTTCGTCCATATTATAGCTTTTTCAGCGCATAAAAAAGCGTTCGTTTTGTTTATGCGCCGGAGAAAACTATGGTAGAATGGGGGCTATAGCCAACCAGAGATGAGGACATCCGGATGGAAAGATGGAAAGTCAATTTAATTATATTATGGATTGGACAGTTTCTAGTCATGGCGGGAATGACGATGATCGTTCCCTTTCTTCCATATTATATTCAGGAATTGGGCGTCACCGATCCGGATCAGGTGGCCCTGTGGGCCGGATTTATTTTTGCCGGCAATTTTGTGACCTCTTTTATTTTCCAACCCTTGTGGGGCAAGCTGGCGGATCGGTACGGGCGGAAAATTATGCTGCTCCGCTCCGGCTTCGGCATGTCCATCGTGATTATACTGATGGGCTTCTCCACCTCGGTCTGGCAGTTGCTACTGCTTCGCATGCTGAACGGCACCATCTCCGGGTTCACGCCCGCCGCGGTATCCTTGCTTTCTTCCTCGGTGCCCAAGGAAAAAGCCGGGTTCGCCATGGGGACGCTGCAATCGGGATCTGTCGCAGGCTCGATATTCGGCCCGTTGATCGGAGGCCTGATGGCCGCCTGGTACGGTTACCGCCCCATTTTTTACATCACCGGCACCCTGCTTGCCATTGCCTCGCTGCTGGTCCTGCTGATGGTCAAGGAGAATTTCGACAAGGCCTCTGCGGCGCGGCAGCCCAATTTTTCCGTGATCAAAGGGTTTCACGAACTGCGGAAGGTCCGGCAGCTTCCGGCTTTGTTCACCGTCACCGCTTTAATCCAGTTCTCCCTGCTCAGCTCGATGCCCATGATTCCGCTGTTTATCCAGAGCATGGACGTTCCCGCGGAGTCGCTGGCGTTCTATGCCGGGCTGGTTACGTCGGTGATGGGCTTCTCCAATATGATGGCCTCCCCTGTGCTCGGCCGGCTGAGCGACCGAATCGGCGCGGAGAAGGTGCTGCTTTTCTCGCTGGTGTTCGCGGCCATTTCCTTCATTCCGCAAGCTTTGGTTCACAGCGTGTGGCAGTTGCTCGCGGCCCGGTTTTTCCTGGGCTTGTGCATGGGCGGCATGCTCCCGACCGTCAACTCCCTGATTCTCAAATATACACCCAACGGCATGGAGGGCCGGGCCTACAGCTTTAACACCAGCGCCCTCGGGCTGGGAAATTTGATGGGGCCGATAATCGGAGGGCTGCTTTTTGGATGGATCTCCATCCGGGGTATTTTTATCGTGGCTTCCTGCCTGCTCTTCCTCAACGCTTTCTGGGCCAGACAGTCGCTGGCCGGGAGACGGTCGTCGCCGGAACAGCAAGAATAAGCGGAGCCTGGCCCGGCATCTGCTCGGCATCTGCTCGGCATCTGTTCGGCGTCGGTCCGGTGTCTATTCGGCGTCTGCTCGGTGTCTGTTCCGTGTCTGTTCGGCGTCGGCCGGTATTTGCCCGGTCGGTCCGGCAAATCCGGAAGGCGCTGCGCCCTTTTTCACCGGTCAGGCGCCGGGCGGACTCTGGCGATGGCCAGGCCGTCGTAGGCCGGCAGCATGACGCTTTCCAGCCGGGAATCCGTGGCGATGCGCCGATTGAACAGCCGAATCGTCTGCACCGAGGACGTTTCCTTCTCCGGGTCGAACGTTTTTCCGTGCAGCCACAGGTTGTCCGCCACGATGAGCGCGCCGGGCCTGGAAAGATGGATGGCCCATTCCAGATAATCAGGGTAATTGCCCTTGTCCGCATCGATGAAAAAGAAATCGAACGCCGCCGCTTCCCGCTCCAATTCCCGCAAGCTTTGCAGCGCTTCGCCCACGCGATATTCCACCCTGTCTGCCAAGCCGGACATTTCCAGATGACGGCGAGACATTTCGGCGAATTCCGGGTTGAGCTCCAACGAAATCAAGCGGCCCTCTCCGCTCAGCCCCCGCGCCAGACAAATTCCGCTGTAGCCTCCCAACGAGCCGATCTCCAGCACGCTGCTCGCCCCGCTGATGCGCACCAGCAAAGTCAGCAATTTGCCGTAAACCGGCGCAACGGAAACCTGGGGCATTCCGCTCGCTTCAATCCCGTCCAGCACCCTCTGCAAATCGCGATCTTTCGCGTAGAGGGATTCGATGTATTTTTCCGCCGATCGTGCCAATTGCTTTTCCTCCCCTATGAACGATATACTTAATTGTATGGTTAGGAGTGATAAAGTCAATGCCCGAGCTGGAACTTATCGCCGCAACGCCCATGGGGCTGGAAGCGGTGACGGCAAGAGAACTGAAGCAGTTGGGATACGGGAACACGCGAACGGAAAACGGGAGAGTGACGTTCCAGGGGGGATTGCTTGACATATGCCGGGCCAACCTGTGGCTGCGTTCGGCGGACCGCGTGTTGATCAAAATGGCGGAATTCGAAGCCCTGAGCTTCGAGCAACTGTTCGAGCAGACCAAGGCGCTGCATTGGGCGGAATGGATTCCGGAAAAAGGGGAATTTCCCGTGAACGGCCGCTCGCATCACTCCCAATTGTCCAGCGTGCCCGCCTGTCAGGGAATTGTCAAGAAAGCGGTCGTAGAGTCGCTGAAACAGCATTATCATACGGAATGGTTCGCGGAGAGCGGACCGTGTTATACGATTGAAGTGTCGCTGCTGAACGACAAAGCCACCATCACGCTGGACACGACCGGACCCAGCCTGCATAAACGGGGATACCGCAAGCTGGTCACGGGCGCGCCGCTCAAGGAAACGATGGCCGCCAGCTTGGTGCTGCTCAGCCGTTGGGACGCGCGCCGACCGCTGTATGATCCGTTCTGCGGCTCGGGCACCATCCCGCTCGAAGCGGCGATGATCGGCTGGAATATCGCGCCGGGGCTGCGCCGCACCTTCCACTCGGAAGCGTGGCCCGCCATACCGCAAAGCTTGTGGCAGCAAGCCAGAGAAGAAGCGTACGACGCGCTGAAGGACGACGAGCCGCTGAACATCGTCGGCTCGGATATCGACCCGCACGCGATCGAAGTGGCGCAGGCCGCGGCCAAAAGCGCGGGCCTCTCCCGGGAGATCACGCTCCAAACGCTTCCCGTGGACCGGATTCGTCCGCAGGGCGATTACGGCTGCATCGTTACCAATCCGCCCTATGGTCAAAGGCTCGGCAGCCCGGACGAGGCGGAAAACGCCATCCGGCAATTCGGCCTCGCGATAAAGCCGCTCGACACCTGGTCATTGTTCGTCCTCAGCCCATACCTGATGCTGGAGCGCGCCTTGGGGCGAAAAGCCGACAAAAAACGCAAATTGTTCAACGGACGGATCCAATGCAACCTGCATCAATTTTTTGGGCCGCTTCCTCCGCTTTCCCCGTCTTCCTCATCTTCTTTGCCTTCCCCTAAAGTGCGGTGAACCAAGCGGCGTGAGTGTGGGGGGCCTGGATGGAGAAACGCCGGTGATCGCCTTTGCCCGCGAATGGTTCCTTATATAGGGCTGATATAGGACTGAAAATCGGAAATGGGCGGGAAACTGCGATCGGAAACCCATGCCCCGTCTCAAATTCGCCCGTTTCACCCCCCTTCTAATGAACGAGGCAGAACGGGCGAAAGCGGTGAATGTGCCGGGCCGGAGCCTTGACATAATCCACGAACAGATCGACCAGTTCGGGGTCAAACTGGCTTCCTTTGGACTGCTGGAGCCGGTGAAGCGCCTCGTTCGTGCCGAGTCCTTTGCGGTACGGCCGCCGGGAAATCATGGCCTGATAGGCATCGGCGATGAAGATGATTCTCGATTCCATCGGGATGTCATCCTGCTTTTCGCCGTACGGGTAACCTTTCCCGTCCACGCGCTCATGATGGCGGCCGATGATGCGCGCTTCCCGCCTCAGCGAGGCGATCGGCTCCAGCATCTTTTCGCCAAGCTGTGGATGCGTTTTCATTTGCGCGAATTCTTCATCGGTCAACCCTTCCGTTTTTTTCAGGACGGCGTCGGGAATACCGATCTTCCCTACGTCATGGAGCTGCGCCGCCAGGCTCAAACGCTCCAGCCGCGAAGCCGAAAAGCCCAGCCGCTGCCCGATCACCGTGCTGTAGTGGCCGACCGCCTCGGAGTGATTCCGGGTATCGCTGTCCTTGACTTCGATGAGGTTGATCATCGCCCGCATCAGGCTCACGTAATCGTTGCGGCGCAGCGATCCGCGGTAGATGAGCCATGCGGCCAGCGCCAGGAAGCCGTAGGTCGCCAGCAGTTGAATGTAGTGGCCCTTCGCGTAAAGCACGGCAAACAGCATCGCGGCGGAGCCAAGCGTCGTTTGCGTCGCGGCAATGCGCAGATAATCCTGCTTCCATTCCTCCCAAACCCTGGTCTGCCCTTCAAACAGTTGAATGCACCCGCCAAGCAGCGAGTCCGTCAGCACCAGGGCAAACATCGAAGCGGCCATTACGACGATTCCCGCCAGCGAAATATCGCCGATCCGAATCGCGTGT
>CAYYCV010000114.1:0-9959 GCA_964470405.1 uncultured Caryophanales bacterium
AGCCGGCCGGCGTAGCGCTGCAGCGCTGCGGCCAACATGGCTTCCTCGCCGCGCTTGCTCTTGGTGCCGGCCTTGCGTTCCTGGGCGAACGCCTGCTCCAGCAGCGCCGCCGCCGCCATGATGCTGGCCTGCGGATCACTGGCCACCTGGGCCTTGGAAAGGCCGGTGAGGCGTGCGCCCTCGGCCCCCTGATCGGCAAACCCGTCGCCCTGGTAAAGGCCCATGACGCCATAGGCCAGCGGCATGTGGCGATGGCCCGGGTCTTCGAGCGCCGGGTTCACGTTGCGCCAGCCGGTCTGGGCATGGGCGATGGCTTCGAGCGAGCCGGCCGGCAGCGACGGATAGCGCGCGTAGGCGTTCTTGAACATTTCCGGGTCCTGCTGCCGCTGCGCAATCCGCGGCTCGAGCGCCTTGGCGCGCGCCTCCTCCCGCGTGGCCGGCGAGGCGTCGCGCAGCTGCGCGACCGCGGCCCCGTGCCCACGCCCTGGCTTTGCAGGAGTCGCGGTTCCAGGCCCGACGCCCGAACCCCGTCCGTGCCGCGAATCGTCGCGCCCCGGCTCGACGCCTCCCCGGCACATTCCCGCATGGCCCCCTGCCTACAACAGCGGGGAAAGCATCCGCGACAAAACCTCCTTGGCTTTTTGCGACTTCGGCCTTTTCTCGAACTCCGATTGAATCAGCTCCCTGCTGCTTTTTAAATCGAGGATAAAGTCGGCCTCCAAACGGTTGATCGTCTCCGGGTCGAACAGCACCGCATTCAGCTCGAAATTGCTGAAAAAGCTCCGCAAATCCATATTGGCCGTGCCTACGGAAGCCATAACATGATCGATCAGCATCACCTTCGAGTGGATAAACCCTTTTTGATACAGAAAAAAACGCACGCCCGCCTGCATCAAATCCTCCAAATAGGATAAGGAAGCCCAGTACACCACCCAGGTATCGGGCACGGCCGGGATGATGATCCGCACGTCCACGCCGCTGATCGCCGCCGTTTTCAACGCAATCGCCAGGCTGCGATCGGGAATGAAATAGGGCGACGTGATATAAATTCGCCGGTCCGCCGCGGCAATCGCCGCAAAAACCATTTGAAAAATGCCGTCCGCATCCGTATCCGGCCCGCTGGCGATGATCTGCACCGGCTCCACGCCCTCGCAACCATGCGACGGGAAATACCGCTTCGAATCGGTCAGCCGCTGGCCGCTGACGAAAGCCCAATCGGTCAGAAACGTATGCTGGATATGATACACCGCGTCCCCCGACAATTTAAGGTGAGTGTCGCGCCAAAACCCGAGTTTTTTGTTATGCCCCAAATACTCGTCGCCGATATTGATCCCGCCCAGGTAGCCGACCCTGCCGTCCACAACGACAATCTTGCGATGATTCCGGTAGTTCATCCGCTTGTCGAACAAGGCGATAAAAGGGGGCAGGAAACACCGCACCTCGATGCCCGCATCGTGCAGCTCGTCCAGGTAGCTGCCTTTCAGATCGTAGCTGCCGACCCCGTCGTAAATCACGCGCACCTTGACCCCTTCCGCCGCCTTCTCCAGCAGCAGTTTTTGAAACCGGCGCCCGATCCGGTCGGAACGAATCGTATAAAACTCCAGATGAATGTGATCCCGGGCCTGCCGGATGGTTTCCATCATCGACCCGTAAGCGGCTTCCCCGTTCGTCAGCACCTCCGTCCGATTGCGCAGCGTGATCGGGCTGTCGGGAATGTGAAGCAGCAAACTGAACAACCTTCTCTGCTGCCATTCATTCGGGCTGTGGAAATATTCCAAATGCGTGGCGATTTTGGTCTTCTCATCGATGTATTTGCGGGTTTCCTCCGTGACGATATTCCCCTTGTGGCTTACCTTTCTGCGCTGTTTATATTCCTTCGCCAAAAAATAATACATGACAAAGCCGATTATAGGAAAAATAAATAAAATCAACAGCCAGGCGACCGTCTTGGACGGGTTGCGAAATTCCAAAATCAGGATCGTCACGATTTGGAAAATGAAGATAAACAGCGCAAATACGACATAAATCATGGGGGCAACCCTCCTGTTCCTTATATTATAGAAAAAAAAGGGACTTGAATCTATATCATAACCCAAAAACGGAGGTGAAACCGATGTATCCGAAAAACAGAAAAACCAAGGACATGAAAAAAGGAACAAAAGCGCAGCAAATCGCCGATAAGCTGCAATATCAGTTTGTCCAGCAATTGAACGAAACCCCGATTTCGAACAAATTGGAGGAAAATGAAAAAATGGTCCAGGCCCTTTTCTCCGACTGTTCCGATTTCGTCATTCGCCGCTTCCAAATTGAGGAGGGCATTCAGGCGATGATCGTGTTTGTCGACGGTCTGGTCAATACCGATCTGGTCAACGATGCGATGAAGGCGCTCATGATTCTGGAAGGCGGGGCCGTCCGGATTGAAAATCTGAACAATACTACGCTTCCGGTTTCGCAAATTCAGGCGTCGGATACCTGGGGCGATTTCCTCATCTCCATTCTGGGAGGGGACACGGGATTGTTCGTCGAGCATAACGACAAAGCGCTGCTGCTGGGAATCCGCGGACCCCAGAACCGCTCCATCGGCGAGCCGGAAACCGAAGCGGTGATCCGCGGCCCGAGGGAAGGTTTCATCGAAAACATTCGGACCAACACCTCCCTGTTAAGAAGACGGATCAAGACGCCGCAATTGAAAATGAAGCCGCTCACCTGCGGAAAACAATCCAATACCAGCCTGGTCATTTCTTATATCGACGGCATCTGCGCGCCGTCGATCATTGAGGAGGTGGAGAAACGAATCGCCAAAATCGACGCCGACGCGATCCTGGAAAGCGGATTTATCGAAGAATACATTCAGGACAGCTCGTTCTCCCCATTTCCCCAGATTCAGTACACGGAACGGCCCGACACGGTGGCTGCCGCGCTGCTGCAAGGAAGGGTGGCGATTCTGACCGACGGGACCCCGTTCGCTTTGCTGGTCCCCACGGTGTTCTGGGATTTGCTGCAAGCGAACGAGGATTACTACGAGCGTTTTGAAATCGCCACCCTGATCCGCTGGCTGCGCTATCTGTTTCTGATGCTTTCCCTGACCACCCCGGCTTTATATATCGCCGCCACCACCTTTCACCAGGACATGCTGCCCACGCAACTGCTGCTCAGCATCGCCGCCGCGCGCGAGGCCATCCCTTTCCCGGCGCTCATCGAAGCATTGATCATGGAAGTCACCTTCGAGGCCCTCCGCGAAGCCGGGCTGCGGCTGCCGAGAACGATCGGGCAGACCGTCAGCATCCTCGGGGCGCTGGTGATCGGCCAAGCCGCCGTCCAGGCCGGCATCGTCTCGGCGCCGATGGTCATCATCGTTTCCATTACGGGGATCGCCTCTTTTACCATCCCGAACTTCAGCGCCGCCATCTCCGTGCGCATGCTGCGTTTCCCGCTCATGTTCGCGGCCGCTTCATTCGGCATGTACGGCATCCTGCTCGGCCTCATGCTCATTCTGGGCCACATGGCCGGCTTGCGCTCCTTCGGCATCCCCTACCTTTCGCCGGTCGGGCCGATGTCCCTGTCCGATTTGAAGGATGTCGCGCTGCGCTCGCCCATGTGGATGATGGATCGCCGGCCGTCTTTTCTGCCGGTCATGGATGCGGACCGCATCGGCCACGGCATGAAAGACGAACTGATGGCGCAGGGCGGGCAAAAGGGAAAGTTCATCACGCACGAGCATGATTCAGAGTCGCTGGAGGGAGCAGATCTCGATGACCGCTAAGCCCATTCCGCCGAGCATCAAGGCCGCTCCGTCGAGCGGTAAGGCCACTCCGCCAAGCGGCAAGCTCGTTCCATCGGGCGCCAAGGCCGTTCTGCTGATGCTGTGGCTTTGCTCCGCCTGCCTCCTGCTAAGCGGCTGCTGGGACCGGACGGAGATCAACGACCTCGGCATCACGGTGGCCGACGCGGTCGATCTGGACCCCGACGGGCAGTTCAGGCTCACGGTTCAGATCGCGCTGCCGGGGCAAATGGGCGGAACATCGGGCGGGGAAACCGGCGGAAAGTTGACATATTATATTGATTCCGACAAGGGGAGCACCCTGGAAGAATGCGTCCGCCACTTGCAGGCCAGGATGCCCCGCAGGTTGTTTTTCGCCCACCGAAGAATTCTGATCGTCAGCGAACAACTGGCCCGGAAGCACGGGATTAAAGAGGTGTTCGACGTCAGCACGCGGAGGCCGGAAAACCGGCTGACCGCCTTCATGATCATCTCCAAGGGAGTCGCCGCCGATCTGCTGAACGCGCGGCCGAAACTGGAGCGCAATTCCGGCGAAGCCATCTTGAAGCTGGCCCGTTCCGGCCAAATCATGAACATCAATATGAAGAGAGCCTCCCAGGCGATCAGCCAGTTCGGCGCGAATGCCGTGCTGCCTTATATGGGCGTCAAGGAATCGGAAAAAGGCAAGGAAAAATCACAGGAGATCGAAATTCTCGGTTACGCCCAGCTTCGCGAAGGCATATTGATCGGCACGCTCGACCGTGATCAATCGGCCGCCTTGCAGTGGCTGTCCGACGACTTCCAGCCTTATTTCACCACGATTGAAGCGGCAAACCATAAAAAAATGGCGCTGTTCGTGCAGACAGGAAAAGTGTCGATTCTTCCCTCCATCAAAGGCGGTGCGCCTCATTTCGACATTCACGTGCAGGCCGAAGCGGAAGTGTGGGAGAATCTGACCAACACCGATTTGCTGCATCCGAGCAATATTCGGCAAATTGAGCGCCTGTTCGCCAAGCTGATCGAGAGGAATATCAGAGGGGTCATACGGATCATGAAGCAAAATTCCACCGATTCCGCCGGGCTGGGCATTCATCTGCAACGGTCCCATCCCGCTGTCTGGACGGCGAATTATCGAAGGCGCTGGAAAGAGGAATTTAAAAAATCGACGTTTTCCTTCGATATTCAAACGCATGTTACCCGCCCGGGGCTGACCACCAAAAATATTTCGGAAAAGAGGTAGACATATGAATCCGATATTCAATTTCACCATGGCGCTGCTGTTTGTCCTCACCTGGGTTCGGGACGGGGCCGCCGTTCGAAAATCGCCGGTCGCGACGCGATGTATTTACATCGCGCTCAATGCCGTCAGCGTGTTCCTGTTCACGGCGCTCTTCTTCGGGCTTCGCATTCCCATGCCCACCGAATGGTTTATTCACCATGTATCGCCTTGGGTGCGCGCCATCGTTGAAACCAAGCCGGGATATTAAACCACCTTGAAAGGAGGGGCTTCATTGGATCAACGGCAATTCATCAACCATCGGCAATTGGCCTTTATGGCCAGCATCATTCTGATCGGCGGCGGGCTGATCAGCCTTCCCCATGAATTGATTAAAATCTCGGAAGGCAATGCCTGGCTCAGCGAGCTTTTTCCGGCCGTTTATGCGCTGCTGGTCGCTTTTCTCCTGTACATTCTGGCGCGGAAGTTTCCCGGAAAAAACCTGTTTCAAATCATCTTTGAGCTGGGGGGCAAATGGGTCGGCGGCGCGATGAATGCCGTCATTCTGTTCACCCTCTGGATGATGATGGTCCGCAACATCCGCGGATTGGCCGATATCATCAAAACCACCTTGCTGCGGCAAACGCCGGAGGAAGTCATCATCCTGCTCTTTATGCTGGTGGTGCTGTATTACGGGAAACAAACGATCGAAGTCACAGCGAGGGCGAACGACCTGCTGTTTACCGGATTTTTGCTGTTGACGATGGGCTTGCCGCTCGTATTGGCCAACGAATTTTCCTTCGATCGTATACAGCCGGTGCTGGTCGGATCGATTGTCAAATTATACTACACCGGATGGATCAACATTGGCTGGTACGGCGATTTGATCGTGCTCGGCGCTTTTCTTCACATGGTTTCCGTGGCCAAGCAGGTGCATTCGGCCCTCCGTCTGGGGATCTTCCTGTCCTCGTTGATTTTGACCCTGTTCGCTTTTATGGATATCGGCGTGCTCGGCCACAATTTGGCTTCGCGCGCGGTTTACCCCGACTATACGCTGGTTCAGCAAATCCACATTTCCGAATTTCTCGATCGGTTGGAGGTGGTCGTTTTCAGCATTTGGCTGCCTATATTCGTCATCAAGCTTTCCGTCATCTACACGGCCATCCTGATCGGAATCAGCAGCTTTGCCCGAACGAAAAACTACGTCCTGTTCAACAAATCCCTGAGCTGGTTTACGATCATCACTTCGATCCTGGCTTTCAACGGCTTGAATGAAATGTTTGATTTCGGCAATTTAAGCTCCGTTGTCATCACACTGTGCACGCAAGTCCCGATTTTCTCCATCCTGATCGTGCAACTGATCCGAAGGAACGCGCGCGACCGATCAAAAAACGACCAGCCAAAGCAGGAAGCTTCGCTGGTCGGTCGTCCCTATCAAAAAGGGTGGTCCGGCATCTCTTACCGCCGCTGGATCATCATCAGCAATTGGCTTGTGGCGGGAGGCATTCTGGTCATTCACATCGGCTGGCTGTTCGGAAAAACCAATCCCGTGATCGCCAATATGTTTGCGCTGCTGTACGCCATTCTCCTGATCCTGGCCGTTTGCAGCGCGGCGATGGAAGTCCGATTGGCCCGCAATATCGAAAACGACGCTCCGCCCGCGGACAACCGCTGACCTTTATTCTTCGGACGATTGCGATTCGGACGCATTCGGCTGGTTCACCCGGTTTTTGGCCACCTTCAAATAACCGTACATATTCTGCAGCTCGCTGTCCTCGACGAAGCGAAGCCGGATCGGTCCGGCCGCTTCGAGAATATACGGTTTTAGCGCCGCGGCGCCGCCGCCCAGCACATAGAAGCATTGCGTATCGGGAAACTTGTTCCACCGCTTCTTGATCAGATCGACGATTCTTTGCGCCGCCCGGGTGAAGTACGTATCGACGATCGGCTTGATGTCGGCTTGCCCTTCCCCGATCCGCTGAATGATAAAATCGGATTTTTTGATTCTCTGAACGAGCTTGCTGCGGCTGGGGAATCGATAGCCGTACGCGTCCTCCACGTCCTTGATGATCGGATCGAGGTAGGCGGCCAAGCCCGTCTGCTCGCCGTGGCTGAATTGATTGTCGATCGTCATTCGCTTCACGATCGGAAAATCGGTGGTCAGGGCGCCGATTTCGCACACTCCGACGCAGCCGTAGTAAATCTCCTCATTTTTAATTTGCAGATTGTCGTGCGTGGCCAGATTGAACAACGCCGCGGCGCCTTCTATGGAAATGACCGCCTTGCGTATGCTCAGCCGAACCTTCTTTCCTTTCAACTGGGGCGTCGTCATGAACGTCACTTCATGCTCGCCGACCAGCCTCTGCTCAAATTGCCTGTGATAGCGCATATATGTACGCACCGGCAGCCCCGTGCCCACGATGTATTCCAACTGGTTCTCCCCGCCGCTGAAAGAGCTTCCGCCATAGCTTGGGCTCGACAAGCCCGCGATCGCCAAAGCGGTCAATGCGACGATCAGGGATTGATCCGAAATGGCTTTGTTGTCCGTTTCTTCCAATTCATAGCTATCGTCATTCTCCGTGGCCAGAAGGCCGACGAAATAGCGAACGTTGTTTTTGGCCAAGGACGGGCTGTGGACCATCACATCTAGCGCTTTGAGAGGGGAATCCTCCTCTTGCAGGATGAATCTGTCATATCCCGGCGCTACAATATTGGGAATGATCACCGGCTCCCTCGATCCGTCCAAGACTACTTTTATACTGTCGTTTCCCGCGTCCAATCCCGCAATTCTCAGCATAGATAATCCCCTTCCCAACGCCATAAACCTTCATTTTACGCACTGTTACGTAACTCTTTTCGACTTTTTTTCGCAAAATCCTTCTTTCTATTATTTTTTTTCGCGATAGACGGATTTTTTGCAGGTTTTTTATGCTTTATGGCGAATTGTTAAGATTACAATACATAAATGATAAGGGGATTCTATGAAGATCAAGTGGGGGAAAAAAATCGTCCGATTCATCAGGAAACCAAAGATCAGACAGATCAGTTTTGTGATTGTGCCGGAAGCCAGCAACCGCGTAAAGACCATTCGGATACCCAGATTTGTGTTGTATCTCGTTCCCAGTGCCAGCCTGTTGACCGCCTGTCTTCTGGTCGGTTTCGCCTTCGGCATCTATATGAGCAACCAGAAGACGATGCAGGCCAACCATCAGCTCAGCATGCAGCTTGCGGAATCGTCCAATCAATACGTCCTGACGGTTTCCGAAAAGGAACAGACCATCAAGCAGTTGCAAAACAACGTGCTTCAATTGTCCCAGCAAGC
Organism: uncultured Caryophanales bacterium; assembly: GCA_964470405.1. Classification (GTDB taxonomy): domain Bacteria; phylum Bacillota; class Bacilli; order Paenibacillales; family CAYYCV01; genus CAYYCV01. The sequence goes on from CAYYCV010000114.1 coordinate 8,299, forward strand.
CAACGAAATGAACACCAAGGTCGAGCAGTTGGAAAAACTGGAGAAGGACTTGAAGTCCCTCACCCAGGCGGACACCGCTCCGGCCAAAAATAGCAACCCGGTTTCCATCGCTTCCGCCAACGCAGAGGATTCGTCCGAATACGGCATCGGCGGCGGGGGAACCGACTCGTTCGATTCGATCGATCTGGGCGGAAATCCGAACGGATCGGACAGCGAATTCAATCAATTCGTCGTGGATACCGAAACCAACTTTGAAGATTTGTACCTCCAGTTGGATCGGCTGTACTCCAACTTGTCCGATGCCCGGCAAATCGTGCTGGATCGGCAGGAGATTTTAAGAATCACCCCTTCCATGTGGCCTACGATTTCCAAAAGAATCACCTCGCCGTACGGAAGCCGCAGGGACCCGTTCACCGGCCGCTATACTTTCCATGACGGCGTCGATATCGGGGCGAAGATGAACGATCCGGTCTACGTGACCGCCGACGGCGTGGTGCGCTACACCGGCTATGACCGGTCGCGCGGAAACAACATCATCGTCCAGCACGAGAGCGGCGTACTGACCCAATACATGCACCTGAACAAGATTCTGGTCGAGGACGGCGAGAAGGTGAAGAAAGGCCAGACGATCGGCAAAGTGGGCACCACCGGCCGCAGCACCGGGCCGCACCTTCATTACCAGGTGATCAAAAACGGCAAGGTGATCGATCCGATGCCTTACACGCGGAAACCCGATTTTGGGAAGGATGGCAGTAAATAATGTTCAAAAAAACAAAGGTAAAAATCAATCCGAATACGACGGATACGCTGATCGGAGAAGGCTCCGTATTTGAGGGAAGGATTAAATCCGAAGCGAGTCTGCGCGTGGAAGGCCAAATCATCGGGGATATCGAGTGCCTGGGCGATGTGTCGATCGGCGAACACGGCGTCGCCAAATCCAATATTTTGGCCAGAAACATTACGATCGCCGGTACCGTCAACGGCAACGTCAACACCAAGGGGACCTTGTCGATCACGGAGACCGGCCGCTTGAACGGCAACATTTCGGCCGGATCGTTCATTATTGCCGAGGGCGGCGTGTTTTTGGGGAACAGCAAAATGGACAGCCGGACATCGGGAGGACATGCGGAAGCCGAAAAAAACGCCCAGAATTTCAACCAAAACTACAACAACACCTCGGCCAGCCTCTAAAAGCAGAAGCGCGGCGAACAAAGCGGCGCAAGAGCTGAGTAAAAAGCTTGGCGAGGGGTTTGGTGAGGGCTGGATAGAAGCTTGGCGAGGGGTTTGGTGAGGGCTGGATAGAAGCTTGGCGAGGGCTTGGTGGAGGCTGGATAGAAGCTTGGCGAGGGCTTGGTGGAGGCTGGATAGAAGCTTGACGAGGGCTGAATATGGGCTCGATAAGGGTTTGACAAGGGCATGCAAGAGTTGGTAGAAGTTGAGTAGGAGTTGAATAGCGTCAGAGTCAGATTCAGAGTAGAGTCAAAGTAAGAATAGAGTCAGAGTTCGGCCAAAGTTCAAGCAGGGATTGATCAAAAGTTCAAGCAAGGATTGATCGAGTTTAAGCAGGGATTGGACGGGGGCACCTTTGTCCGCAAGTTTCCGCCTAAACCGGCTGTTCTATCAGAAAATCGACGGGCCACCGCGATCGGAAATCCATGCCC
>CAYYCV010000114.1:10059-11291 GCA_964470405.1 uncultured Caryophanales bacterium
TCGGAAATCCATGCCCAAGCGTGGAACCACCTGTTTTTTACCGTATTTTTCAGGATGTCACATCCCGCCGAGTGAATACCGTCCAGGACAACGCATTAAACAGGATAAAGTAAACCAGCAGCACGGCGATGGAGAACGGCATCGTCATTCCTTCCATCGGCGGCGTTCCATCCAAGTAGACTGCGAGATTCGTATTCGCGAACAGGATGAATCTGGCCCAGTCGAATCTCGATAGAAACTGGGTGACCGTATCGCCGACGAACATCAGCACGATGGAAAAGCCGATGGCAAACGCGCTGCTGCGAAATACAGCGGAAATCATGAACGCCAAGCTGACGATCATGATCAATTGAACGCTTGCCAATCCGTACGTTCCAAGCGTATGGAGCAGCAAGGACGATTCCGCCACATTCCCGAGCCGATCCACATACAGATGGGGCAAGCCAAGATCCCGAATACCGTACAGCAAGGCGTTCACGACGATCGCGACGGTGAATAAAATCAGCAACCAGAACAAGGAAAACAGGAAAGAAGCGATATACTTCGAAAGCAGTATTTTCCATCGGCGAACCGGACGAACCAGCAGCAGTTTGATCGTGCCGCCGGAAAACTCGCGCGCCACAATCCCGCCGGCCACTATGACGGTAAAGATGGTGATCAGGGAAATCAGGGCGGACATCTGTTTGACCATTCCCCACCATGTGCTGTTTTCCGGCGGAATGTTATGCTCCAACCGGTACCGCGTCACTTTTAAATGATCCTCCATCTGCTCTATCGCCCTCTGACCTACCGCCCCTTGCGGCATCGGGCCGTCCTTCAACCATTGTTCCCCTTCCCGAATTTGCCGTTGCGCATCCTCCTTCCAATCCGCCGAATCGATCGGAGTAAAACTGTGAATTATCAAGGAGATCAAAATTGTCAGCATCACCAGAATGGAAACCATCACCCATGGACCCCAACGGCGATAGATCTTCATATTTTCGTTCAGGATAAGCTTAGCCAATCTGATCACTCCTTGTCATCTCCAGGAATTGGTCCTCCAACGTTTTGGCCAGGACGCTTATAGCGTACACCCGCACGTGGGCCTGCACCAACCGGGCGTTCATTTCCGGAACTTGCTCCCTTTTCGCCTGAAAGGTAACGGTCCGGTCCGCGACAACCACGTTCCGGATCGGGTCCATATCCCTCAAAATCCGCTCCGCCTTCATCGCATCGTACACCTCGCTCCCCAC
>CAYYCV010000114.1:11301-15765 GCA_964470405.1 uncultured Caryophanales bacterium
GCCTTACGTCCATCAGCTTGCCGTGCTGAAGAATCGCCACGCGATCGCACATCAATTCCATTTCCGACAAAAGATGGCTGGACACGACCACGGCGGTCCCTTCCTCCTGCGCCAAATTGCGCAAGTAGTCTCTTAGCTCGCGGATGCCGGCCGGATCCAAACCGTTGGTCGGCTCGTCCAGGATGAGAACAGACGGGCGATGCAGGACGGCCTGGGCCACGCCCAAACGCTGCCGCATGCCGAGCGAATAGCGCTTCACTTTTTCATGAATTCGGTTTCTCAATCCGACCAACTCCACCACTTGCTCAATCCGCTGCTTATCGACCCCCGGAACCATGCGGGCATAATGGATCAGATTTTGATACCCGGTCAAATATTTGTACATCTCCGGGTTTTCCACGATGGCGCCGACATGGCCGACAGCCTGCTCGAATTGTTTGGAAATGCTCATGCCGTGGATCAAAATATCTCCGCTGGTCATCGACATCAGCCCCACCATCATTCGGATGGTGGTTGTTTTTCCCGCGCCGTTCGGGCCGAGAAAGCCGAAAACCTCGCCTTTAGGAACCTCAAAGCTGAGGGAATCGACAATCGTTTTTTTGCCTATTTTTTTGGTGACCTGGCGCAGTTCGATCACGGCTTGCTCCGACATCACGCACCTCCAAACGAAAATTGGTTCATTCCTCCAGCCTTGGAATACGGACCGTGGTTCATTGCCTGCGGTTCATTGCCTGCGGTTCGTTGCTTGCGGCTCGTTGCTTGCGGTTCGTTGCTTGCGGATTGCCTGCGGCTCGCGTCCATCAGTTCGCTTTCCCGGTTCATCCGCTTACGAACCTCAGGATCGCTATTTCTATCCTGGAGGCCCGTTTTTAATTCTAACGAACACAGGAAGCGTTATTTACCTCGATCTTGCTTGTTTTTTGCCGATTTCGAGCAAATAAGGCTTCTGGAGTTCGTTACGTTGTTTACGGACGGAAAAACTCCCGATAAGCGTCACCTGTGTTCGTTAGCGAGTTTTTCGGCTAAAAATCCGCAAATCATACCGCCCGCAGCACCCTCCGCTCATCTTGCACGCCCTGCCTATCGTGTATCGTGTTCGGGCTTGCTCGCCCCGGATATCTGGCGCGTTCCGCCTTGCGCGCCTCCGCCTACCGCTTGTCCATCAAACAAGCGCGGGACTACGGCGGCGGCACCCGGCTCGCAAGCGCCCTCGAGGGACGCAGCGCCGCACCTGCGGCTGTCCCTCGCCACAGCGTCTTTTCGCTGCGCGTTCCTTCGCCGCAGCGCCTCTTCGCTGCGCGATGCTTCGCCGCAGCGCCCCTCCGGCAGCGGGACGCCCACGGCGGCCCGCGAACAAGCGCCCGTTAATATAGGGGCGCGTCCATCTGCCAGTGGCTTTCAGGCTGGCACTCCATCAACACCGGCGTTTCCGAACAAGTGCAGTGACAACAGGTGCCAAGAGGGTAAACGACCTTGTAGTATCCGGTTCGGAACACCATGTCCGCCTGTGCCCTCGATACAACCTGTTCGCAGCCAATGCAGTAAATGTAGCCTTGTTCCCTCATCTTTCCCATGCACTCCCTTTCAGATACTTGGTTATATGTCGATGCATTCTGTACAGCAGCCATTGCAAACGCGGCCAGGCGAGCACAGACGGAAGCCATAGCATCAAGGCGGTCCTGATTTTCCATGCTCTGCCGTTCGCCCCAATCACCTTGCGTTGCCTTCCGATCTGAACCAGGCGGCCAATCAAGCGATCCGCGGCTATCGGATCGTCCATGCGCCCGTTCGCATCACCCTGGCATCGAAACCGCCTTTCCCCGTGGACAAACAGGATTTGACGGCAGCGGTGCGCGATCAAATGACCATCCGGCGAGTGAAACAGAAGGATGTCCCCGCGGCGCACAGCCGGCTCGTCGCAAGGGTGAAACCGGCAGAGATCCTGCTCCCTGATCAAAGGAAACATGCTGCAACCCGTCGATTTCAGCTCAATCCAGCCTTTCGCCCGGATGACCTGCTTCATGATATTCGCGTCTGTTCTGGAGAACATCGTTCCACCAAGCCGATCCGGACCAACTCATCCAGAAACAACGCCACGTCTCTCGACGCGATCGGCACCGAGACATCGTACTGCCTGCGTAGGCGCGCCACGATTTTTTCCCTGGTCATCCTCTGCTCCAGCAATGCCCATATGTATCCTCCAATGGAATTCAACTTGGTTACCTTGTAGTCGATCACATGAAGAATGACGAACTCCCCTTCAATCTCGATTACTTCCACATCCTTGCACCGGATAAATTCATCACTCATGGAATCCTCTCCCAAAACGCATCGTTTTTTTGAAAAAATAATCGGTACACCGGCACGGATTCGACGATCGTCTTGCACATATGCAGCACCTTTGCCGTTTCCCCGCGGTTATGCGCCCAGTAAAAAACGACCCTCAACATGCTCAGGATCGCTTCCGATTTTCTTATTTCTACCCTGCGGATCAGATCGGATTGCGCCAAAAGATGAATCCCGGCCAGCCCGCAGCTTTCCATGTCGCGTTTCGATTCGACGTCGCTGCGAAATGGCGAATCATACACTTCGATTCGGCCGGGCGACACTTTGACCAAAGCGGCCTCGTCGGACAAGACCGGCAACGGATGGGACAATCGGGCCACGGTGGATTTGCCCGCGCCGGATGGCCCCGCAAACAAATACGCGCGGCCTTGCCTCACCACACAAGCGGAATGCAGCAGCAATCCCCATTCCCGGTGGATGATAAAAGCGCTGTACAGATTGGTCATCGCATGCTTCAGCGCCAGTTCATCATGCACCGAAACATGCGACAACCGATAAGCCGCGTCGGTCGCGATCCGATAATCCATGCGCCGATAGCACGTCTGGCCGCGCTTTTCTTCCGCTTGAACCTCATAGCCTTGAAACGCGGTTCCGTATCCGTCCTCCACATGGACCGACATCTCCGCGCGATCTTCCGTCATCGGGCCGGGCGAATCGTCGGCATGAAACTTGTCCCGAAACCAATCCCTGACCCACGGGGAGCGCGTCGTGATACAAAGAAAATGCTCCGCAGTTTTCACAGCCATTTTAAACATCCCGTTTACCTTCCCATTCAGCCAAAATATTTATTCCATCTGCGGCCATACTGGCCGATGTAATATCGGATCAGGGAAATTTCCTCGCCCCCGTCCGGCGATCGAAAAGCGATGCCGCGAGGCGGAAAAACCAACTGCCACAGCAAATGCAGCCGATGCTTCCAACAGTCCAGCACCCAGATCGGAAACAACATTCTGAACAGCACTTCCTTGAAGCCGCCCTTTCCCGCCGCAAGGCCATCCCGCCTTGCCGCAAACACAAATCCGTTTGCCTCCGCCGCAAAACTGCCCTGCCTTGCCGCAAATCCGTCTGCCCCCGCCGCAAAACTGCCTTGCCTTACCCCAACGCTGTCTTTCCCCGCAGCCGCTTTGCCGATCGGGGGATACGCCCACGGAAGCCACCGGAAGCGGAAGCGGTCCACCGACGGGCACGAGGGAGCGCATGAAGGAATGAGCCGGCAAACGATGTTCAGCGCGGCGCGGATTCGGGCGGACGTCCGATCTTGGCGGGCCCGGTTCAACAGCCTTTCAAGGTCCAATTCGCCCTTGTGCCAATAAAGCAGATGCGCGATATCCACCGCATATTTCAGTGAATCCATCCGATGCCGGACGCCGTGCAGACAAATCAAGTAGAACGTTTCAAAAAGGGGAAGGTGCCGCACATGCCGCGCGACGCCCGACCCGTTGGCCGCCTCCCACCATTCCGCCACCTTTAAATCCGACGTCCGCGGCCGCTCGATTTCCCAGTGCAGCTCCACCGCCAGCGGTTCCCGCTGCCCCGGAAGCGCCTTGTAAAACACTGCGTGATAGTGCGCCGATTTCAACCGGTCCCGCCCCAAAAACCCAAGCTGCGCGACGCAATCCGCCGCTTGACCGTAGTCCGAAGCGCGGATCAGCAAATCGATATCGCTGGTGGCCCGGGCGGACAAATGCCCAAAATATCGTTTGGCGAAATCAATTCCTTTCAGCGGAATCACATCCACGCCGCAATGCTCAAAGCCATCCAGGATTTGATCCGTTTCGTTTTGAATCAGCAAATTTTGGAACAGCGCCTGCTCCAATGCCCGCTTTAAGCGATATCGGAAAAAGGACGGTACGGCATCCAGCTTGTTTCGCAGCTTCAACTGCGTATAAATTTGCGCCGAAATGTCGAACCTCTCCAAATCCCGCAAAATTTCCGCGAATTTCAAACGCCCGTATGAGAACGAAAAGTCCGCATCGCCGTACAGATCGCTTAGAAAAGCCGGCGAACCTTCCTTGCCTCCGCTGCCGGCGACGACCACCCCGGAAGTTACCAGCCGCCCCAGCCACCCCAACCGCCGTGGCCGCCGCCATGACCTCCACCATGGCCGCCGCCGTGACC
>CAYYCV010000115.1:0-15692 GCA_964470405.1 uncultured Caryophanales bacterium
AGCAGTTGCTCGACTTGTTCTGACGCGCAGATATCGAGGTTCGAGCAGTAGCTCGACTTGTTCTGACGCGCAGATATCGAGGATCGAGCAGTAGCTCGACTTGTTCTGACGCGCGGATATCGCGGATCGAGCAGTTGCTCGCTTGTGCCGACGATCCGCCGGCGCCGCCGGTTGAACGAGCTTCCGCGCGCCCTTTTATCTGTTGCGCTTGATGACCCACAAGGCGTATTCAAGCGGGCGATCGATCGATTTCCGGTACGCTTCGTGCTGCCCCGACTGGGAGAACACTTCCCTGGAAGGCTTCGGGTTGACTTCAAGCAGCCAGGGCTTTCCCTTGCGATCGACGGCGATATCCAGCGCCAGCTCGCATACCTGAAAGCCCCTCGCTTCCAGCTCGTGCACCACATCCAGCCCCAGGCGCTGCATGGACTGCTTGACGGCCTGGGCCCGGTCCTCGGAGCCAAGCCAGCGGTTGAGCAGTTGCTCGCAGGTGGTGGCCCGGCCGCCGCCGTGCAGGTTGGACGTGATGCTCCGGGGCGGCCCGATCCGTCCGGCGCAGCCGGTCACTTCCCATTCGCCGCCGCCGTTTTTCTGGACCAGCATCCGATAATCGTGTACGCGGCCGCTGTTCAAATGGAGGTCCAATCCCTGCTGAACGATATAGCGCTGCGACAAATTCCAGGCGCCGAACAGGGCCGGCACTTTGCCGATCTTCTTTTTTTGCTGCGAAATAATGTGCCGCCTTCGGTCCCTGCCCTGAATCAGACAGTCTGCCGAATTCAGCTTTTCGATCCGCAGGATGCCCCTTCCGCCGGTGCCGTTGATCGGTTTTAGAAAGACGGTGCGGTGTTTTTCCAGCATTTTTTTCAGTTCCCCGGATTGCCTGAACAGGACGGTTTCCGGCAAGTGGGGGCGAATTCGGGCATTTCTGCGAAGCAGTTGATGAATCGTCCATTTGTTGGCCAGCGGACGGTTCAAATAGATCAAATGCGGATATTTGGATCGGAATTGTTTTAACTGCCTGAAGCGCCATACGGCCTGATAGCGGCACCGGTCATAAATCGCCTGCGGAAACGAATTCAGCTTTCTTGTCCAGCGGGCGCTTTTCGGATCGTATACGTGAAAGAGGATTTTTTTGTTGCTTTCCTGCACGTCTTCGGGGGTAAAGACGGTCACGGCGATGCCGATCTTCCTTCCGGCAAGGGACAGTTTTCGGAAGAAGGCTCTTTCTTCGAATTGTTTGCGGTTGTTGAGATAGGTGGTCATGACTCCTAGCGTTGGAAGCAATGGAAATTCACCAGCTTTCCCTGTAGTCCTTATTAAAGAAGATGATCGTATTTCTTGCTTTTGGTCAGGTAGGCGGAGTAATGCATAATGTGCCGGAGCGATTTTTGGCGAATGTGCGGTTCGTCGAATTTCATCGGCTTGGAGTTCGCTTCGAAAAACCAAATGCGGGCATGGCGGTCCACTCCAAGATCCATGGACATTTCCCCAAGCATGTGCCCGGACGCTTTTTCGATCTGCCTGGCGATGTGCAGCGATGCCCGCCGCGCCCTGCGCAGAATTCGGGCCGCCGCCGGCCTGCCGAACGCGGCCGCCAGCAGCCGGCCCGGATCGTCGATCGACCCCCCGCGCGGAACGTGGGTCGTAATGCTCTTCGCGCCGGCGACCCGCGCGCCGATGCCCGAAACCGTCCACTGGCCCTTGCGGTTTTTCTGTACGAGCGCCCGCAGGTCGAAGGGGCGGCCGTTGTTTTGCACCAGCCGGATCCCCTGTTGGACGATGTATTCCTTCGAGCCGATCAGTTGGTTTAATTTCGCCCGAAGAAGGTCCAGCCTGGCGTATTTGAAAACCCGGCTTTTTTTGTTGTTTTGTATTTTCAACTGAAACGGGAACGGGATCGAATGAAGCCTTCGCACCCGCATGATGCCTTTGCCGGCTTTCCCCCGCTCCGGTTTCAATTACAGCAGGGGATGCTGCCGCAGCATCGAGTGCAGGTCCAGGTTGCCGTTGTATTTTTTCGTTTCGGGAATGTACGGCTTCGTTGCCTCCGATTTGCTCAGCCATTCGAACAGCGACCATTTGTTGAAAAAAGCCGGGTTGAAAATTTGGATGCTCGGGTGTTTGAGGCACTCGTCGATGATCTTCTGCGCTTCCATCGTCTGTTCGTCCTTGCGCAGCGGAATGCGGTTATATATGACATGGGGCAGCGGAAGCCATTTCCGGCTCCAGGTTTTGTCCGCGGGATTGTATGCGTAACCGACCAGCTTGCGGTTGTTCAGCCGCAAAAAACGGGTGGTGGTGACGTACACCTGAATCCCCATGACGGCTCCGGTTTTGACCAGATCGGCAAAATTGTTGCGGTTGCCGCGGAAATCGTTGTCGTCGTCCTCCACGGTCAGAATGGCGACGACCGGTTTTCGCGAAGCTTCCGTAGATAAGACGTCGTTGCTCACGTTCCATCCCCCCGCCGAAATCTGCTCAAATACATGCAGTGTTCGAAGATGTAGGCCAGCGATTCGTTCCCTTGCGACCGCAGGGCGGGATGCTTGAAGATCGATCGCCCCGGCTTGGCGTTGGCTTCAAACATCCAGATTTTCTCGTCGCGATCGACGCCGATATCGAAGCCGAGCTCGCCGATGATATGCGGGTAGTTCCGCTCGATGGCCTCGGCCAGCTTCACGGAAACCTGCTTGATTCTCAGCAGGATTTCATCGGATTTGGCGCCGAAAATGCGCGACAGCGCCTGCTCCGGCGTCATCAGCTTGCCGCCGTTTTTAATGTGGGTGGTCACGCTGCCTTTCCCCGCTTTTTTCGCTCCGACCCCCGAGGCGATCCATTTGTTGCTGGAGTTTTTGTTCATGTGCACGCGGAAATCGATCGGGCAGTAGTCCAGCTCCACCAGGCGGATGCCTTGCTGCACCACATAATTTTTCATTCGGCCCTGCCGGTTGAGCAGGTTCATCAAGCTGCTGAATTTGGTGAAGCGCAGCAGCACATTTTTCCCGTTTCTGCGGAATCGCGAGAAGTAGCCCTTTTTCGGATGGTGAGTCAGCCGATAAATGCCTTTCCCCAGGCTGCCTCCGGTCGGCTTCAAATACACGAAATGGTGTTTTTCCAGCATCTCCTTGATTTTTTCCGCAGGGGGATTGATATAGGATTCGGGCACGTATTTCTCTTCGGGTTCGCCTTCCAGCAAGCTGTACACATCGGATTTGTTGAAAAAGCTCCAGTTGAACATGGGGATTTTACGGCGCGTGAAACGGTCTTTAAAATTTTCCATGGACGTGGACAATTCGGCCCGCCGGCTGGGGAGGCGGTTGTACACGACATCCGGAAGCGGCACCGTCCTGCGCTGCCATCCTCCGTTCGGGGAGATAAAACAGCCGTTGATGGTTTCCTGCTGCCAGTTGATATCCTTGGGGGCGAAAGCGAAATAGAACGCTTTGTTCGAGCCCGATCGCAGAAACCGCCGGATCAGCCCGGTTCGTCTCCCGAACGGCAGCGCGGCCGTGCTGATGACCGAGGCGGTCATGATGCCCATCAGCGGTCCGATCCGAACGCTGCCGTCCTCCGAACGCTGGATGTAGCAGTTTCCGGACCTTGGAACTTTCAGCGAGCTGCGGAGCGTTGAAGTCAGGTACACCTGGTTTCCCTTTTTTCTTATGGCGCTTACGGAGGCGCGTATCGCTTTCTGACCGTGCCTTAGCGTCACGGTGGCTTTATTGCTCAATCTCAGTTGCTTCAGCAGGGCTGGGGTCATGTAGACCTTTCTGTCTGATTGCACCATGAAATGAAGGTTGCAATTTGTAAAACTCATCAGGATTTAACCTCCTAGTTGCCGATCCAATAAATAGCGGGCATAGTCAATTGGATTCATAACGGATGTTTTTTTGGCTGCCGCATCGTTCAATTGCGAGAAAATGCTTCTTCCCGGTTTGGAGTTGACCTCCAGAATCCATACCTTGCCTTGTTTGTCGATGCCGAAATCGATGCCCAGCTCCAGCAGCCTTCCGTGGGCGGCTTCAAGCACGGCGGGGATGCTGTACGATAACCGGAGGATCGTTTCCTGTATGCGGGCGGTTGAGGCGGGATCGAATTCGTGCTCCAGAAAAGGGCGGACCGCTTCGGCATTGCCGCCGCCGTGAAGGTTGGAGGTGATGCTGCCCGGCTTTCCCCGGCGTACGCCCATTCCGGTCAACGTCCACTCTCCTTTCCCGTTTTTTTGCATCAAGGAACGAAGGTCGAAAGCATGGCCTTGATGGGTGGTCAGCGACAGATAGGTTTGGATGATGTACTTTCTGCCGCCGATAAATCTTTTTAACCATTTCAGCAACGAGTTGCAGCGGGTGAAGGAGAGGTCGATCATGCGGTTTTGGCCGTCTCTTCCGTGGACCTCGAATCGGTTTTCCATCGGCCGCGCCACGCGCAGCACGCCTTTGCCCTGGCTCCCCCCTTGGGGCTTCAGGCAAAACTCCCGCTTTCGGCTCAGCCAGCGCAAGATCGTTTGCGGCCCGCCGCAGATCTCGGTATCGGGAAGATGGGAGGCGATTTCTTCGTCCGCCGTCAGCAACCGTTGGACGGACCATTTTCCCTTCAATCCATAGCCGAGAAACCGGGTGCGCCGAACTTGCCTCAGCTTCTGAATATGCGGGCGGTAGCGGAGATATTGTTCGCTGCTGCAATAGAAACAGCGGTCGTAGATGAGCAGCGGGAGCGGAAAGCGCCGCTTGCTCCACTTCCGGCTTTGCTCCGAAAAGCGGTAGCCGTCGACCTGCATGTTTTGCCAATCGATGTGGTCGGGGGAAAATACGAAGACGTTGACCCCGGTTTTGGACCCGACCTGACACAAATTGCGGTAAAACGGCTGTTCGTGAAACGGAGGATATCCTTGCTTGAAACAGGTCATGATACCCAGATATTTGTTTTTTGCCGCGACAAACATGAAATCACCTCAAAAATCCGACAAATATTTGGCGTATTGGATGATTTGCTTGACGGAAGGTCGGATTTTGTTTTCCTGAAGCGCGCTGTTGTTGTCTTTGGATGGTTTGGAGTTGACCTCCAGGAGCCAAACCTTGCCGCTGCGGTCCACGGCCAGATCCACTCCCAGCTCCCCGAAATGATACGGAATCTGCGATTCGATCCCGTGCGCGATATCCACGGCCGCCTGCTTCAGCTTGACGTATACCGGCCGCCGCCGCTGGGGGGCAAGGTTGGATTTGACCAGCGCGGCCTTGACCTGGATCAGGCTTCCCCCCCTGGCCAGATTGGACACGAAATGATGCTGGCTGGCCATGCGCGCGACGATCGATGTGATGACCCATTGCGCTTTGGCGTTTTTCTGCACCAACGCGCGAAAATCGATGGGCCTTGTTCCGATTTCGATCAGATCCAGGCCTTGCTGAATTTGATAGCGCTGGGCCCGCAATCTGCCCGAAATCGCCTCAAAGAGCGGTTTCAACCCGGAATATACCTGCTTGCGCGTTCCGTTGACGCTGGCGAAGTGGCAGGCGTAGGTCTGGTTCGGCTGCCTGACGATCCGGATGATCCCTTTGCCCAGGCTGCCGCGCACCGGCTTCAGGAACACGACGGCGTGCCTGCCGCACATGGTTTTCAACATCTGCATGTTTCGTAGCGAATACGATTCGGGCAAATAAACCCGCACTTTTGCTTCGCGGTTTAACGCTTGAAAGACCTCGTTTTTATTTAAATATTTTTCGTTGAAAATGCTGGTATTGTAGAGCGATTTTACATCCTTCATAAAATGTTGTACGCTGGTTTTGTTCTCCAGTCTTCGCGTAGTCAGGCGGTTGTGGACGACGTGAGGCACCGGGAAATGAGCCGAATTCCAGCCGTTGTAATAATGCCAGCCTTTGATTCTGCCCTCCTGGGCATGAAATTCCTGCGGGGCAAAAAAATAAACGAAGACACCTTGCTGGCGTCCGGATTCCGACATTTCCCGCCCGAACGTTGTAATCGATCCGAGCAGTTTCTCGGGATTGCCGGAGTACACCCGATTGACCAGAACCCCGATGATGGGGCCGATCCGCAGTGTGTTGGAGCCGGGCCTGTATTGCAGCCTTAACGATGTGCCGTGATGCAGTCCAAAATGATTCAGGAGCGAGGGTCTCATACGCAACACTTTGGGAGTGGACATCGGCACGGCTTTTACTTGCTGCCTTAAAGAACCAAAGCTTAACGTCAAGGGTCGGCTGTGTGGAATTTTCCAATATTGGAAGTAATGGTCGCTCAGCATGATCGTTTGATCATCAAAAATAGAACCGGAGCGCAATGCCTGAATCGTAACCTTGGTTTTATTCATTCGATGACTCCTTATGGAAATTGTGTTACCCCGAAAATGTACGCTTGTTGCTTTCGGTTCAGAGTGCATTTTCCGGAAGATGACCACGGGATGGCGCGGGTTTCGGAAGCGATTTGCTCCGCGAAAAAAACGGCCATCTGCATCTACACCATCATATGAGGACATTTATACCTTGGTGATTGCAATCTACAGATTCCGAAGTGCAGAAAAGAGGACCGGGGGGGCCTGGCCGGCGGAAGGATTGCGGCCCGGTATGGATCAGATGAAAGAGGAGGGCGCAAGTGAACCATTTGCTTTTTATCGGCATCAGCGTCGTGGTGGCGGCCTTTATCGGGGGCTTGACCAACTATTTGGCGATCAAGATGCTGTTTCACCCCAGGAAGGCGGTCTATCTGGGGGCATATCGGCTTCCTTTCACGCCCGGTTTGATTCCGAAGCGAAGGGAACAGATCGCCCGCTCGCTTGGCGCGGTGGTCGGGAACTATCTGGTCACGTCCAACGGGCTGACGGAGACGTTGCAGAAGCCGGAATTCAGGAGCGGGCTGGAGAATAAATTGTCGGCATTGGTGCACAATGGAGCAGAGCGGGAAGAAACGTTAAAGGAGTGGCTTGCCGGATGGTGGCCTCCCGATCAGATCGAGCGCGTTGAACGGCAATTGGCGGATTGGCTTCGCCGGCTGGCGGAGGAAGGGGCGCTGTGGTTGTGGGAGGACCGGGGATGGTCCGCCAAGACGTTGAGCGAGGCGATTCCCGGCTGGAACCGGGAGCGGAGGGACGAAGCCGCCGAGCGGCTGGCCCGGCATTTGGCGGAAGGCATCGCGGCGGAGCTGGCTTCCCCCGAAGGCAGCGCGCTGCTGCGCCGGGCGATCGGGAAGTTCCTGGAACAGGGCGGCGGCTTTCTGGGGACGCTGGCGGGGCTGTTTATGGATCAGGACCGCATGACGGCCAAGGTGAAGCTTGCGCTGATGGACGGCCTGCGTTCCCCCGCGGCTCATGCGGCGCTGGCCGGGTTGCTGCGGAATCAGATGGAACGGCTGGAACGCATGAGCCTTTCCGAGTTGATGGCGGCTTATGTCGATCCCGACCCGAAGGGATGGATCGCGGCCCATGCGGCGTCGATCCTCCGTCCCTACGCCTGGGTGGATTCCGCGGCTTCGCTGACGCTCCGCCCGCTGCTGTCGCGGCATAAGGGCTGGCTGTTGGACAAGGTGCCCGCGGTCAGCGGATTTCTGATCCGGCTGCTGGAGGACAACATGGAAAAAATCGTTCAGGCGATTCATTTGCCCGATCTGGTCGATCAGCAGGTGCGGCGCTTCCCGATCGAACGGTTGGAACAGGTGATATTGAGCGTTTCGGGGGAAGAATTCAGGGCGATTACCTGGCTTGGCGCCCTGCTCGGCGGCTTCATCGGTTTGCTTCAATCGCTGTTCATGCTGCTGTGGATGAACGGCTGAGCGGGACATACGATATTCGAAAGGATGATGGAGATTGAATGTGCATGATCAAGCCTACGAATTGGTAAAAGCGATCAAATCCAGTAGCGAGTTCGCCGAATTGGAGAAGGCGATCCGGATCGTCAACGATGACCCGGAGGCCAAGCGGCTGGTCGACGGCTTCCGTGAGCGTCAGGCGGTGCTGCAAAGGAAAATGATGGCGGGGGAATCCCCGGAAAAAGAGGAGATGGAGCAGGTGGAGCAGCTTTACGAGGCGTTGAATGCGCGCCTGCCCATCCGTCAAATGTTCGAATCGGAACGGCGTCTGAGCCTGATGATGGACGACATTAACGGGATCATTGCCCGCTCGCTGGAGGAGGTTTACGGCTAGCGCCGGGACTTGCCCGTATAATCCTTCCCTCCTGTTCATATAATGGCAGTGTGTAATTCGTGAGAGGAGGGGTGGGAATGAGAGAGTTGAGGAATGCGGCCTGTCTTGGTTTGGCGCTCGGCCTGTTGATCTATGCCGTTCCCCGGTTGGAAATCGGAGGGGGATGGACGCAGCCCACGATATTTTCGATCGGCTGGATTTGCATGGTGCTGGTGATTATTGCCGCGCATCTGCATGACATTCTCGGCATCGATGAGCAGACGCGCAAGCAGATCGATCAGGTCAGGCTGTACAGGATGCGGCTGCAGCAGCAGTTGATCGATCGCGGCCGGAGCCGATCGGCTCATCCGGGCGACTGATGCGCGCCGGGTTGTTGCGATAGGTTGCATGACGGGTTGCGCGCCGGATCGCGGGATGTCTTAATCCATCGAAGTATGTTAAAATAAATGGCAAAACGGATGAAATTCGGGGTGTAACCGTGGAACTGTACCAAGGCGACTCGCTGACGAAGCACGAACAAATTTTGCGGTACATCGAAGGCTTGAAGATCGGCAGCAAAATTTCGGTCAGAAAAACGGCAAAAGATTTGGAAGTCAGCGAGGGAACCGCTTACCGGGCGATCAAAGAGGCGGAAAATCAAGGGTTGGTTTTGACCAGGGAAAGAATCGGGACCGTTCGGGTCGAGAAGAAGCAGAGGATGGAAATTCACAAGCTGACCTTCGACGACGTGGTGCACATTGTCGACGGCGATGTTCTCGGCGGAGCGAAAGGGCTGGACAAGGCCCTGAACAAGTTTGTGATCGGCGCGATGGAGAACGACGCGATGAAGCGCTATATTGAGGCGGGTAGCCTGCTGATCGTCGGCAACCGGGAGGAAGCCCATACGAGCGCGTTGAAGCAGGGCGCGGGCGTTCTGATTACCGGGGGATTCGATACGAGCAAACAGATCAAGCGCCTGGCCGATCAGTTGAGCCTGCCGATCATATCGTGCAGCTACGATACCTTTGCGGTGGCTTCGATGATTAATCGGGCCATTTATGACAGCCTGATCAAGAAAAAAATCATGCTGGTCGAGGACATTATCATTTCGAAGGATAAGGTGGTCAGCCTCAAGTCGAGCAGCCGCATGGAGGATTGGTATCATTTGCTCGAGCGTACGGGGCACAGCCGGTTCCCCGTCGTCGACGAGTGGAACCGCGTGGTCGGCATCGTCACGTCGAAGGATGTGTTCGGGGCGCAGCCGCAGCAGACCGTCGACAAGGTGATGACCCGTCATCCGATTACGGTCAGCCTTAAGACGTCGATCGCTTCCGCCGCCCATATGATGGTGTGGGAGGGCATCGAGCTGCTGCCTGTGGTGGATGCGTCGCGCAAATTGATCGGGGTGATCACCCGTCAGGATGTGCTGAAAGCGATGCAGAACATTCATAAGCAGCCGCAGATTGGAGAGACGTTCGAGGATTTGATCCTCAGCGGGTTTGAGGAGGAGCGGGACGAGCAGGGAAATTTGCTGCTTCGCGGCCTGATTACCCCGCAAATGACCAGCCGTCTGGGAACGGTATCGGTGGGCGTATTGACCACACTGATGACCAAAGCGGCTTATTATGTAATTGGAGATTACAAAAAAGGCGACTTGGTGATGGAAAATATGTCCAGCTACTTCGTGCGCCCTTTGCAGATTGACAATGAGATCGAAATTCGCCCGCGGATCATAGAAGTCAGCCGCAAATTCGGCAAGGTCGAGGTAGAGATCGCGCATCACGGTCAACTGGTGACCAAATCGATGATGACGGCCCAGTTGATTGATCAGGGCTGAGCGATCAGGCGTGGTCGCCATCGTGCGGCGGCATGGCTGCTGTTGCCGGAAGCGGCGGGTCTGATTGCGGACCCTTCCGCTGACGGTTTGGCCACAGTTGTGATGCGACGGTTTGCCGGAGGTGCTGGCGGTACAGGCCCTTTTCACTGACGGTCGGGCATGGTTGCCGATATGTCTGTCTACCGGAAGCGCTGGCCTGATCGGCCCCTTCTCCGTTGACCCGGCAGGTCAGGTGCGGCTGTAGTACGAGTGGTTGCGAATGCCGGAGAATAAATTGAACAGCCCCAACAGCAAAAACACCGAGCTGACCACCGTCCGGGTAATCGAGAACGGAAAAGTGAATTCCAGCAAGGTGATGGCGATCATTAAAACGCCGATCCAAATGTTCATTTTTGAGGAGTACAGGCCCCGCAGGCGGGCTTCTTTGTTGCGCCTGTATTTAATGCTGTAATAGATAGAACGTACTGCCAGATGATAAGCATTGCCACGCCTCCCGTTTGCGCGTTTCTCATCTAACTTTACTCTATTTCGCCCCCGTAAAGCAACGCTGGGAGTTGAAAGCCCGGTCGGCGAATAAAATCGTCGATCGGCGATGTTGCGAATTGGACGCAGACCCGCGCGATTGGAATAACTGCAAAAGTGCATCTTTTTGCTGTCCGTTATAGGCGTTGAAGAGAAATACCTGCGATAATGCAGGTATTTCGAGGCCAATGGTCGTCGGCAGGAGATTAAGCGAAAAATACCTGCATTATCGCAGTAATTTTCTCCGGTACGTCGCTAAAGGAAAGAAAAGATGTATTTTTGCAGTTATTTCAACACGGAGGGCAAAATAAAGGGTAAAAAACGAGCTTGATGCGACGAATGGACGGATATTGGGTATGCACGAGGGTTGAGCATGGGTAGGGATTGAGCACGGGCGTGGGTTGGTGAAACGCTCACGGGCGTGGTTGGTGAAATGCTCACGGGCGTGGGTTGGTGAAACGCTAACGACCGTTCTTGTCTTTTGTTTGCGGATTCTTTCTTTCAGCGGCTGTTCAACCGGGTAACGGATGGGCAACCGCGGCCGGAAACCCCAGTTCAGGCGTGGAGCCGCCTGTTTTCCACCACACTTCTATGAAATTTTGAATTCTTTCGCCGTAACCCAAACGTTCAAATCGGCGCGAACGATGACCGCCAGCTTGAATTCCAAAACGTAATTTTTTTCGCGGATGGACGGATAGATTTTTTGATGCAGCAGTTCGACGGCAACCTGAATCTGTTTTGGCATTTGCTCCACTTGCTGCCCGATGAATATTTTCAAATCTTTTTGCACGCGCTGCTTGATCTCTTCCGTGCTGATTTCGTCCAATGCCGGATCGTCGGCGCCTTGTTCCACGTGCACGATAATTCCCTGGATAATCGTTTCCTTGTTTTTATATTTGGTCAGCGATTGAATGTTGCCCCGCAAATTGTTGTTTTCGTTTTTGAGCATGCTGTTTTGGACGGTCAGAAGATTGAAATTGTGATGGTAAATCGCGCTGAACACGGCGGCCCCGACCACGATGCCGGCCACGAATATGCCCATCGGCCGCTGCAGATGAAAGAAACGCTCCAACGATGGAGCTTTCATTGCTCCGTGCCTCCGCCGCAGATCCACTGGATGAGGCGCGCGCCCATCGCCGCTCCGAAAAATGCGCTCAACAAATAGAGGATTTCCTTGATGGCGGGGGAAAGGTGGCCCTCCAGAAAATGGCTTTCCAGCGACCGCAGCGGCTCAAACGTGCCTCCGACCGCGGCGACGAGCGCCCAGATTTTGATGTTTTCGGCAATCCGCTGCATCGTCAGCGTGGGAGGCTGGAGCGTGAGCACGGCGTAAACTCCGGCCAAAAGCGAGGCCCCCAGCACGATGCCGAAAGCGACGAAGAAATCCTGCAGCATTTTCGATACATAGTTTCCCATTTCCTTCACATTCCTTTTTTTCACATTGCTTTTTTGTCGCGTTCCTTTTTTCTTCAACCAACTCTTATATATTCAACAAGCTCTTATATATAGGTATGGGAATGGACCGGGACAATATGATAAAATTAATAAATAATGATCGGTTGATGATCGACTCATGATCGACTCATGATCGACTCATGATCGGCGGGGAGGCGGCGCGAAATGAAGGATTTTGTCCATCTGCATGTGCACAGCGAGTACAGCTTGCTCGACGGAGCCGCCCGCATTAAGGAACTGGCGGCGGAAGCCGCCCGCATGGGCATGCCCGCGCTGGCCCTCACCGATCACGGCGTGATGTACGGCGCCATTGCTTTCTACAAGGCGTGCAGGGAGAACGGCATCAAGCCGATTATCGGCTGCGAAATGTACATCACCGACGATTTGAAAATCAAAACATCGAGAGAGGAGCACCCCCACTATCATTTGGTTTTGTTGGCCCGAAACCTGGAGGGCTATCGGAATCTGATGAAGCTTTGTTCGGCCGCTCACCTCGAAGGCTTTTACTATAAACCCCGAATCGATTTTGAGTTGCTTTCCCGTCATGCCGAAGGGTTGATCTGTCTGAGCTCCTGCCTCGGCGGGGAGATCGCCCAGCATCTTTTGCACGGCCGCGACGATCAGGCGCTGCGCACGGCGGAACGATACCGGGCGTTGTTCGGCGAGGATTACTATTTGGAGATCCAGGATCACGGCTTGGCGGATCAGAAGCGGGCGATGCAAGGCATCGTTGAACTCGCGCGCAAGAGCGGCATTCCGCTGGCGGCCACCAACGACGTGCACTACATCCGCCGGTCGGACTATCTGGTTCAGGATGTGCTGCTGTGCATCGGCACGGGAAAGACGGTGGAAGACAAGGAGCGGTTCAGGTTTCAAAGCGACCAGCTTTATTTGAAGAGCGGCGAGGAAATGGCCCGCCTGTTCGCCCATGCGCCGCAGGCTGTGGAAAATACGCGGCGCATCGCCGAAAAATGCGAGCTGGAGCTGGAAACGGGCCGCTCGATTTTGCCGCGGTTCACCGGGATTCCCGCGCAATTGACGGCCGGCGAATATTTGCTCCGCCTGTGCCGGCAAGGGCTGAAGGAGCGGTTTGAACAGCGCCCCGAGTGGAAGGACGACGCCTTTCGCGAGCGGCTGGAAGAACGCCTGGCGTACGAATTGAACGTGATTCAATCGATGGGCTTTTCCGATTATTTTTTGATTGTCTGGGACTTTATCCGGTTCGCCCATGAGCGAAAAATCGCCGTCGGTCCGGGGAGAGGCTCCTCGGCGGGCAGCCTGGTGGCCTATGTTTTGAGGATCACCGATGTCGATCCGATTCGCTACCGCCTGCTGTTCGAGCGGTTTTTGAACCCGGAGCGGGTAACCATGCCGGATATCGACATCGATTTCAGCGACGAGCGCCGCGACGAAGTGATCGAATATGTCGTGGGCAAGTACGGCCCCGAGCATGTCGCCCAGATCGTCACCTTCGGGACGATGGCGGCCAGGGCGGCGGTGCGGGATGTCGGACGCGCTTTGAACGTCCCGCTGGCCGACGTGGACCGGGCGGCGAAGATGATTCCGATGTCGCTCGGGATGACGATTGAGGAAGCGCTGCGGGTCAATCCCGATTTGAAGCAGTTTTGCGAGCGCAACGCCGCGGTGGCGAAATTGATCGAAATGGCCCGCAGGGTGGAAGGGCTGCCGCGCCATTCCTCCACGCATGCCGCCGGCGTGGTGATTTCAAAGCAGCCCTTGACGGACTATGTGCCGCTGCAGGAAGGGACCGAGCATACGGCGTTGACCCAGTATTCCATGGAACATCTGGAAACGCTCGGTTTGCTGAAAATGGATTTTCTCGGCCTGCGCACATTGTCCATTATCGAAAGGACGCTGCAATGGATTCGCGAACAGTTTCAGCGGGAGATCGATTTCCACCGGATCGCCGACGACGATCCGGCGACTTACGAAATGCTGAGCCGCGGCGACACCACCGGCATATTCCAACTGGAATCGGCCGGCATGCGCCGCGCTCTCAAGGATATGAAGCCGTCCGCGTTCGAGGATATCATTTCCGTATTGGCTTTGTACCGACCCGGTCCGATGGAATTTATCCCGAAATACATTCAGAGCAAGCACGGGCAAATCCGGGTGGATTATCCCCATCCCGCGTTAAAGCCGCTGCTGCAGGAGACGTACGGGATCATCGTTTACCAGGAGCAGATCATGCAGATCGCTTCGGTCATGGCCGGGTTCAGCCTGGGCGAGGCCGATTTGCTGCGCAGGGCGGTGTCCAAGAAGAAGCGCGAGGTGCTG
The DNA here is from genome assembly GCA_964470405.1 of uncultured Caryophanales bacterium. Taxonomy (GTDB): domain Bacteria; phylum Bacillota; class Bacilli; order Paenibacillales; family CAYYCV01; genus CAYYCV01. The sequence goes on from CAYYCV010000115.1 coordinate 14,241, forward strand.
GACGAGCAGCGGGCCCATTTTGTCGGAGGAAGCGTAAACAAGGGATTTACGGAGGAAGAGGCGAACGCGGTGTACGATATGATCGTTCGCTTCGCCGATTACGGCTTTCCCAGAGCCCACGCGGTGGCTTATGGCGTACTGGCGTTCCAGACGGCCTATTTGAAGGCCCATTATCCCGTGCAGTTTATGGCCGCCATGCTGACCGCGGTGATGGGAAGCCACCGCAAGGTGGCGGAATACGTCGATGAATGCCGCCGGATGGGCATCGACGTGCTGCCTCCCGACGTGAATGAGAGCGGCGTGCTGTTCACGCCGGTTCGCTCGGCGGACGGCGCGCAGCGGGGCGCGATCCGCTTCGGCCTGGCGGCGATCAAAAACGTGGGGACGCACGCGATGGAATCGATTATCGGGGAACGCTGCGAGCGCCCTTACGCGAACCTGCTCGATTTTTGCCGCCGGGTCGATTTGCGCGTGTGCAACAAGCGGGTGATCGAATCGCTGATCCAGGCGGGCGCGATGGATTCTTTGCCCGGACACCGCGCCCAGCTTCTGGACATGCTGGAGGAAGCGGTGGAGAAGGCCGCAAAGTGGCGCAAAGAGCGCGAGGATTTGCAGATCCATCTGTTCGGATTCGACGAGGAAATCCATTGGGAGATGGATTACCCCGACGTTCGGCCCTTCGACAAAATCCGGCAATTGGAGCTGGAGAAGGAAGGGATGGGGCTGTACGTTTCCGGCCACCCGATGGATCAATACGAAGCCGACTTGCGGAAGTTCGGCGTTGACGCCATCCACTTGTTGGATGAGCTTCCCGAGCAGTCGAGCGTGACGGCGGCGGGCATGGTGCTTTCCTGCAAAACCATCGTCACCCGCAAAGGCCGGCCGATGGCGTTCATGGAACTGGAAGACCGGGTCGCGAAAATAGAGGTGGTGCTGTTTCCGGAGGTATGGGAAAAGTATGCCGATATGGTGCGAAAAGGGGGATTGCTGCTCGTTCAGGCCAAACTGCAGCATCAGGACGAGGGGGTCAAGCTGATCGCCGTCCTTCTGCTGTCCCTGGAAGATCCCGAATGGCCCTCCCGCATGAGGGGATTCGCTCCCCCGGCGGCCGCAGCCGCGGGCGCCGAGCGCAAGGCCCGCCGTGAGCGGGCCAAGCGCATCGCGGAGAAGCGCAAGGCCGCCGAGGTTCCCGTCGACGTGCCCGCACGGTCCGACGTCGCGGCCGACAACGAGGTGCCGACCCCGCCGTTCTGGGGTACTCGCATCGTCAAGGGCATCCCGGTGGCGGACTACCTGGGCATGCTCGACGAGCGTGCGCTGTTCCTGGGCCAATGGGGCCTGCGGGGCACCCGCGGCGACAGCGGACCCGACTACGACGAGCTCGTCGAGACCGAGGGGCGTCCGCGCCTGCGCGAGTGGATCGATCGTCTGTCGACCGAGGGCATTCTGCAG